>JAIRQE010000022.1 GCA_031256725.1 Propionibacteriaceae bacterium
GGAGCCATTCACGCCATCACGGGCACTGCCCTGATCACTCTTGCCGCCGTCATCATCTCCGTACCCATCGGTGTGGGTACCGCGATCTATCTCGTTGAATATGGGCGAGGTGCAGTGCCGAAACTCATTCGTTTCCTCACGGATGTGATGACCGGGATACCCTCAATCGTGGCAGGTCTCTTCGCTTATGCACTCATCGTGATCTTTGTGGGTCCTGGAGCCCGTGCTGGAATCGCAGGTGCCATCGCTTTGTCACTTCTCATGATTCCTGTCGTGATTAAGTCCAGTGAAGAGATGCTCATCCTTGTACCAGAGGACCTCAGGGAGGCCTCCATGGCTTTGGGTGCACCGAAGTACAAAACCGTCACCTCGGTTGTACTCCCAACCTCCATGTCGGGAATCCTGGCAGGAGTAATGCTTGGTGTATGTCGAATTATTGGTGAAACAGCACCCCTTCTCCTCGTCGCAGGGTTTACGGATTCTATGAATCGCAACCTCTTCGATGGCCGAATGTCCACCCTCCCGGTGTACATCTACTCCCAATGGCAGAACAAGGGTGCTAACTCTGAGGCCTATGACAATCGCGCCTGGACAGCAGCACTCGTACTCATAGCCATTGTCCTGATCTTTAACATGGCATCCAGGGTGGTTGCCCACTTCCTGAGCCCCAAAACTTCCAAACGATAAGCAGAAAGAACTCTCATGACCGACATGATTACAGACAGCCTCACACTGGCGCAGAACGCAGCCCAGCGCCTCGCAGTGGTGGGACTCTCAGCAAAATACGGAGACTTCCTGGCACTGTCAGACATCTCCTTGAGTATCGAACCGAGGGCTGTCACGGCCTTCATCGGCCCATCAGGCTGTGGGAAGTCCACCCTGCTTCGTACGATCAACCGTATGCATGAGGTGACTCCAGGAGCCACAGTACAAGGCTCAATACGTCTTGCTGGAATTGATCTTTATGATCCTCGCATTGACCCAGTTAATGTCCGTCGCAAGATCGGTATGGTCTTCCAAAGGCCTAATCCTTTCCCCACGATGTCGATTCGCGAGAACGTTCTCTCAGGGATCAAGCTCCAGCATCGACGCTTGAACAAGTCGGATGCCGATGATGTTGTCGAACTCTCCCTTCGTGCAGCGAACCTCTGGGATTCGGTGAAGGATCGACTGAACAAGCCTGGAGCCTCCTTGTCTGGTGGCCAGCAGCAGCGCCTGTGCATCGCACGAGTGATTGCGGTCGAACCTGATGTGATCTTGATGGACGAACCCTGTTCAGCACTCGACCCGATCTCCACAGCAGCCATCGAAGACCTCATGTTGAATCTGCGTCGCGACTACACCGTCGTGATTGTTACCCACAACATGCAACAGGCCGCTCGAGTCTCCGACAAGACCGCCTTCTTCACAGTGGACGGTACAGGCGAGCCCGGTCGTCTCGTTGAATATGCGGATACTGAAAAGATCTTCTCGAATCCTGATGAGAAGGCGACAGAAGACTACGTCGCTGGGCGCTTCGGATAATTAAGGTTCCTCGTGGGCTACAGTAGGGGCATGAGCTACCCGAGTCAGCGCGGCACCAAGAAGGCCCTCGGCCACATTATTGCTGCTGTACGAGCCTTCGGGGGTTTTAGTGTGCTTCTCACCAAGAGAGGCAAGATTGTTTATGCATCACCATTGGCGAAGTCGCTCATTTTTCAGGACTCAGGTGTCTTAACAAATCCTGACTTGGTTGCGGTTGCTAAGGAGGCTTGGAAGTCTCGCGAACATGTGGCTCGCTCCTGCCAACTGACGAATCTGGGCCCCTTTCAAGAGGTTGTCCTGCAAGCTGAGGTTGTGGAGTCACGTTGGATTCTGGTCACAGTCATAGATCGCACAGATGAGGTGAAGGCGATACAAATCCGTCGTGATTTCGTGTCCAATATCGGACATGAACTTCGTACCCCTGTTACCTCAGTTGGGCTTATCGCTCAGGCGCTCAAATCCTGTTCAGGAGATCAAGCAGCGGTTGAGCATTTCTCGCAGAGACTAGCCAATGTGGCGAAGAGATTGGAACGCTTAGCCGATGGGATGCTGGCCCTCGCTCACGCTCAGGATCCCCAAACAACCCAGCCACTGACCAGAATTCATGTCAGTGATCTCGTTGACAAAGCAGTCTTCCAGGCCCTGGAGACTGCCCGGGGTAAGGGTGTGAAGCTCAAGACCAAGAAGCGGGTTGAGGCTCATGTGCTGGGGGATGAGGAATCCCTTGTTTCAGCCCTGGAAAACCTTCTCTCTAATGCCATCTACTATTCGCCTAAGGGATCCAGGGTTACTGTGACTTCACAGAAAGGCGAGGAGGAAGGTATCATCTCTATCAGTGTGATCGATATGGGAATAGGTATTGATACAGCTGATCAGGAGAGGATCTTTGAGAGGTTCTATCGTACCGACGAGGCCAGGTCCCACAGAGTTGGAGGTACCGGGCTCGGACTCGCTATTGTTAAACATACTGCCTTGTCACATGGTGGAAATGTGAGCGTGGATTCGCAGATAGGGTCAGGATCGACCTTCACGCTGACCCTGCCTATTGCGAGCAACGAGGATCATGAGGAGAGGAAAGACTAATGCCGAGTTTGTTATTGGTGGAAGATTCCGATGATGTACGCGAAACCCTGGCTTATTTGCTTACCCGCGAAGGATATGAAGTTCGGACAGTCTCAGATGGTCTCACAGCCCTCACCGAGTTTGAGAACAATCCTCCAGACATTATCCTCCTCGACCTGATGATTCCCGAGCTCTCTGGGATCGACGTTTGTCGAAGGATTCGTTTAACCTCGGATGTACCCATCATCATGCTGACCGCAAAAGTGGGGGAGGCCAATGTGGTCGTGGGTCTCGAATCTGGCGCAGATGATTATGTGACAAAGCCTTTCTCGACTCCAGAGTTGCTGGCTCGGCTGCGCTCGGTACTGCGTCGCCATCGTGCAGGGGAGCCGGAAAACACCGTGCTGGTGTCGGGCAGTCTCGAAATGGATGTGGAACGCCATCGGGTGAAGGTCAATGGGAACAAAGTCGAGATGCCCCTACGAGAGTTTGAGCTTCTTGAACTCCTGATGCGTAATGTGGGTCGCGTGTTGACTCGTCGCCAGATCATTGAGCGAGTGTGGGGGTCGGATTACTACGGAGACACCAAGACACTTGATGTCCATGTACGACGTCTGCGCGCCAAAATCGAGGAGGATCCTGATGAGCCTCGTCGTCTGATCACTGTACGAGGTTTGGGATACCGCCTCGAAGAGTGACTGTCGCTATTGTGACACCAATTACTTTGTGGCTTGGTCTGATTAGCTCTACAGTTGGCTACATGAATGACTGGTTTAAGTACTTTTGGACCTCCCCTGTCGATGCACCACCAGAACTTGGTTTTGGGTTGTTTACAACCTCTCACCTGGTGATGCTCACCGTTCTGGCAGTGATTATCGCCACCATCGTATGGATCTACACCAAGGCAAATACGGATCGGCGTCACCTCATCAGGTTAGCTATAGGCATCTTTGTTCTCTTCCTTGAATTGGTACTACGCCAGGGAGCCTTTATTGTTTTAGGAATCTATACCCCAGCGATTCTTCCTCTTCATGCCTGTGCTATTGCCACATTCTGCGTGGCTATCGATGCTTTCAAACCGAATTCCTGGTGCCGAGAGTTCATCTATGCTGTGGGTACCTGGGGTCCACTATGTGCACTGCTCTTTCCTGACTGGGCCAACCAACCCATCATCAATATCTTCACTTGGCAGTCTTTTGTGGTTCATGCCTTCCTCTTCGCTTATGCTCTGATGCTTCTGGTTTCCAAAGAGTTCAGGCCAAGTGCGAGAAACCTGTGGATGGTATTGATCATCATGGCAGTCTTCGTGGGTGCCTCCCTGATCGTCAATAACGCCATGGGTACGAACTTTTGGTTCTTAGCCACAGCCGCACCTGGATCTCCACTTGAACCCATTCAAAAAATCGCGGGAGGCTTCTATATTCCCTTGTTATCCATTATTTTGTCGGTTTTGTGGGCTGTGATGTACCTCCCGTGGCATCTCCCTCGTCGGGGAGTGGAAACTCATCCTTCCATCGATGTCCAGTGAGGCGTCGCCAGGCTTGCGATGTGGGGATATCCCGTCCTGTGACCGTATAGAAGAGGGTTGAGTCGTCGTAGAGGGCTTCGCTTTGCTCATCAAAGGCATCATGGGTACCCACCATGACCACCTCATCACCCAATTGCAGAGTGAAGTCGTCTTCAGGAAGTGTGAAGACCTCATCTCCACGGATGACGACCAGTGCCATGGCCGCAATATTCTGGGTGGAATCCTGTGCTGATTTGAAGAGGGTACCCAAAGTGATCTGACGATGATGGAGCCATCTTTCCACTGAGGGAGTCTGCTTGTCCGAGATCACCATTTTCACCGCTCGGGGAGTATTCGGACCGACTCGATCAACGAGGCGGTTGGTGAGTTTTTGGCACAGACCATCATCAGTATGCATGAGGTCAAGGATGAACTCCCAGAACCGAGGGGTGATCAGATTGGCAACAGCCTGCTGGGCGATGAGTTGGGGAGGGAAAAAAGAGAAATCCGGGACAAAGGCATCAAGGAGAGGCAATCGAGAGTGGGCGTGTTGGCGTACCGTCAGAAAGATCTCAGGATGGATATGACGCAAGTGGGCAGCAAGAGCAAGGTTCAAGGTATCTGACTGCGCGCCAGCGATCACTGCTTGGATTCCGGTGAAATCATGGTCGTGAGTGGGATCATCAATCCTAACTTCGAACCCTTCTGCTCGAAGATCACGGGCGATCTCTTCACCGAAGGCACCATCAGCAACCACCAGCCAATTATCAACCTGAACGCGGGGTGGAATGGGTGGCAGGGGAGTACCCTCTTCGGCAATGAGCCAGGTGATCAGCCTGAAGGTATAGGGGTGTTTCAACGACAGTACAAGCAGGTTTCCAAACTCATCAAAGGGGTTAATGATAGCCTGTGGGTCAAAGTCAGCCATGGCCTCTGCGGTACGCCGAGTTGAGGCCCGCGCAATCACTGGAAGTTCTGGGCGCAGCAGGGAGCAACTCATGACGATTTGCAGATTGGCTTCCTCATTGCCGGTCATCGCTAGGACAGCCTCACAGTCGGGGTGATCAAGACCAGCCAAACCCAGGGTCGAAGGGTTGCAGGCATCCCCACAAATCCCAGGTACCTCCTGACTGAGCATATCTGTTGCCAGGCGCTCAATAGGGGGAGCCTTATCATCAATGACGACAATCCTTCGTCCTAAGCGGTCAAGGGATTTGGCTACTGTACGACCAGTGAAACCGTACCCAGCGATGATGGTGAAGGGCTGTCGCATATGGGAGATGGTATGTCGTACAGACTGGGCTGCCCTCGCTGACTGGAAGGCCGAATCCTGCATCAACGACATGACCCGAGCAAGCATATATGCCCACCCGATGACAGAGAGGTACACAAAGAAAACAACCCACCAACGCTGGTAAATCGAAAACTCGTGGGGGATCTCACCGAAACCGATTGTTGTTGCTGTCGTGGAGAAGACGTAGAAGGCCTCAAAACCACTCAAACGTCCTGATGAACCATCCGGCTGGGGGATTCCCGGCATGAGTGCCAACCCAGTGATCCCAACAGTCATGATAGTGATGATGGTCAGCAGGGGGGTACGTACCCTTCTCAGGGCGATAAAAACCGCTGTCGTGTTAGGAATCTCTGTAGGGATTGCTACTTGGGCGGCCTGGAGCTGAGTGGTACGGATCGATAAGTTTCGACGCCGTCGACGTCTAGTCGGTGACATTAGCGTCGACGGAATGATGAGGTCTCAATGACCAGAAGAATCACCGAGACGATGTTTGCCAGAAGAGCACCCCCGGATAGGGAGACGGTAACGGCCACCATGTTTCGAGGGACGGGATCCATTGTCGCCTGTGCGATGGTATAAACCACAGCAGCAGCAATGAGCTGGATCATGGCAACCAAGGATGTGGCGAGATGGATCGCGCCGATCTGGGTACGATCACCCAGTTTTAGGACAGTGGCGACCAGACCCACAACAATGGCTGCATAGAGTTCAATTGATGAATGAACACTGGGATCCCCGATGTCGCCGAGGAAGAAACCGAAGTTCAATGTGGCTGCAAACAGGACAAAGAACCCGAAAAAGACTTTCTCAAGACTCATAGGGACAAACTAGCACGTTTGCCTAGGGATGTGCCTCTTAGTCGTGGAATGCAGTCACTCTTTTCCGTTTGTACGGCGCAGAACCGATGAGAGTTTTTCTGCTGCGGCGACAACGGCTGGCGCATGAAGGCGACCAGGTGATCGGGTCAAACGTTCGATGGGTCCAGACACGGACACTGCTGCAATGATTTTGCCTCCAGGGGATCGTACCGGTGCAGACACGGATGCAACTCCAGGCTCCCTTTCCGACACAGATTGAGCCCAACCACGATGGCGTACCGTGGCGAGAGTTTCAGCAGTGAAATGGGCCTGTGTGAGCCCACGCTGGATGCGCTCAGGCTCCTCCCACGCTAGAAGAACATGGGCTGCGGAACCGGCTTTCATCGACAACTGTGAACCTACGGGTACAGTGTCACGCAGGCCTGCTGGACGTTCGGAACCTGCCACGCAGATGCGAATATCCCCTTGACGACGGAAGAGTTGGGAAGATTCGCCCGTAATGTCGCGTAAACGTGAGAGAATAGGACCAGCGGTTGCGAGAAGTCGGTCCTCGCCAGCTGATTGGGCGAGTTCGCCAAGCCGGGGGCCAAGTACAAATCGACCGTTAAGATCCCTGCCAACGAGGCGGTGATACTCAAGGGCTACTGCAAGACGGTGAGCAGTGGGGCGGGCAAGCCCTGTGACTGATACGAGACCAGCGAGGGTCATTGGTCCTGACTCAAGAGCAGTCAGTACAACGGCGGCTTTGTCGAGAACGCCAACACCGGAAGAAATGTCCATATGCTGATACTACAGTCTTACTATGTGAGAAGTCTAGTTGGATTGGAGAAGACGCAGAGAAAGGAGAGTCATGCCGCGTACATTAAGCCAAAAACTGTGGGATGACCATGTCGTTAAAGCAGGTTCAGATGGAACCCCAGACCTGCTCTATATCGACCTGCACCTGGTTCATGAAGTGACCAGTCCTCAAGCCTTCGACGGGTTGAGATTAGCTGGACGAAAGGTTCGTCGTACGGATCTGACCCTCGCCACCGAGGATCACAATACGCCGACCCTGAATATCATGACACCTATTGCTGACCCTGTTTCTCGTCTTCAAGTCGATACCCTGAGAAAGAATGCAGAAGAGTTTGGGATTCGTATCCACTCTTTGGGTGACAAGGACCAAGGTGTTGTTCACATCATTGGGCCTCAACTAGGCCTCACCCAGCCTGGAATGACTGTAGTCTGCGGTGACTCCCATACCTCAACCCATGGTGCCTTTGGGGCTTTGGCCTTTGGTATTGGTACCTCCGAGGTCGAGCACGTACTCGCGACCCAGACCCTCCCACAGGCGAAACCAAAGACCATGGCGGTCACCGTGAATGGGACTCTCCCCGACGGAGTCACCGCCAAGGACCTCATCTTGACCCATATTTCTCGAGTGGGTACAGGCGGTGGTGCTGGATTCGTCGCAGAATACCGTGGTGACACCATCGAAAAGATGTCCATGGAAGCCCGCATGACGATCTGCAATATGAGTATCGAATGGGGAGCACGAGCTGGGATCGTGGCTCCAGATGAGACCACCTTTGCCTATCTCAAGGGTCGTCCCCATGCCCCATCAGGAGCATTGTGGGATGAGGCTGTCGCTTATTGGTCAACACTCACCTCTGATCCAGACGCCATCTTTGATCGCGAAGTCATCATTGATGCGTCCACTCTGACCCCCTTCGTCACATGGGGCACAAACCCTGGACAGGGAGTCGGCATTGGGGATGAGGTACCATCACCCGACAGCTTCACTGACCCCGTCGATAAAGCAGCAGCACAACGCGCTCTTGAATACATGGGCCTAGAAGCTGGTACCCCCATGCGCCAGATTGCCATCGACACGGTTTTCTTGGGGTCATGTACCAATGGACGTATCGAAGACCTCAGACAGGCTGCTGAGATTCTTCAAGGCAAGAGGATTGCGGACTCGTTGAGGATGCTGGTTGTACCAGGGTCCGCTCGGGTACGTCTCCAAGCCATGAAGGAGGGCCTCGACAAGGTTTTCATTGATGCTGGGGCCGAATGGCGTGAAGCCGGGTGTTCAATGTGTCTAGGAATGAATCCAGACACCTTGAGTCCTGGAGAAAGATCAGCCTCGACCTCGAACCGTAACTTTGAAGGACGCCAGGGCAAGGGTGGACGTACCCATCTGGTGTCACCTGTTGTAGCCGCCGCCACTGCCCTGAAGGGCCACTTGGCTGACCTGAGTGATCTGTGAGGAGACCATCATGGAGAAGTTCACTAACCACACCGGAATTGGTGTACCCCTGCGTCGATCCAACGTAGATACCGACCAGATCATTCCAGCTGTCTACCTCAAGAGGGTCACTCGTACAGGATTCGAGGACGGACTCTTTAGCGCATGGAGAAATGACCCTGAGTTCATCTTGAACACCGAGCCCTATAGTGGTGGATCCATTCTCGTCGCAGGCCCAGATTTCGGTACAGGCTCCTCACGTGAACACGCAGTGTGGGCTCTGATGGACTATGGGTTCAAAGTCGTGATCTGTTCACGGTTTGCAGACATCTTCAAAGGAAACTCAGGGAAAGCGGGCTTAGTAACCGCGATCTTGGATGAGGAATATGTCGAAGAGATCTGGGATGCCTTGGAGGCTACCCCGGGTCTTGAACTCACTGTGGATCTGGACAAGACAACCATCACAGCGGGGGAGAAGACCTACACCTTCGCAATTGATGAGTACACTCGCTACCGTCTTCTCAATGGCTTGGATGATATTTCGCTCACCCTCCAGGATGACAGTGAGATTTCCCAGTACGAAGCAGGTCGCCCAGCCTTCAAGCCACAGACCCTGCCAGCTATGATCGAAGACTAAATGGTAACTGATGCTCCCTCGGGGTTTTGCCGCTGAGGGAGTTGATTGTGGCATTAGGCTGACCGGTATGAATGCGACTCTTGCTGAGGTTGGTGAATTTCCAATCATTGACCGGATCACGAAAGGTCTTGTTAGAGGACCTGGGGTGAGCGTTGGTCCCGGGGATGATGCAGCTGTGGTCAGCGTGGATGGCTCCTTGGTGGTATCCACCGATGTCATGAACGAGAATGTTCATTTTCGGATGGATTGGTGTTCCCCCTCGGATGTGGGTCGCCGCTGTATTGCAGCAGGGGTTGGCGATATTGAAGCTATGGGGGCTATTCCCACCGCTGTTGTGGTTGCCTTGTCCCTACCATCAATAACTGAGGTTTCGTGGATCGATAAGTTTATGGAGGGTGTCACCTCAGAGTGCGAGGCAGCCAATGTATGCCTTGTGGGTGGTGACCTCTCATCTGCTTCCATGATTTCTGTGGCTGTCACAGCAATGGGTGAAACCAGGGGTCGCTCCGTGATCCATCGTGGGGGAGCCCAAGCAGGGGACCTCATTGCCTACAAGGGACGCTTGGGATGGGCCTCGGCAGGGTTAGCTGTTCTGTCAAGGGGTTTTCGTTCGCCTCGTGCTGTTGTCTCAGCCTATCAAGTCCCTAAAGTGGCTTATGGTGCAGGGATCGAAGCTGCACGAAATGGGGCTAGTTCACTGATTGACACCTCGGATGGCTTGGTGGCTGACCTGGGTCATATTGCTCGTAGGTCGTCGGTCATCATGGATCTCGACTCGAAAGCCCTTCCCATTGCAGAACCACTCGCGGCTGTGGCCCAAGCTACAGGAAAGAACCCTATGGAGTTCCTCCTGGCAGGTGGTGAGGATCATGCTTTGGTGGGTACCTTCTCCCTAGGTCAAGTCCCTCAATCCTGGACTGTCATTGGTCGAGTCGAACCGCTCACTGGTCGTGATCCTGGGGTCTATCTTGATGGCGAGCAGTGGGTCGGCGAACGCGGTTGGACCCATTTCTGAGGTCTTCGCGGCGTGGGAGTACCCTAACCAGGACCGCTATGGCGTAGTCTCGCGGATATGGCGAGCCGGGCTTCATCAACTAATACACGTGCCCCCAGATCAAAGACACCATCGAAAACTCCCGCGAAAACTGCTAAAACTACAAGGAAGAAGCAGCCGCGAGGGGTTGTACCAGTCCTAGGTCAGGGGATCTCTTCAGCATGGAATGCTATGGCTAGGGGCCTCGGCTCACTCGTACGAAGCATCGGGAATAGTACCAAAGAGATTGATCCTGGAATCCGCCGTGACGGCCTCGGACTCTTCATGGTTGCTGTAGCAATCGTCGTGGGTGCTACCTTCTGGTTCCAACTCCCAGGCGCAGTTGGTGCAGGTATCCGAATCGGTATCACAACAGTCTTTGGGATTGGCGCCTACGCTATCCCTCTTGTTGTTCTGATTTCTGGAGTACTTATCCTGCTTAACCGCCGCAAAGCTGGTGGTGGCCGTTTAGTTTTCGGCTGGATTGCAGTGGGCCTGGGCTGTCTGGGCTTACTTCACATTGCCTGTGGACTTCCGCGTCCCGCAGATATGGATTCGGTACGAGCAGCAGGCGGAATCCTTGGCTACGTTATTTCATCATTGTTGGCTGATCCTTTGTCGGTTTGGGTGGCTGCACCCCTGTTGGCTCTGGTAACTATCTTCGGAATCATCCTCATTATCGGCAAGCCGCTGTCCCAGATTATTACTGAGGCAACAGCATGGGTACAAAAACTGCTCTTTTCGAGAACCCTTATTGTGGAAGACTCGGAAGTTACTGCTGTTGTTGATCGGAATACTGAGGAATCTGCAACAGTCTTCGTTGAACCGGGGGTGAATGAGCCAGCACCCAAGGCTCCACGGCGTACCCCTGTGAAGAAGGTGGCTGAACCCGAACATACCGGACCTCTACGCCAGGATCCGGTGTTGGCTGAAGGCATGGTCTACCACCTGCCTTCCCCCTCGTTGTTGCGCTCTGGATCAGTGGCTCAGTCACGTACCCATGCCTCGGATATGGTCGTACAATCCCTCCAGGAACTCCTCAATGAGTTTGAGATTGATGCCGAGGTGACGGGATATACCCGAGGCCCCACAGTGACTCGGTATGAAGTGGAGCTGGGAACAGGGGTCAGGGTGGAGAAGGTAACTGCTCTGTCCAAGAACATCGCCTATGCCGTTGCCTCAGCAGATGTTCGTATCCTGTCTCCTATCCCGGGGAAATCGGCTGTTGGTGTGGAGATCCCCAATACTGACAAGGAGATTGTTTCCTTGGGGGATGTTCTCAGATCACAGATTGCTCGTGCGGATGATCACCCTCTGACTGTGGCACTTGGCAAGGATGTGGAAGGCGGGTTCGTTGTTGCTAACCTCTCCACAATGCCACACCTCTTGGTTGCTGGTACCACTGGCTCAGGTAAATCAAGCTTCATTAACTCAATGCTGGTCTCCATTCTCATGAGGGCTACCCCTGACGAGGTACGTCTCCTTCTCGTCGATCCGAAGAGGGTTGAGTTGAACCATTATCAGGGGATTCCACACCTGATTACCCCTATCATCACAACTGCGAAGAAGGCCGCCGAGGCCCTCCAATGGGTGGTGAAAGAGATGGATATGAGGTACAACGATCTCGCGGAGTTTGGGTACCGTCACATCAACGATTTCAACCGTGATGTACGTGCTGGAAAGGTCAAACCCCTTCCTGGTAGCGAGCGTGAGATCGGCCCCTATCCCTATCTTTTGGTTGTGGTTGACGAGCTTGCGGATCTGATGATGGTTGCTCCTAGGGATGTTGAAGACTCTATTGTGAGGATCACCCAGTTGGCGAGGGCTGCTGGAATCCACCTTGTTCTTGCAACACAGCGCCCCTCAGTCAGTGTGGTCACCGGTTTGATTAAGGCGAATGTACCCTCTCGCTTGGCTTTCGCTACGGCATCGATGACAGATTCACGGGTCATTCTTGACCAAGCTGGGGCTGAGAAACTAGTCGGCAAGGGTGACGGATTGTTCGTTCCCCAGGATGCATCACGGCCTATCAGGGTGCAGGGGGCATGGGTCAGCGAGGAAGAGATTAGTGCCGTTGTGGAGATGGTCTCCAACCAGGTACAACCTCAGTACCGTGAGGACATTGCTGATGTGGCTTCTTCAAATAAGGCAGTAGCAGAAGATATCGGTGACGATCTTGATCTGGTTGTTGAGGCTGCTCGTCTGGTTGTAAATCTTCAATTGGGGTCCACATCCATGCTTCAGCGCAAACTTCGTGTGGGTTTCGCCAAGGCAGGGAGGCTTATGGACATTTTAGAAACAAGGGGAGTTGTTGGGCCTTCGGAGGGTTCCAAACCTCGCGAGGTCCTGGTAACCCCAGATCAGCTCGACGAGGTACTCGCCAGCCTTGGGGGATGATTTGACTCAAACTCGCGACCTTGTACCTGTTCACATCGTCTCCTTGGGGTGTGCTCGAAATGAAGTTGACTCCGAGGAGTTAGCCGCCCGATTCTTGGCTGGCGGATTTACGTTGACTGACTCTCGTGACGATGCCCGAGTCATCGTGGTGAACACCTGTGGGTTCATTGAGGCCGCCAAAATGGAATCCCTAGAGGAGATATTCTCCACATCGACACAGGCCACTGGTCACAAGCCCACAGTGGTTGTTGCTGGGTGTATGGCCGAGAGGTACGGGCAAGAACTCGCCTCAAGTCTGCCTGAAGGGGATGCCATTATCGGTTTTGATGGCTACGATGACATAGCTTCGACGGTACGAAACCTTGTAACTGGTGGACGTATTCAAGCGCACACGCCAACAGATCGTCGGCAATTGCTGCCGATAGCCCCCATTCAACGGGTTGACCATCATGGACCACCCTGGGTACCCTCGCAACGTGTGAGGTTGAATAACTCTCCTAGTGCGCCGTTGAAGATCGCCAGTGGATGTGATCGGCGCTGTGCCTTCTGCTCGATCCCAAGTTTCCGGGGATCCTTTCAATCGCGTAGGCCTGAGGATATCCTTCATGAGGCACAATGGCTGGCAGGCCAGTCGGTTAAAGAACTCTTCCTTGTAAGTGAGAACACAACTTCCTATGGGAAAGACATTGGGTCAGGTGCTCTGGAATCCCTTATCGCCCAATTGTCTTTGGTGGAGGCCATTGAATGGATTCGACTGAGTTATCTTCAACCAGCAGAGGTACGACCCTCCCTCATTGAAGCGATCGCTTCAACACCAAAGGTCGTTCCCTATTTTGATCTTCCTTTCCAACATGCTTCGGGGTCTGTTCTGAGGAGGATGCGCCGCTTTGGTGATGCCGAGACCTTCCTTGGTCTTATTGACCAGGTAAGGCAGATCATGCCTGATGCGGGGATACGTACCAATGTCATTGTTGGTTTTCCTGGAGAGACTGAAACCGACTATGAGATCCTGACACAGTTCATTGGTGAGGCTGGGTTGGATGCTGTGGGGGTTTTCGGATATTCCGATGAGGAAGGTACCGAAGCAGCAGGTCTTGATGGACATGTGGATGAGGATGAGATCCATGCTCGAGAGGTGGCCTTGAGAGAATTTGCGGATACTGTCACTGCGATGAGAGCCGAAGATCGTGTGGGCAACGAGGTGAAAGTCCTGATTGAGGAGGTCGCCTCTGGTGAGAGTCAAGGGAGATCGCAGCAACAAGGCCCCGAAGATGGTCAGTGCTACATAGCTGGGGCAGAGTACCCTAGGGGAGAGATCCTTAGTGGGCGAATCGTTGATACTGATGGAGTTGACTGGCAGATCGAAGTGTATGATTGCCTCTAGAGGGAGGGACCTTGTGTTGACTAGGGGTTGGCTCACTGTACGTGCCACTGCTATGCAATCCTTCTCATCTAGATAAGCCTGCGATAAGAGTGAGAGACCATGACAGAGTCTGACAAAGTTGTCCCTGTTGTCAACCTTCCCAACGCTTTGACAGTGTTGAGGCTGGCAGTTGTTCCTGTATTTGCGTGGATGCTCCTCGCTCACCCCCATGACATGACATGGCGCTGGATTACTACAGCGGTTTTCATTGTTGCTCTTCTTACTGATCTAGCTGACGGGGCAATTGCTCGAAAGAAGGGGCTTATTACCGATTTCGGTAAGCTGTGGGATCCCATCGCCGATAAAGCCATCACAGGAATGGCCATGATTGGTCTGTCGATCTTGGGTGAACTGTGGTGGTGGGTCACCATCATCATTCTCATACGCGAGTGGGGGATCACGATTATGAGATTCATGATCGTCAAGTACGGAGTACAAGCAGCCGACAAACTTGGCAAGATGAAGACCCTCTTCCAAACCATTGCACTTGTGGGATTGCTTGCTCCCTTTGTTCTCCACATGAATGCCTCGATTGATGCCACGCAAGCGACGTTCATCCCGGAAGCGTGGTACTGGGTGTGCCTGATCCTGCACTGGGTGGCAGTGATCGCCATGGGTATCGCCTTCATTCTGACTGTGGTTTCTGGGGTGAACTATTGCATAGGTGCATGGAAGCTTCGTCAAAACTGGCTTGCTAACCAAGCTGATGGTCAGGATTCTACCGAGACTGAGGTACATGAACCCGACGCCAGGTGAGGTGATCAACCTCCTGGTTGATGCAGGTGCCACAGTGGCAACCTGTGAGTCGCTTACGGGTGGAATGATCTGTGCTGAACTGACCTCAGTACCAGGTTCCTCGCAGGTGGTTCTAGGTGGGATGATTACCTATGCCACGACGCTAAAAACTACTCTGGCTGGTATTGATTCTGGTTTGATCGAAACCCACGGTGTGGTCTCTCGTGAGGTTGGAGTGGCTATGGCCGAATCTGCATCTGAGATCTGTGGAGCAGACTATGGCATCGGTGTGACTGGGGTGGCTGGGCCAGGACCATTAGATGGTATTGAGGCAGGTACTGTCTGGGTAGGAGTGAAGGGCCCTCAAGGATGTGTAGGTGAACTTCTTCATGAACAAGGAGATCGTGAGGCCGTACGTACAGCGGTGGTTGGCCACGCCTTGTGGCTGCTATCCATGATTATCCAGCAGGGACGCGCCGAGTGAGAGCCACCCGGATTCTTCAAGGTGCCACGGTAGAATAGTTCTATGACTATCAGCCGTACGATACTGCTTCGGGAAGCAATCGGGGAGACTATTCGCGATCTTCGTTTGACCACTGGGCGTACCTTGAGGGATGTATCGGCTGACGCTCAGGTTTCTCTTGGGTATCTCTCCGAGATAGAAAGAGGACAAAAAGAGGCTTCCTCAGAGGTGCTATCTTCCATTGCTGATGCCTTCGATCTCAGTGTGGGGGAGTTGATTGGGGAAACAGCCACCCGAATGCTTGCCTATGAGACTGATGCTGTTGTGCCATTGAATCGCATGGCTGCCTGATGCGTGAGGCGGAGCTATGGGAGAGAATGAATGAGGTTCTTGGGTCTGATTATGCGCCCGCTTGGGCAGATCTCGTGGTGATGTCAGACTTGGGTGGACGATCTGTGAGGGAAGCCATTACTGCTGGGATAGACTTCAAAACCATCTGGCGAGCTGTCTGGACTCAATTGGAACTCCCTGAATCCTTGAGGTAACGACACGCCGAAGTTATGTAGTCCGTTCGAACACATGTTCGGTAAAGTGGTCAGCGTGGAAAGTTATCCACAGATTCTGTTTTCAGCAGCAAAATGTCTGAGGCTGATCCTATGGTTCTAGTGTCGAAGACAACACTGAAGAGAAAGGTACGACATGGCCTCCACTGATCGTGAAAAGGCATTAGAAGCTGCCCTTGCGCAAATCGAGAAGCAACACGGCAAGGGTTCCGTTATGAAGCTTGGCGAGAGAAGCAATCAGGGAATTGAAGTGATTCCAACAGGTTCGATTGCTTTGGATATTGCCCTAGGAATCGGAGGGATACCCCGGGGGCGTATCGTTGAAATCTATGGGCCAGAATCCAGTGGTAAGACCACCTTGGCCTTGCATATGATCGCCAATGCCCAGATGGGCGGTGGGATCTGTGCCTTCATCGACGCTGAGCATGCTCTTGATCCTGAATATGCAGCCAAACTTGGTGTGAACACTGATGAATTGCTTGTCAGTCAGCCTGATAATGGGGAACAGGCCCTAGAAATCGCCGATACTTTGGTTCGTTCGGGTGCCCTTGCGTTGATTGTGATCGACTCTGTGGCAGCTCTGACTCCGCGAGCAGAGATCGAAGGAGAGATGGGTGATTCTCACGTCGGTTTGCAGGCTCGTTTGATGAGTCAGGCACTGAGGAAGATGGCTGGTGGTCTGGCTAATGCGAGAACAACAGCGATTTTCATTAATCAGTTGCGTGAGAAGATCGGCGTGATGTTTGGTTCACCAGAAACAACAACCGGTGGGCGTGCCCTGAAGTTCTACTCCTCTGTACGCCTAGACGTACGCAGGATCGAAGGACTCAAGGATGGAACAGAGGCCGTGGGTAACAGGACCCGAGTCAAGGTTGTGAAGAATAAGGTCGCTCCTCCCTTCAAGCAAGCTGAGTTCGATATTTTGTACGGTGAGGGAATCTCCCGGGAGGGAAGCCTCATTGATCTGGGTGTCGAGCAGAGCATCATCCGCAAGGCTGGAAGTTGGTTTACCTATGAGGGTGAGCAACTTGGTCAAGGCAAGGAGAATGCTCGTGGATTCCTGAAATCTCATCCAGAGACTGCACAAGAGATCGAAGCAAAGATCCTTGAAGCCTTTGGTGTGGGCCAGACAGTTCCTGACGATGTTGATCCTGTGACAGGGGAAGTGAGCTTCTAAACGTGTCTCCCGAGATGAGTGACGATGATCGGTTGACAACCATCGCCGGATTGCGTGAACTCATTTCTTCTGCTGGGGCTCCAACGGGTGCAGGCAACTGTGTCAATAGTGGATCTGGTGAACCAGCAGACAATGAGGCGACTCCCAGATCGAGATCAACTACACATTCAGATGAGATCACTGATCTAGAAGAGGCGAGAAGGATCGCATTACGTAGAGTGGAGGTACGTATGCGATCCTGCGCTGAGCTTAAAGATGATTTGTTGAAGCGTCATGTTTGTGAGGATCTGGCCAATCAGGTGGTTGCTCGCTTCATTGAGGTTGGGATACTCAATGATGCTGAATTTGCGCGCGCGTGGGTCAGATCAAGGAGAAGTCTGAAGATGGTTTCTTCCATGAAATTGCGCCGAGAATTGGTGGCTAAGGGTGTGAGTGTGGAAAGTATTACCCAAGCTCTCGATGAGGTGGAGGACACTGAGGCTGAGATTGCTCTGTCTTTTGCTCGACGAAGGATTCGTGGATTATCTGGGAAGGATCAGGCCACCATTCAACGTAGGCTCTCAGCGCAGTTGGCTAGGCGAGGATTTGCCTATTCGATTATTCAAAAAACTGTGCATCAGATCATGAAGGAGACTGAGCTTGGTACCATCGCTGATGATGAATGATTTATTGACCTACCAAGTCATTACGTATGGCTGCCAAATGAATGTCCATGACTCCGAGCGTATCGCGGGGCTTTTGGAGGAGGCCGGTTATGTGCCAGCCCCTCAAGGAATTGATCCAGACCTCGTCGTCTTCAATACCTGTTCGGTACGAGAGAATGCCGATAATCGCCTCTATGGCAATCTAGGGCACCTTGCTCCCCAGAAACAGGCGAATCCCAGGATGCAGATCGCAGTCGGGGGATGTATGGCTCAAAAGGACAAGGATCTCGTCTTGAGGAAGGCCCCCTGGGTTGACGTGGTCTTTGGCACCCACAACATCGGACACCTGCCTGTACTCCTGGAGAAGGCTCGTGTGGAGAAGATGGCGCAGGTTGAAATCATGGATTCCTTGGTCACCTTCCCTTCGACCCTTCCAAGTCGACGTGAGTCAGTCTATTCAGGATGGGTTACGATTTCCGTGGGTTGCAACAACACTTGTACCTTCTGCATCGTCCCTTCGGTACGCGGCAAGGAGACTGACAGAAACCCAGCCGATATCTTGGCTGAGGTACGGATGCTGGTCGATCAGGGAGTCCAGGAGGTGACGCTGCTCGGTCAAAATGTTAACACTTATGGTGTTGAGTTTGGGGATCACGATGCTTTCGCCAAGCTTCTCAGGTCTGTGGGGGAAATTGATGGCCTGAGGCGGCTGAGATTCACATCACCACATCCGGCGTACTTCACTGA
>JAIRQE010000004.1 GCA_031256725.1 Propionibacteriaceae bacterium
TCAACGCAACCACCACATCCACCTCCATCACCTACAACCTCGGAGACGGCAACACAGTCACCTGCCACAACCCAGGCACACCCCGACCCTGGAACCCCAACGACCCCCTCACCCGCACCTCCCCCACAGGATGCCAACACACCTACACCACAACCAACCAACTCGGCAACCCCAACTCCCGATACACCGTAAATGCAACCGTCACCTGGACCACCACCTGGACAGCCACCACCGGCCAATCTGGCACCTTCACCACAACAACCACATCCACCAACAACCCCACCATCCACATAGGCGAACTCACAGTCATACAAATCCCCAACCCCGGAGAATAACTGCTTTCAACTTATATTTCTGATAAATCCTCTCCCACGACAGTGATAGAACTCGAAAAAGCCCGGACGCAGGGTATCTCTTAGGCTCCCAACAAGGCCAAGGATACGACCGCGACTTCATCTGGACGACGGTAGGCGCGGGGATCCTCCCGACTTCCTATTAACAGTTTCCCCAATAGACAGTTGGCGTCTCAAGCCCGCGCTCAGGCATTGAAAGCGGCGTGATCGATTGCAGGAATATTCACATTTCAGCAGTACCAATGTAATTTCAGCAGTACCAATATACCTGTATACCAGCGAATCGTGCTCCCTTCATGGTTGATGACCCCGCCCATAAGATTCAGTACCTCTTAGGAGCTTCGTGTAATAGGATGAATCCAGGTTTATCAATGGGTTTATCCCTAGAGATTCTGGAGGCTTCTTATGGTTCAAAGAGTGGCAATTTTGACTGCTGGGGGCTTTGCTCCCTGTCTTTCTTCAGCAATGGGTGGCTTGATTCAGAAGTACACCGAAGTCTCCCCTGAAACCGAGATCATCGCCTATAAACATGGGTACCAGGGTCTCCTCACGGGTACCTTCCTTGAGGTCACCCAAGCAGTACGTGACAAGGCACATCTTCTGCATCTTTATGGTGGCTCCCCCGTTGGAAACTCTCGTGTAAAGTTGACGAACACGTCAAATCTCATTGACCGTGGTCTGATTGCTGACGGTGAGGATGCCCTGCGTAAAGCTGCTGATCAATTGGAAGCCGACGGAGTCGACATTCTCCACACCATTGGCGGAGATGACACCAATACCACAGCAGCTGATCTGGCTGCCTTCCTTGCAGAGCATAACTATCCACTTACCGTGGTGGGGCTCCCCAAGACGATCGACAATGACATCATCCCCATCAAGCAGTCCCTGGGTGCTGATACGGCTGCTGAAATGGCCGCCAGATACGCCAAAAATGTTCTCGCAGAACACAATTCAGCCTCCAGACACCTGATCGTCCATGAGGTCATGGGACGCCACTGCGGATGGCTCACAGCCGCTGCAGCCCAGAAGTACCGTGCCTGGATCGAAGAATCTGAGTGGCTCTCCGAGATTGGACTCAGCCGTGAAGCTTGGGATACCCACGCCGTCTATGTACCAGAGTCAGACTTCGACATCGATGAGGAAGCTGATCGTCTCAGAGAGATCATGGAAAAGGTTGGCAATGTCAATATCTTCCTCTCCGAGGGCGCCGGGGTAGAAAGAATCGTCCAGGAAATGGAAGAAGACGGTGAGTCTGTCCCCCGCGACGCCTTCGGTCATGTACAACTAGACAAGGTCAATCCCGGAGCCTGGTTCGCCAGAGAGTTCTCTCACATGATCGGTGCCGAAAAAGTCATGGTACAAAAGTCTGGCTACTACTCCCGTTCAGCCCCCGCAAATGAGTTCGACCTAGCATTGATCAAGTCCATGACCGACCTAGCCGTAGAATGCGCCTTCAACGGTACCCCAGGCGTCATAGGCCACGACGAAGAAAACGGCGACAAACTAACCGCAATAGCCTTCGAAAGAATAGCCGGCGGCAAACACTTCGACGTCTCACAGCCCTGGTTCAAGCAGATCTTGTCCGATATAGGCCAGCCCAAGTAGTTGATATTTGTTTTCTAAATTCTTTGACTTCCTGGCTTCTTCAACTTCACGCAGAATGCCAGCAATGGGTATTTAGCCTAATAAGGCGAGGCATCTGTTCCATACCATATCCCCGAATGGAGTAGTTGTTTCCCCTGGGGAAACAACTACGTGAATGTGTTTGGAACAGATGTATCCCACCCTCGCTGTACATCAAAACAAGTAGAGAACAAAGATGTCTGTATCTGGCGACAATGCGCAGAATGACAGAGTCGAACAACAGTCGCACTACGACATGCAATCCAGCAGGATGATAAGGTGAACTACTTGTGGCGCTCCGCTGCCTTAACCTGAGCCATAGCCCGATGATAAGCCGACCGAGTAGCCAAGGAATTGTCCCCAGCTTCACGCTTCGCCTCAAGATTAAGCAATGTACGTCGAGCTTCAGTTACATCAATATCATGAGCAAGTGCAGCGTACGGAGAGATAATGGCAGCCATCTCAGTGGTCACGGAGACAAACCCACCATCGACAGCGATGATGTGCCGTACCCCGTCGGAAGCCGCAATCTCGGCCGTACCTGCAGCAAGTGTTGCAATCAACGGGATATGGTGGGCAAGGATGCCCACCTCACCTGTTGTGGTCATTGCCGTCAACTGAGTGGCCTCGCCCTCCCAGACAAGTTTGTCAGCTGAGACGACCTCAACCCAGAAGGTTTCAGCCATTAGCGGCTCTCCTGCTTCAACTCTTCAGCCTTCTTCATGACGTCTTCCATACCACCGACATTGAAGAATGCCTGTTCGGGTACGGAGTCGACCTCGCCACGGCAGATCATCGAGAAGCCCTCAATAGTGTCTTCCAGAGCCACTGTGGAACCTGGTACGTTGGTGAACTTCTCAGCCATGTAGGTGTTCTGGGAGAGGAACTGCTGGATTCGACGTGCCCTTGCGACGACGATCTTGTCCTCTTCGGAGAGTTCGTCAACACCGAGGATGGCGATGATGTCCTGGAGTTCCTTATTGCGCTGGAGGATCGACTTAACCTCGATAGCACAGTCGTAGTGTTCCTGACCAATGTACTGCGGGTCAAGGATGCGGCTCGACGAGGTGAGCGGGTCCACAGCCGGGTACAAACCACGTGAAGCAATATCACGGCTGAGCTCGGTTGTCGCATCCAAGTGGGCGAATGTCGTTGCCGGAGCTGGATCAGTGTAGTCGTCAGCAGGTACGTAGATGGCCTGCATCGAGGTGATCGAGTGACCCCTGGTCGAGGTGATCCTTTCCTGCAACTGCCCCATCTCGTCGGCGAGGTTCGGCTGGTACCCCACAGCTGAAGGCATACGCCCGAGCAGAGTGGACACCTCAGAACCAGCTTGAGTGAAACGGAAGATGTTGTCAATGAAGAGCAGCACGTCCTGGTTTTGTACATCGCGGAAGTACTCAGCCATGGTCAGTGCGGACAATGCCACGCGCAAACGGGTTCCCGGAGGTTCGTCCATCTGACCGAAGACCAAGGCGGTGTCCTTCATAACACCTGCTTCGATCATTTCTTCGATGAGATCGTTTCCTTCACGGGTACGCTCCCCCACACCTGCGAAGACCGATGTTCCCCCGAAGTTGTGAGCGATACGGTAGATCATCTCTTGGATGAGTACTGTCTTGCCCACACCGGCGCCACCGAACAGACCGATCTTTCCACCCTGTACATAGGGGGTCAGTAGGTCAAGCACCTTGATGCCAGTATGCAGCATCTGGGTCTTCGGCTCTAGAGCATCGAAGGGAGGCGGATCGCGGTGGATTGGCCAGCGCTCCTTGATCTCGACCTTGGAGGTGTCTTCAGACAGGCACTCCCCTGTAACATTCCACACTCGACCCTTGGCAACATCGCCCACAGGTACAGAGATTGGAGCGCCAGTGTCACGGACCTCAGCGCCTCGGACCATACCGTCTGTCGGCTTCAGGGAGATCGCACGCACGATATTGTCACCCACATGGAGTTCGACCTCCAAGGTGATTTCTCGTGATGCGCCCTCGGACATGACATTGACCTTCAAGGCGTTGAGGATGTCGGGCATCTGATCCGGTGGGAATTCGATGTCCACCACAGGTCCGATTACTCGAACTACGCGCCCTACGCCGGTTGCCTTCTTCTTGGCGTTTGCCATCATGTTCTCCTATTTTTCGGCGAGCGCTGAAGCGCCCCCCACAATCTCGGTGATCTCTTGGGTAATCTTTGCTTGGCGAGCCTGGTTTGTCTGCCTCGTCAAGGTTTCGATCAGTTGCTGTGCATTGTCGGTTGCAGCCTTCATAGCCTTCTGCTTGGCAGCCAGTTCGGATGCTGCTGCCTGCATGAGATAGAAATGGATTCTGTTGCGAACATAGAGCGGCAACAGTTCATCCAAAACGGTTTCTGCGTCTGGTTCGAAGGTGTACAGGGGGCCAATCTCGTGCTCGCCTTCACCGCGAACGACGTGCAATGGCATGACTCGACGAACCCTAGGTTCCTGAACAAGCATGGACTCAAATCGGGTGTACACGACCTGGATCTCGTCCACTCCCCCCTCTTCATCCGAGGCGAGGAACTTGGAAATCAGTGCATCCGAAATGGCATCCGAATCAGCATAGGTTGGCTTATCGGAGAAACCAGCCCACGTCTGTTCCAGTGGCCTTTGTCGATATTCATAGTACGCAATACCCTTGCGCCCAGTCATATAGGTCACAACCTCGCGACCTTCAGCCAAGAGAGTCTGTGTGAGTCTTTCGGCCATCCTGATGACATTGGAGGAGTACGGTCCAGCCAAACCTCGATCAGAGGTGATGACCAGGATTGCCGACTTCCCCACACTGTCACGTTCAGTAGTCAGAGGGTGCCTGATGTCAGAGTGCCCCGCCACTGCAGAAACAGCACGATTCAGCTCGCGGGTGTACGGCAGGGTTGCCCGTGCCGCCGCCTGCGCTTTCGTGATTCGAGAAGCAGCAATCAACTCCATCGCACGGGTGATCTTTTGGGTCGCCTGTACGCTTCTGTTGCGCTCTCGAAGCTCTCTGAGACTAGCTACCATTTACTTCTTGCCGCCCGTCACGATCTTTTCCTGATCGATGTCGTCTTCACGAGAGATAGGCGTACCGCCCAACTCGTCGCTATAGAGCAGGGAGCCGTCAGAGGTACGGAAGGTGTGCGCGAACTTATCAATCGCAGCCTTGGCTTCCTCTTGAGCGTCAGCATTGAATAGCTTGGTCTCTGCAATGGCATCCATGAGGGATGTTTCGCGCCTCAGATAATCCAACATCTCCCTCTCGAAGCGAAGGATGTCGGCGACTGGGACGATGTCCAGCAAACCGTTGAGGCCAGCCCACACAGACACGATCTGCTCTTCAACCGGGTACGGAGAGTACTGAGGCTGACGCAGAAGCTCTGTGAGACGGGAGCCACGTTCCAACTGTCTACGGCTCGTCTCGTCAAGATCCGAGGCGAACATTGCAAAGGCCTGCATGTCACGGAACTGTGCCAGCGAGATCTTCAAGGTACCAGCAACCTGCTTCATTGCCTTCACCTGTGCAGCACCACCAACGCGGGACACCGAGATGCCTACGTCGATAGCGGGACGCTGGTTTGCATTGAACAGATCGGACTGGAGGAAGATCTGGCCATCGGTGATAGAGATGACGTTGGTCGGAATATAGGCCGACACGTCATTCGCCTTGGTCTCAATGATAGGCAGACCTGTCATCGAACCGCCACCGAGTGCATCAGACAGCTTCGCGCAGCGTTCCAGCAAGCGCGAGTGTAGATAGAACACGTCGCCAGGATAGGCTTCACGACCTGGTGGGCGGCGAAGCAACAGCGACATCGCGCGGTACGCCTCAGCCTGCTTGGTCAGGTCATCAAAGACGATGAGTACATGCTTGCCTTCGTACATCCAGTGCTGACCAATGGCTGAACCAGCATAGGGAGCAATGTACTTAAAGCCTGCAGGATCGGAAGCCGGAGCGTGAACGATGGTGGTGTATTCAAGGGCGCCAGCCTTCTCAAGAGAGGCGCGCACCTCGGCAACAGTCGAGCCCTTCTGCCCCACCGCAACATAGATGCATCGCACCTGCTGCGTGGGATCACCGGTCTCCCAGTTCGCCTTCTGGTTGATGATGGTGTCTACCACGATGGCTGTCTTGCCGGTCTTGCGGTCACCGATGATCAACTGGCGCTGTCCACGACCGATCGGGATCATGGCGTCGATTGCCTTGATACCTGTCTGGAGTGGCTCGTTCACACTCTGACGGTCCATAACGCCGGCTGCCTGGAGCTCCAGGTCACGCCGACCAGCCACATCAGCGAGAGGCCCGAGACCATCAATTGGATTACCCATGGCGTCGACTACGCGACCCAGGTACCCATCTCCGACAGGCACAGAGAGGATCTCGCCTGTACGGCGTACCTCTGAGCCTTCCTCGATACCTTCCGACGAGCCCAGAACCACGACACCGATCTCACGCTCGTCCAAGTTAATGGCAATACCGCGTACACCGTTGGCGAACTCCAAAAGCTCATTGGCCATGGCGGAGGGTAGACCCACCACATGGGCGATACCGTCGCCGGAGTCAGTCACATAACCGATCTCTTCGGTTGCGGATGCCGCCACCGTGAAATCCTTGATGTAACTGTCAAGAGCTTTACGAATCTCGTCTGCCTTGATGGTTGCTTCAGTCATTGATTCTCCTCATTTCCGCGCTCACGCAAAATTCCTGCGAGCGACCTCAAGACGCGATGTCATCGTTGAATCGATGACCTCCGCCCCACATTCGACGCGGACCCCTCCCAGCACTGCGGGGTCCACAACTTCTTGAACAATAATCTTCGTACCCAACTTGGATTCAAGTGCCGCGACTAGCTTTGTTTTTTGCTTGGAATCCAAGGGCTTGGCGATAGTGACGACTGCGAGACGTCCTCCAGCAAGATCAGCACCGATCTCGGTGAATGCACTCACAGCATCATCAATCGTACCCCGTTTGGATGCGACTGCAGCCACAGCAATCTCGACCGAAGGCTCAGCCATGGTCTTCGATAGAAGGGTTTTCACCAAATTCTGACGCTTCTCGACTGAGACTCGCCGATCTGTGACAGCTGCCCGAACCTCGTGATTGTGGTACATCATCTGCCCGAAGGAGAAGACCTCATCAATCGAGCGTTCCAGAACGCCAGTTTGCTGCGCCCACTCCCACGCAGTCTTCACAGCCGTCGATTCAACCCAGGCCAGGAAGCCTTTGGTTGAATCCCAGGTCTTGTCCAAAGCCTGCTTCAGGATCGCTCTCGCATCGACCGAGATACCAGTGAAGGCACCATCGATCAGCTTGGCCCTGGCTTGGACTGGAGCTGAGGGATCGGTGAGAGCACGCGCCAACGCAGGATGATCCTGGAGGGTGCGCAATGCCAGGTTCAGGTCATGGGTGACCTGAACGTTGGTCGATCCTGACTTTGCTTTGGTCATTTCTTTGGCGAATCCTCACTCAGGGAGACAATGAATGAATCCACTGTCTTCTTCACACGTGCATCGTCATCAAGGGACTCACCCAAGATTCTCCCGGCCAGGGTTGTAGCCATTTGACCAACATCTTTGCGTAGGGATTCCATAGCCAAGGACTTCTCAGCCTCGACTTGAGCGCGCGCAGAGTTCACGATCCTAGCTGCGTCATCTTCAGCTTTGGAGCGCATCTCTGCTTCAATCTGAGTCCCTGTTGCCTTGGCAGCATCTCGGATTCGAGCAGCCTCATCGTCAGCTGTAGCCAACTTCTCCCTGTAGGCAGCTAGTGCTTGCGCTGCTTCATCCTGTGCCTGTTCGGCCCGTTCGATCCCACCGCGGATGGCGTCAGCCCTCTCGGTGTACATGGTCTCGAATCGGGGCACGATCACTTTCCACACGACGAAAATGATGATCGCAAAAAGGACCAAACCTACGACGAGCTCAGAGATGTGAGCCGGGAGAAGGGGTCCCAAGGGGCCCGTTCCTTCAAGGGGATACATGGTCAGTTGATAGCGAAGGCTAGTGCGATACCGAACAGTGCCAAGGCCTCAACCACAGCAAAGCCGATCCATGCGGTGGACATAAGAGCACCTTTTGCCTCAGGCTGGCGAGCCGTTCCCTGAATAACAGAGGCGAAGACCAAGCCTACGCCGATGCCAGGGCCAATTGCGCCAAGGCCGTATCCGATGACATTCAGATTTCCTGCGATTTCCAGAAGTGTCATGTCTTTCCTTTCGTCAGTGTGCCTCTTCTTGAGCAGAGGACACGTATTGGGCAGTAAGAACTACAAAGATGTACGCCTGGAGGTATGCAACCAGCAACTCCAAGGCAAAGATTCCAAAGCTGATGAGCAGTGAGAAACCACCAGCGACGTTATAGATGATGTTGTCTTTGATCTGCGTGAGGAGGTACGTACCACCCACGACAAAGATCATAACCAGAAGGTGACCAGCGAAAAGGTTCGCAAAGAGTCGCAAAGCCAAAGTGATAGGTCGAATGATGAAGTTCGAGAGGAACTCCAAGGGTGTGACCAAGATCAGGATGGGACCTGGTACGCCGTGGGGAACGATCATCTTCTTCACATAGGGGAAGAAACCCCACTTTTTGATACCCACCGCGTTGTACAAAATCCAGGTAATGATTGCGAAACCCCAGACGAAACCAACCTTGGAGAAGGTTGGGAACATGAAGAGGAAGAAGCTTCCAAAGAGGTTGTTCACGATGATGAACGTGAACATGGCAACCAGCCACGGAACGTACTTATGGTAATTGTCTCCAATGATTTCGCGAGCGACACCGTTGCGAATCATGGTGTAGACGTACTCACCGATCCACTGCCTCTTTGAGGGTACAACCTGAGGCTTATGAGAAACTATAAGCCAGAAACCAATGACGAGTATCGCAGCGATCACTGCCTGAAGAATATGGTTTGTAATCCAGATATCTGTCCATGTGGCATATTCCGATGTCGAACAGATTTGGGGTGCAAGCCCTTCGTGAGGGTGACATTCCTGCCAGCGTTCCGAGGGGAACAAAGGCCGGGAGTCGAAAGCACTCACTCCGAACGTTGGGACTTCAGTCTCCAAAACGGTGAGTCCCGAGGGTCCGTAGGCCATCGACCCTCCTTTCGTTCGGACTCATCAATATCATGATCGTGAGGCTTGGTTTCTACATCGAAAACCGAGCCTTCTGAGGTAATCCTATCTGGTCAGATAACCATCCACGCAAATCAGGGTTCCATCAGTTGATACAACACCGTTTGACAAGCGGAAATAGAGAGAAAATCATCTCACATTAGATAGGATTCTTTGATAGCTACTCTTCAGTGAGTGATGATTCGTCACCGCTAGCCTCCAAAGTATCCTCATCAGGGGTATCGAAATAAAGAATTCTTAGTCGCGAATGAGCAATAAGAGCACCAATAATATATGTGGCACCAGATATGATAACCCCGATGGCTACCCAGAGCATGTCAAAGCTATCCCCGCTCTTGATTCGTGACAACAATACGATGACTCCAACCATGGCAGTTCCATAGGCAGTCAGTGCAATCATCATCGTCATTTGAGGTGAGGTACCTGACGAGGACGTCAGCATGGACTGACTGAAGGCCATAATCACCAATCCAGTCACAGCACCCAGCGCGCAACTCTTTCCCACGAAGGATCCCGCTGAGGCCCAGATGATTCCAGTCGCAATCACAGATACTGGAATTGAAACGAGAACGCCTGTGAGCAGCAGCTTGAGACCTGCTGATGGCAGGGAATCAACTCCTCGTCGACTCATATCTCTTCCTCTGCTTCCAAGGTGGTCTTTCTCCCTGTCACAATCACAAAGACAAGAGTAGAAACGATGGCAATAACAACGATAGTGGCGGTGATGGCTGAGGGGAATAATCCAAGAAACATCGCAGAAAACGCCAGTAATGCAGTCCAGGAGTACATGAGTGCAACAGCGCCCATATGCGAGTGACCACGTTGAAGGAGGCGGTGATGAAGATGCTGTTTATCAGCAACGAACCACCACACTCCCTTCCAGGTTCGTCGAGTGTACGCGACAAACATATCTAGGAATGGTAATCCGAGGGCTATGAGAGGCAGTATGAGGGGAATATAGGCCGCAAAGAGGCTTTGAGTCTCTCCAAGCTGAGTGGGGTCAATCTGTCCTGTAAGAGAGATCGTTGAGGCCGCAAAGAGCAGACCCAAAAGCATCGCCCCAGAATCGCCCATAAAGATTTTGGCAGGATGGAAATTGTGGGGAAGATACCCCATACATATACCACACATGGCTATGGTCACCAAGGCAGCTGTGGTAGCTCGTACAAGCCCCTCCTCCACTGTGAGCCAATAAGCGTAGATGAAGAAAGCACTGGCTGAAATAGTCACGATCCCAGCAGCGAGACCATCAAGTCCGTCAATAAGGTTGACTGCGTTGGTACATAAGAAAACTACAAAAACTGTAATAAGAATACCAGCAGACTGCGGTAGGGTGATGATCTCTCCACGCCAGGGAAGCCATTGCATGCGTACCCCTTCGATTCCGAACCATGGAAAACCCAAGACGAGGATCCCGGATGCGAAGATCTGTCCAGCAATCTTCATGAGAGCGTTCAGTTCGAAGAGGTCGTCAATAAGACCGATAAGGCAGATGACTGTTGCCCCAGCAAGGATCACCAAGGTATCCGAGGTGACTGGTGGGTACCGGCTCAAGAAGGGCATCTTGGAAGCGATAAGGTAGGCGGCACCTAGCCCGCCGAGCATGGCTAATCCCCCAAAATATGGTGTTGGTTCGCTGTGGATATCTCGACTGCGGATCTTTGCCACAGCTCCAGTTCTTAGTGCGAGGGAGCGACAGGCTGGCGTGAGGGTGAAACAGACAGCAACGCCGATGAGGAAGACAATTCCGTATTCAAACATCAATGCCTCCAGTTTCAGCTATCTTTTCTTCGGAGATTAACCCGACCCTTAAAACCCTGATCCCATCAGTTACATCCACAACAGTGGAGGGAGCCGGACCAGGTGTGGGTCCAGCATCAATATAGAGGTTGACTTTAGTGCCTAGTTGAGAAATGGCTTCTTCAACTGTGGTTGCTGGATCACAGGTGTGCTTATTGGCGCTGGACACCGCCAGAGGGCCCGTGTGGCGCAGAAGACCACGAAGGCCGTCATGATCAGGGACTCTCAACCCAAGTGTCCCTGTTGTTTCCGCCAAAGACAGAGTGGATTTGGTTGGCAGGATCAGTGTGAGAGGGCCAGGCCAGAACCGCTCACCAAGGGCCCTTATGGATTCGGATACAGGATCAACAAGAGCCCATACCTGTTCCATGTCAGCTACGAGTACAGGAGGTGGGAAGGTATCTGTACGCCCTTTGATCTGTTGGAGTAGAGCGATTGCTGTCGGATCTGAGGCAGGTACCGCTAATCCGTAAACAGTGTCTGTGGGTACAACGATGCATCCACCCTCATCTAGGATCGACACTGCCGTCTCGATGACCTGGGGGTCATCAAAGCTCAATGATCGAGGGGTACCTGCAAGGCTCATGAGTCCATCATTCCATGTCCGGCTTGGTTGCTGTGACAAAGCGGGGCCGAGATGTGAGATCCAGATGGGTTTTGATGTTCACAAAACCAGTGGATTCAAAGATCCTTCTCACCTGTTCTGCCTGATCATCCCCATGTTCAGATCCCACTACTGACCCAGGTTTGAGGAGACGTTTCGCCACCTGAGCCACGGTACGAAGATGGTCAAGACCATCAACTCCTGAGAAGAGAGCGGTGCTTGGGTCATGTGAGACATCCACAGGAAGAGATTCGCGATCTATCTCGGGTATATAGGGTGGATTAGCCACCACCAGGTCTATAGTGCCATTGAGTTGCCTCAAGGCTGTTGCCATATCGTCATGAACGGGTACCACAGTGGTCGACCTGAGGTTCTCAACAAGATAACCGAAGGCATTCTCACTGAGTTCAACAGCCCAGTGATGAGCGGGTCGAGATTCCTGGGCTATGGCAAGGGAGATAGCCCCTGATCCTGCACATAACTCAACCACGGAGGTACGACCCCTGTTCACCTGGTCGATTGCCCATCCAGCGAGTACCTCTGTCTCAGGGCGAGGAATGAACACTCCAGGACCCACACGGACTCGCGTGTGACGGAAGTATGCATACCCCATGATCTGTTGAAGAGGGGTACCCTCGCAACGCTGATCAACATAGCGTGCCACGAGGGTTTCTTGCTGGGATTCCAAGGAGTCAAGAAAGACCAACCGTGAGGGCTCAACTCCCGCAGCAAAGGCAATGAGACTACGCGCCTCAGATGTTGAGGATTCTATTCCAGCGTGAGCCAGTCTTTGTGATAATGACGAGACTAGCTGGCCTATGGGGGTCACTGGTTTCCTTGAGTGGCCTGGGCCAGTCTCTCGGCTAGATCAGCTTCCTGAAGGGCAGTAATCAGAGGTTGGATTTCCCCTGCGAGGACCTGATCAAGATTATGGGCCTTAAAGCCAATACGATGGTCGGCAATGCGGTTCTCGGGGAAGTTGTAGGTCCGAATTCTTTCGGATCGGTCCACGGTACGTACCTGTGATTTTCTAGCCTCAGAGGCAGATTGGGCTGCCTGCTCCTCAGCCAAGGTGGTCAGCCGGGCACGAAGCATCCTCATGGCTGACTCCTTGTTCTGGAGTTGGGAGCGCTCATTTTGGCAGGAGACCACAGTTCCACTGGGAATGTGTGTGATGCGTACTGCTGAGTCTGTGGTGTTCACTCCCTGTCCCCCAGGTCCAGAGGCGCGAAAGACATCGATACGCAGGTCAGAATCATCGATCACAATCTCGGTGTCATCAATCTCTGGCATGACTAGCACACCAGCAGCAGAGGTGTGTATTCGCCCTTGTGACTCTGTAACTGGCACCCTTTGTACTCGGTGTACTCCTCCCTCAAATTTGAGGGCACCATAGGGAGCCTCCTCACCTGTACTGCCTTTGACCGCAAAGGTGATGGTTTTGAGTCCTCCAAGATCTGTATCTTGGGAATCGAGGACATCGATAGACCATCGGCGAGATTCGATGTACTTGATATACATCCCAAAGAGATCCTTGGCGAAGAGAGCCGATTCCTCTCCGCCCTCACCGGACTTGATTTCCATGATCGCGTCCCTGGAATCATTAGGATCACGTGGAGCAAGAAGTTTAGCCAAACGTTCATCAGTGTCGGCAAGGGCTGCCTCAAGGCTTATGACCTCGTCAGCGAAACCAGGATCCATCTCAGCAAGTTCCTTGGCTGCTTCGATGTCTGCGGTTAATTGATCCTTGTCCTTGAGACCTTTGACGATGGGAGTGAGTTCGGCGTACCGACGACCTAACCTCCGAGCCATGGTCACATCAGCATGAATCGAGGGGTCAGCGAGTTTCAACTCAAGATCATGGTGTTCCTCGATGAGGTCCTGTGCACCAGCCACGATTCGCCCCTTTCAAGAAATGCAACAGCACCGGGGCATGCCCGGCACTGAGCCTAAAGAGCTACTTAGATTTTGCCTGGCTTGAGTAGCGACGCTCGAATCGTGCCACACGACCACCAGTATCGAGGATCTTCTGCTTGCCCGTGTAGAAGGGGTGGCAATTTGAACAGACTTCAGCGTGAATCGAGCCAGAGGTCTGTGTTGAGCGGGTTGTGAAATGGTTTCCACAGGTACAGGTCACCTCAGTGACCACGTAGTCAGGATGAGCTCCTGCTTTCATCATATTCTCCTAGTTGTCATGCACCGGGTCGGGAGTACGTGAACCGGCACCGAGGGTCAATTATGCCAGGTAGTCACCTGGTTGTCACGGCCATAAACCTTAGTTTGGTGTGGTCCGTGAAATTTGGAGAAGGAACTCGTGGTTGGAGTTAGTCTTCCGCATCTGCTTAAGGAGCATCTCTAGGGCAGCTTGGTCTTCCATCCCGGACAGTACGCGGCGAAGCTTCCAAATGATGGCCAATTCTTCACGACTCATAAGGAGCTCTTCACGACGGGTACCTGACGCATCAATATCGATTGCTGGGAATATGCGCTTATCAGCCAGGTCACGGCGAAGCCTGAGCTCCATGTTGCCTGTACCCTTGAACTCCTCAAAGATCACCTCATCCATCTTGGAGCCGGTCTCAATGAGTGCGGTAGCAAGGATAGTGAGCGATCCCCCATCTTCGATGTTACGCGCAGCACCGAAGAACTTCTTTGGTGGATACAGGGCAGCTGAATCCACACCACCCGACAGGATTCGACCAGATGCTGGTGCAGCAAGGTTATAGGCGCGACCCAAGCGTGTGATTCCGTCAAGAAGGATCACGACATCCTTACCCATCTCAACCAGGCGCTTTGCTCTTTCAATGGCGAGTTCGGAGATCGTGGTGTGGTCTTCTGCAGGACGATCGAAGGTGGAAGCAATGACTTCACCTGAGACCGTACGCTGGAAATCAGTAACTTCCTCAGGGCGTTCATCAACAAGAATAACCATGAGATGAACCTCAGGGTTATTGTCTGTGATGGCATTCGCAATGGCTTGCATGATCATGGTCTTGCCTGCCTTAGGCGGGGAGACGATCAAGCCTCGCTGACCCTTACCGATGGGCGCAATCATGTCGATGATGCGACCAGTCATCTTTGTAGGATCGGTCTCTAGACGTAGCCTTTCTTGAGGATATAAAGGCGTGAGTTTAGGGAAGTCAGGTCGATCTTTAGCCGACTCAGGATCCATTCCATTGACGGTCTCCAAAGCAACGAAGGGACTGAACTTTTCTTTACGATCCCCCTCACGAGGAAGTCTCACCGAGCCAGTGACAAGGTCACCTTTGCGGAGACCAAATTTGCGTACCATCCCTAGTGGCATATAGGCATCATCAGGACTAGGAAGATAACCATTGGTACGAATGAAGGCATATCCCTCCATGACATCAACAATTCCACGTACAGGAGCAAGAACATCGTCTGCTGAGACCTGAGGTTCAGAATCCATTCTCTCCATTCCCCCACGCCTGCGATTCTGTCTGTCACGGTTGCGACGTCTACGGTTGCGGCGAGAGTTCGGGGAATCGTCATCCTCTTTGGATGAGTCTTGGCTAGCATCAGCAGTGTCCTGTTGCTTGGGCGCTTCTGCGCCAGCATCCATTCCTAGAGCAGCCAAGCGAGCACCCACCTCATCGGAGACACTCGCATCGGCTTCCGTCGAAGGCTTACGTGTACGTCGGCGTAGATTGTGCTGTTCGCCAGATCCATCATCGCCTTGAGCAGTCGTAGATTCAGACTGCGAGGGCGAGGTCTCGGAGATCCTCTCAATGAGTTCCGATTTTCGCATTCCGGCTACCTTCGCAATGCCAAGTTCCGAAGCTACCTTACGCAACTCTGGTAGAAGCATTGACTCAAGTTGTGCGCTCACGGATGTCCTCTCCGTTGGTGATATTCGCCGTCCATTGGTCTTTATTCATAGTCCAAGACCAGTAAGGACCACGAGGTGATTGTGAGATTGGTTGCCCGTCATCAATAGTGATGAAGCTGACCCCTAGGGAGGTGTTGTCATCCCCAGCCGAGGAAAGCCTATCACGAAAGGGGCACTGTGTCAGGCTATTTCTCGTGAAGATGCTTCAATCAACTGAGTCTTGAGTTGGTCGTAGCTTGTCACAACCGGTAATTGAGGAAATTCATCAATGACATTCTGCGGTGGTTTGAAGAGGAATCCATGCTCAGCAGCAAGCAACATACCCGTGTCATTATAGGAATCCCCCACTGCGAACACGGTGAAATTGAGGCCCTGGAAGGCCCGTATAGCAGCCTCTTTTTGACGAGGAAGCCTCAGGTGGTAATCCACGATGCGATTATTCTCGCCAATTTCCAGGTTATGGCAGAACAGTGTCGGGAAACCGAGTTGCCTCATGAGTGGTTCCGCGAATTGGTAGAAGGTATCCGAGAGGATCACAACCTGGAAATTCTCATGAGTCCACTCCAGAAACTCTCGAGCCCCCGGCATGGGTTCCATTGATGCAATCACTGATTGGATCTCAGCTATTCCTAGACCATGATCATCAAGGGTACGAAGACGATAGGTCATCAGTTCGTCGTAATCGGGTACATCCCTAGTCGTGAGCTTCAATGCCTCGACCCCCGTATGAGCAGCGACATTAATCCAAATCTCGGGTACGAAAACCCCTTCAAGATCAAAGCACAGTACCTCCATCGCCACTGTACGACTCCCTTCAGTCAATGGGCGCGATTCCCAGATCAGAACTATCCTAGTGTTTTATCGTCCTCACCAACATCAAGTGCAAGGAGGTCTTCCAGGGTTTCTCGGCGAAGGATGAGACGAGATCCCTTAGAGTTCACCGCAACCATCGCTGGACGTAGGGCGTAATTGTAATTCGAGGCCATGGATCGGGTGTAAGCACCAGAAGCAGGGACTGCAATGATGTCGCCAATTCTAAGGTCGGATGGCAGATACACATCGTGGACCAGGATGTCACCTGATTCGCAATGTTTGCCCACCACTCTGCTCAACATAGGCTCAGCATCTGATGAACGGTTGGCTAGTACTGCAGAGTACTCAGCCTGGTAGAGGGCTGTCCGGATGTTGTCACTCATTCCCCCATCCACCGCAACATAGGTACGGGTTTTTCCGTCACCGATGTCGACCTTCTTAATGGTTCCCACTGTGTACAAGGCCACACAGGCTGGTCCGCAAATGGCTCGACCAGGTTCGATAGACAGCTTTACAGGAGCCAGGTTGTATTGACTTCTCGCCTCATCTATGGCCTGGACAAGTCCACGGTTGAGCTCAGCCGGACTCATGGGTGTGTCCTGAATCGTGTAGGCAATTCCAAACCCTCCACCGAGGTTGATCTCTTCAATCATGTGGGAAGCGGAATTAAACTGTGCAGCCAAAGCCATGGTTCGTCGTGCTGCTACCCTAAAACCCTCGGTGTCGAAGATCTGCGACCCGATATGGGAATGAATACCACCTAGGTGAATATGGGGTGAATTCTCGCATACCATAAGCGCTTCAAGGGCCTGTCCTGTCGTAACAGAGAAGCCAAACTTTCCGTCTTCTAGGGAGGTTGCAATGTACTCATGGGTGTGAGCCTCAACACCAGTTGTCACTCGCACAAGCACCCGCACGATGCACTCTCTTTGGGCAGCAAGGGTCTCAATCTTGGCAATCTCGTCGAAGGAATCGACAATGATGGACCCCACTCCTGCTTCGATTGCACTTATCAATTCCTCGATGGATTTGTTGTTGCCGTGTACCCCTATTCGCTCGGGAGGGAAACCTACAGACAGGGCCACGGCCAATTCGTTCCCAGAGCAGACATCAAGACCAAGCCCCTCCTCCATGATCCACCGGGCCACACTTCGGCACAGGAACGACTTGCCAGCATAGTGAACTGTCCAGCCAGGGAAGTCAGTGGTGAACTGATGGGCACGGGTACGGAAATCCTCTTCATCCATCACATACAAAGCGGACCCATACTGCTCAAGAAGAGCGTTCACCGTCTGTCCACCAATCAAGATTTGGCCGCTGAGATCACGAACTGTCCCCTGAGGCCACAGAACAGGATCAAGGAATCCAAGATCCTCAGGTACCGTCAGCCAGGGTGGGCCTGCATGGTCAGAACTAGACAAGTTGGGGTTGTGCATGGGATAACTGTATCGGGTCAACCCGGCTGTGGTTGACTCTAACCTCTGATAGAGTGTTAGGCCGCTGGCCCCCATAGCTCAGTGGATAGAGCACCGCCCTCCGGAGGCGGGTGCGGGCGTTCGAATCGCCCTGGGGGCGCCGAGCCTATCGACTTTGGCGCTCTTTGACCCACATCGAATCTACATTCCCCCTATTTCTTAATGCTCTCATAGTTTCTTCATCAATTACACAATGGATTGAGGTAAGGGGTTACATTAATCATGATCCCAGGGTAGACTAACAATGCCCTACATGACGATATGCCTTTGGGAGAGGGTGACTTGGTAGTGACGGACACTTTCGGAGTGAATCAATGGCTCATAGATGAAATGCGACAGGCCTGGAGAATCGATCCCCATTCCGTGTCCAGAAGTTGGGGGATCTTTTTCGAGGACGAGATACCACACGGTTCCCAGGCCCACAACACAACACAGGTCTTAGGGTCTCGCGGGTCAACAGAACCACCACTCAAAAAGGCATCTGAGGATTGTGTACCTCACAAGTCTTCTACTCAAGCCTCTGAATCTTCGACTGTGAGCCCTTCTGCGGAATTGACCATTCTTAGGGGCGCAAGTCTGAGGACTGCACACAACATGATGGACTCCCTTGAGATTCCTGTGGCGACCTCAGTTCGTACGGTACCTATGAAGCTGGTTATTGATCTTCGCGAACAGATCAATAATCATTTGATGCTGACACGAGGTGGGAAAGTATCCTTCACCCACATCATTGCCTACGCGATGGTGAGGGCCCTAGACGAGAACCGAGAAGTCACTGCCTATTTTCAATCCGATCCTGAGGCATTCATCATTCCTGAGTCGGTGAATCTTGGACTCGCCATTGACCGCACCCGCCACGATGGTACCCGCCAACTCTTGGTACCGGTCATCAAGGGTACAGAATCCATGGACTTCACCCACTTCCATTCGACCTACGAGGATCTAATCAAACGTACCCATGCTGGATCATTGAGTTTAGGTGATCTGACAGGAGCCACTGTCACTCTCACGAATCCGGGAACTGTGGGTACGAGCCATTCAGTTCCACGCCTGATGAAAGGTCAAGGACTCATCCTGGGGGTGGGTGCTATTGACTACGCCCCAGGATTCAAGGGGGCGAGCCCAGCACGGCTGTCCGAGATGGGGATCTCGAAAGTCATGACACTCACCTCAACCTATGATCATCACGTCATCCAGGGCGCGCAATCGGGAGAATTCTTAAGGTACATCGAAGAACTACTCACAGGCCACCACCATTTCTTCAAGCAGATCTTTGAGTCCTTGCGAATCCCGTACGCTCCCCTGACCTGGGATACAGACATCGCTACGACACGGCAGAATCAGGTCGCAAAAACCGCCAGAGTGGTCGAACTTATTAGCGCCTATCGATCTTTCGGACATCTCATCGCTGACATTGATCCTCTGACGTACAAGATGAGATCACACACTGATCTTGAACTAGCTACCCATGGTTTGACCCTATGGGACCTTGATCGTGAGTTCGCAGTCGGAAATCTGGGAGGCAATCCCCACCAGTACCTCTCCTTACGACAGATTCTCGCAACCCTCCAAAATGCCTATTGCCGTACAGTCGGGGTTGAGTACTCTCATATCGCTAATCCGCAGGTGAGATCCTGGCTCCAGGAACGACTCGAAACTGTGCGCCAACCCATAGAGCACGCCGAGCACATGAGAATCCTGGATCGCCTCAATGAGGCTGAAGTCTTCGAACAATTCCTGCAAAAGAAGTTTGTGGGTCAAAAACGGTTCTCCCTTGAGGGTGGGGAATCAACAATCGTGATCCTTGACCAAATTTGTACCCTAGCTGCCAATAATTCTCTTATGGAGGTGTGCATTGGAATGTCCCATCGTGGACGACTCAATGTTCTAGCCAACATTGTGGGGAAGTCCTATGCACAAATCTTCCAAGAATTTGAGGAAGGAATCGAGCCCGGTTCAGGAACAGGATCAGGTGATGTGAAATACCATCTGGGAGCCCAAGGGAGATTCTTGGCTGCATCTGGGTTCGGAATTGATGTTTCAGTGGCTGCAAATCCCTCACATTTAGAGACTGTGGATCCTGTACTTCTGGGAATCACCAGAGCCAAACAGGATATGGCTCGGCTTGGATATCGGTACTCAGTTGTACCCATCCTCATTCATGGTGACTCGGCATTCTCAGGACAGGGTGTCGTCTATGAAACCCTGCAGATGTCTCAGTTGGAGGCCTACACCACAGGTGGCACCATCCATCTGGTCATCAACAATCAGATTGGGTTTACGACGGCTCCCGCCCAGTCCCGATCCTCCACCTATTGCACTGACATCGCCAAAGTGGTTCAAGCACCCATCTTCCATGTCAACGCTGATGATGCCGATGCCTGTGTACGTGTGGCTCGCCTGGCCTTCTCCTATCGCGAAAGCTTTCATAGCGATGTTGTCATTGACCTAGTCTGTTATCGCAAGCGGGGCCACAATGAGGGTGATGATCCGAGTTTCACACAGCCCGCAATGTACGACCTGATCGAAAACAAGAGAAGTATCAGAACTCTCTATACCGAAGCTCTCATTGGCCAAGGAGAGATCTCTAGTGAAGATGCCGAGGAGGCTGAGAGGAGGTACCAGGATCGACTGGAGTCCGTCCTGGCACAGGTACGCCTAGGGGATGACGTCGTGATCCACGATGACGAATATCTGCGAACCCCCCAGTACCCAGTCAAAACCACAACAGGGGTGGTACAGGCCATCACTGAGGAAATGATGGAGACCATCGCTAAAGTACATGAGAGTTTCCCGGAACGGTTCACTGCTCACCCACGAGTGGGCTCCCAGCTTTCCAGGCGTACAACAATGATCCGCAAGGGTCCCCTTGACTGGGCAACAGCAGAATTATTGGGGCTTGGATCCCTTGCCCTGGAGGGAAAAACAGTTCGCTTGGCTGGGCAAGACAGCCGTCGAGGTACCTTCTCCCAGCGGCTTGCAGCCATCGTGGACCGGGTCACCAATGAGAGCTATGTACCTCTGAAGCATCTTTCCCCTCACCAGGGTTCTTTCGAGGTTTATGACTCCCTGCTGAGCGAATATGCTGCTTTAGGGTTTGAGTACGGATACTCTGTCGCCTCACCACAAGCCTTTGTGATTTGGGAGGCCCAATTTGGGGATTTCGCGAATACTGCCCAAGCCATCATTGATGAGTTCATTTGTTCTGGGGAAGCCAAATGGCAGCAGCATTGCGGAGTAGTTCTCCTTCTCCCGCATGGGTATGACGGTCAGGGCCCTGATCATTCCTCAGCTCGTCTCGAGAGATGGATTCAGTTGAATGCTCATGAGGCTATGACGATCTGTCAGCCTTCAACCCCAGCGAATTACTTCCATCTTTTGCGATGGCAGGCATATTCACCACACCATAGACCTCTGATTGTGGCGACACCGAAATCCATGTTGCGGAATCGAATGGCTCAGTCGAACCGTGAAGAATTCATGTCGGGTTCTTGGATGCCTGTTCTTGAAGACACCACCATTGTGGATCCTTCGAAGGTCACAACGGTACTGCTGTGTTCAGGAAAACTCAGATGGGAACTTGTTGACGCTAGGTCTCGACTTGGTCGGGATTCAGATGTGGCAATCGTGGCGCTCGAACAATTGTGTCCTGCGCCAGTCGAGAACTTGGCTGATGAACTACGAAAATACCCACACATCTCACAGGTGCGCCACGTGCAAGAGGAACCAGAGAATCAGGGCTCCTGGCCCTTCATTGACCGGTATTTAGCCGATAGATTGGAGCCACTGTTTCCATGTCAAAGAATTGATGTTGTTGGGGTCCATCGACCAAGTTCTACTGCGCCTGACGTGGGGTTTCACAATCATCACAAGCGTCAACAAAGGAAACTCATCGAAGCAGCGCTTGCTCAAGAATAATGACGCAAGTTTGCGTCAAGCCTGACTAGCAACCTTGAGTGTTTTTTGCGAATACCCTTGAATTATTCCCAAGTCCATGCCATTCTTGTACGGTTGCGATGTGGGGTCAATGCAATAACCCCACCCCCGTCTTGAAGGAGGATGATGGACTGGCGTCATCAGGCCGCTTGCCTTACCGAAGATCCAGAGCTCTTCTTCCCGGTGGGTAATACTGGTCCTGCTCTTCTTCAAATTGAGGAGGCCAAGAAAGTCTGCACCCGTTGTCCCGTACGCGATAAGTGCCTTCACTGGGCCCTTGAAGCCGGTCAAGATCACGGTGTCTGGGGTGGGATGAGCGAGGACGAGCGTAGGTCTATGAAGAGGCGCGCAGCTCGTTCCCGTCTACGCATGGGCTGAGTAGAGCGGTATCCGTACTATGGCTCTCGCCCCGATCCCATCTGGATTGGGTACAAGCGAAAACTCGCCATGAAGATCCTGAAGTAGGGTTGTTACGATCGATAGTCCTAAGCTTGTGCGGCTCTTATCATGTACATCAAAACCCTCAGGTAGACCCACTCCATTATCGATGACTGCCATCTCTAGACTTCCATCAGGGGTTCTATCTGCCGCAACGATTACTGTACCTAAGCCTGCAGCTAGACCATGCTCAATAGCATTTTGACATAGTTCAGTCACGACGAGGGATAAGGAGGTGGCCGTCTCTGCTGGAATCTCCCCGAAGCTTCCCTCGCGTCGCGCATCAACATTTCCTCGTTCTGAGGCAAGATCACTGGTGAGCTTCAAAAGTCGATCAGCAACATCATCGAAGACCACGGAACCAGGCATGGAATGCGAAAGAATCTCATGAACAACTGCGATTGCTTGTACCCTGGCCATCGCCTCCTCTAGGGCTCCTTGGGCCTCTGTTGACTTCATGCGTCGGGCTTGGAGCCTCAACAAGGCACTGACCGTTTGAAGGTTGTTCTTCACCCGATGGTGGATTTCTCGGATTGTCGCATCCTTGGTGACTAGCTGTCTTTCCTTCTGCCTCAGTTCTGTGGTGTCTCGGCACACGACTAAGGTGCCTATGCGCCCTTTCGGTTTCGTCAAAGGCAGGATCCTCATGAAGACCGAAGCCTCGCCAGTATCAATATCTGCCTCCTCAGAATGTGGAGACCGGAAATTGGCCATGAGGGAGGTGTCCATAGGATTCCCAGAACGATTCATCAACGATACTGTGAGGGGAACGATCATCTCACCGAGAAGATCTGAGGATAAACCCATCTTTCGATAGACCATGACTGCATTGGGGCTCGCGTATTCCACCGCACCATCTGTGTCCAAGAGGATGAGTCCCTCCCCCACTCGTGGGCTTATTCCACGGAGTCTGCGATGTCCCGAATCTGGGAAGACTCCTCGTGCGACCATGTCGAATAGGATCCCTGCAATGGCAAGATAGTGGTCCTCCAACTCACCTGGAGCTCGTACCCCCATCTGATTGGTGTGTCTTTCTAAGATTCCCAGACAGCTACAGTCCACCATGAGTGGGATTGCCCAGACGTCGACTGGTATCCCAGCTTGGATCTTATTATCGGAGGTTTCGCAGATCCGCTGTGTTGAGTAGGCCTGGGAAACCAGATGCTCAGGATTATGCGAAATGACTTCTCCCACAACATCGTCTTCCAAGGCAGTAGGACCTGTGGCAGGCCTCACTTGTGCGATTGAGTAGAAGGTTTCATCATCTGTACCTGGAACCCACAGGATCAGATCGGAGAAAGCCAGGTCGGCAAGGATGTGCCAGTCGTCTATCAAAGCTCCCAGAAATGCGGACTGGATTTCTGTGATTGCGACGTGAGGTCTCACAGATGCAGGAATTCTCAGCACACTCACAGCTTATCTGCCATCGAAGGGAGGTACACCACTGGTCCAGATCATAGGGGACCTCATCTGGGCTGTACTCGCATCACAGCGATGATTATGGCAGAATGATCCTTCGGTTTTGTTTGACATAGAGGAGATTAACCATGGGTAAGGCCGGTCGCCGCCGTAGGGCACGCAAAAACTCCAAGGCTAATCACGGCAAGCGTCCACACTCCTGAGTCGCGATGTGCTTAGACAGATTCCTGTTCTAAGCGGCGTATACGCTCTGTGACCTTATCGATCAGGGCAGGTGGAGCTGGTTCTGGCTCGTAGGCGTGTTTGACTGCTGATCGGATCATCGTCCAAATCTCAATCTCATTGAGGCATTCTTCGCACTGAGAAAGATGCACCCTCATCTGATCGGCGACCTCGTCGTCGAGTTCATTGTCGAGGAAAGCGTTGATCCTCATCATCACGAAGCTGCACATCTGCGAATAATCAGCCATCACTGTCCACCCCCTATTTCGTCCACCCCAATTTCACATAATTCCTGAAGGGCTCGACGTAGTTGAGTCCTTCCTCGACTAAGCCGTGACATGACAGTGCCGACGGGTACATCTAGGATATCGGCGATTTCCTTGTAGGCGAAGCCCTCAACATCAGCCAAATACACAGGATAGCGATACTCTTCTTTCAGCCCTTTCATCGCCACAATAATTCTTGTATCAGTCAAGTGGTTGAGGGCCTCCATCTCCGCAGAAGCGGTAGGAGCCACAGAATGGCGCTCAGCAGCAGCCAACTGCCAGTCTTCAATATCAGGTGAATCCGAAATCTTAGGAGATCTCTGAGCCTTCCGATAAATATTAATATAGGTATTCGTGAGAATACGGAAAAGCCAGGCTTTGAGGTTGGTACCTTCTTGGAACTGATGAAAAGCCGTGAAGGCTTTCGCATATGTCTCTTGAACAAGATCTTCAGCATCAGCTTGGTGATGGGTCAGCTTTAAGGCCCCTGCATATAACTGATCAATGAACGGCAGGGCATCACGTTCAAAGCGGGCGACCTGTTCTTCGCGAGTCTCCGCCATGTCTGTCATAGGCTGGATATCCATTAGGGAAGAGACTACTCCCTTTTCATCCACCTTGACACATTGTTTCGATGTTTCGCTAAAACATTTGGGAAAAAGACTGGGAATCATTTCTCTTAGTGACTGGAAGATGGTAGAAAAGATCCATGAGTTTTGTGCGCTTTCTGTGTCGGTCCCTGCTTGCTGGCTATTTCATTGCTGATGGAGCCCGAGCGGCCTTCGATCCTGAACCTCAGGTAGTCGATGCTGAGCCTCTTGCTGAGAAGGCCACTCAGGTTGCTTATCGGTATCTCCCTGCCGAGGTTGTTCAATTCGTACCATCGACAACCGAGGGCCTTGTACGCCTACACGGTACGACCCAGGCTGTGGGTGCCCTCATGATGGCAACTGGTCTTTTCCGTCGCCTGGGTGCGCTGATTGTTGCTGTGAGTTATCTCCCAAAAATCATTATGTCTGGCCGAAAATCCTGGACAAGTACGACCTTCCTGCGTGAACTCGCGCTTTTGGGTGGAGTACTCATTGAGGTCGGTGACACCCAGGGTAAGCCCAAGAACTCCTGGATTTCTGCTTATCATATGCATGAAGCAGCCCAAGTACGTGCGATAGCTAAAGAACAGTCCAAGCATCTTTCACGTCGTACCAAAGCATTAGGGGAGGTTTTTGAAACCTCCAAGCGCCCATGAGTTGGTGGCTAGCACCCCATGCCAGTCGGGTTATTGAATCAGAGATTTCGATACCCGGCTCTAAGTCGGCAACTGCACGTGCCCTCGTTCTTTCTTCCTTAGCTGAGGGACCTGGGTCGATTTCTGGGCCACTCAAAGCTCGTGACACCTCACTGATGGTTGCTGGGTTACGCTCTTTGGGAGCCACAATCGACGATACCGATCCTGACATGTGGATGATTCACCCAATTGATGGCGAGCCACGTCAAGCCCTCATTGACTGTGGGCTGGCGGGTACGGTCATGAGATTCCTTCCACCCATTGCTGCAACGGGTACCCTTCCCGCCACCTTCGTTGGAGATGACGCCGCCTCATCGCGACCTATGGAACCAATTCTGACTGCACTGCGACAATTGGGGGTCACTGTTGATGGTGACTGTCTTCCCTTCCAGGTCACGGGGCCAATTCAGAGTCGCGAAGCAGTGATTAACTCAGCACGATCCAGCCAATTCATTTCAGGTCTTCTACTGTCGGCTCCACGCAACCCTGAAGGTATTCGTGTGAGCCATCAAGGATCAGCAGTACCCTCTCTCCCCCATATTGATATGACTGTGGCAGCCCTAAAGGCTCGAGGGGTTGAGGTCTTCCACAAGAAATCCACATGGGAGGTGCAACCCAGCGTCATCAGACCCCTTGAAGAAGTCATTGAACCTGATCTCACAACTGCGGCTGTTTTCCTTGCTGCGACTCTTGTGACCGGAGGTAAGGTATCTGTACCTCGGTGGCCGAAAAACACGACTCAACCGGGTGCCCATGTCCTCAATATCCTGCGTCAATTTGGTGCTGATGTTGATGTCTGTGATTCGAATGTGACCGTGTCAGCAACAGGTGACCCCTTCCCAGGAATCACTATTGACCTGTCTCAAACAAGTGAACTGACTCCTGTGATAGCTGGCCTGTGTGCCCTGGCAGGCTCCCCATCTGTGATTAGCGGGGTTGCTCATATCCGAGGCCATGAGACTGATCGTCTTCTTGCCTTGAGTACACAGATTACTGCCTTGGGCGGAGACTGCCAGGAGACTGAAGATGGACTCATCATTACTCCACGCCCCCTGGTTGGAGGCCGATTCCGCTCCTATGCTGATCACCGTATAGCTCATGTGGGAGCCCTGATTGGGCTTAGAGTTCCTGGAGTGATTGTCGACGACATCGAATGTACCTCCAAAACTATGCCAGAGTTCCCAACCATCTGGAAAGCAATGGTGCTGTGAGCAGATCGACCAGTGTCTTCTCAGACGATCATGATGGTTTCGGGCGTCCACCAAAACGTACACGACCCCGAACGAAGGATCGCCCCGACTATGGGTCCTTGCCTATCGGTCGGGTGTTGACCATTGATCGGGGACGCTATCGCTGTGTCGTAGACTCCACCGATGTTACAGCTGCAAAGGCTCGTGCCTTGGGACGAAAATCCGTCATCGTGGGTGACCTTGTTCGACTCGATGGCGACATATCAGGTGCTACAGGTACCCTCGCACGTATCGCAGAGGTGGAGGAACGTCGCACAGTTCTACGAAGAACTGCCGATGATGATGATCCCTACGAGCGTCCCATTGTTGCCAACGCCGACCAACTCGTGATTGTGACTGCCCTTGCAGACCCGCAACCACGAATGGGAATGATTGATCGTATTCTTGTGGCCGGTTATGATGCTGGACTTGATCCGATCCTTGCTCTCACTAAGGCTGATCTTGGTTCAGACCAGGTACTCATTGAAGCATACAAGCCACTTGGTATTCCCCATTTCGTCTTGGAACCTAAGGCTGATCTTGATCCCCTGCGTGAATGCCTTGCCGATCATGTCTCAGTCTTCATTGGGCATTCTGGTGTGGGAAAATCCACTCTCGTGAATGCTCTCATCCCCGATGCTGACCGCCGTACAGGCAAGGTCAACGATGTCACCGGAAAGGGCAGGCATGTGTCCACGTCGGCGATGGCCTTGGAGCTTCCCTCTCCTGGCGGCTGGGTCATAGATACCCCTGGAGTCAGGTCATTCGGTTTGAAACATGTTGATCCTGACCATGTCATTTCAGCTTTCGCTGATCTCGGTGAGATTGCACATGATTGCCCCAGAGGATGTACCCATCGACTCAATGAGAGCGAATGTGCTCTTGATGACGCTGTTCAGGTTGGAACCCTGCCACCAGATCGGCTTGCCTCCTTCCGTCGTATGGAGTTGAGTCGTACCGATTGGTGAGCCCGTTCTGAGCTCTTCCAGGCTCGAAGATGACCATCATCCGCGATTCACTTACCCGAGAACCAATCCAACCCACTAGCCTTGTGCCATGGCCGATACTCTGATCGACGATCTTCGCTTTGCTCATATGCTGGCTGATGCTGCGGATTCCATCACCATGGATCGATTCCGCGCCCTCGACCTTGATGTATCCCTTAAAGCCGATTCTACGGCTGTCTCTGACGCTGACAAGGCTGTAGAAGAGACCCTGCGTCGTACTTTGGCCACTGCTCGCCCACGTGATGGATTCCATGGTGAGGAAACAGGAATATCTGGGTGGGGACCCCGCCGCTGGGTGATTGATCCTATTGACGGTACGGCGAACTATGTGAGAGGGGCCCCTGTGTGGGCGACGTTGATCGCCTTGTTGGTGGCCGAAGAGCCTGTATTGTCTGTTGTGAGCGCTCCAGCTCTTTCGCGGCGTTGGTGGGCCCATCAAGGTGGTGGTGCCTTCACCGGTAAAGGCCTCCGTGGGGGACGCAAGATTACAGTCTCCACTGTGGATTGGGTGAAGGACTCCTTCCTGTCCTACTCATCCCTTGGTGGTTGGGTTGAGTCGGGTCGGGGACGCCAATTTGGTGACCTTCTGCGCTGCGCGGAACGTACCCGTGCCTTCGGTGATTTCTGGTCATATATGCTCGTGGCTGAGGGTTGCGTAGATGTGGCCTGTGAACCTGAGTTAGCCCTTCACGATATGGCTGCCTTGGTACCCATCGTTGAAGAAGCCGGCGGAAAATTCACCTCTATTGATGGAGATCCAGGTCCTGTGGGACCTGGGGCATTAGCGACCAACGGGCGCCTTCATGAGGAGGTACTCGATATGTTGGCTGCAGACCCCGAAGAGGAAAGGGAAGACTCTCTCGTTATCCCAAGACGAGCTTTGGATGTTTAGGCCTTTTAGAGTTCCATGATAGCCGTGACCCTTATGCTCTCGGGCAGGTTGTTGAGTTCTGCCACAAGTTCCGCTTCACATGGTGAACCAAGATCGGTGACTGCATACCCCATCTGACCACGAGTGGCCAGTTGCTGGGTTTCCACATTGACTCCATGGTCACCATAGATGGTGTTAACCTTGGCCAGTACCCCAGGAACATTGAGATGATGATGCAGTATCCGACAAACCCCTGAGGAGTCCATATGGATCTCTGGGCAATTGACGGACATAGTAGTTGTTCCATACTGGGCATAATCAATGAGTTTCCCAGCAACAAAACAACCGATATCCTCTTGGGCCTCCAGAGTTGATCCACCAATATGCGGAGTCAAAATGAGGTTATCGATACCTTGAAGAACTGAAGAAAACTCATCGCCTGCATTCGGTGGCTCCTCAGGAAAGACATCAATCGCTGCGCCTGCAATATGTCCAGACAGCACAGCCTCACGCAAAGCCTCTTGATCGACCACTGTCCCACGACAGAGGTTGATGAGGAAGGACCGGGGCTTCATTGCTTGGATGTACTCCATACCAAAGAACCCCTTGTTGGAGGCACGCCCGTCAACGTGAAGGGAGACCACATCGGCGATAGAAATCAGTTCTTCGAGGCTTGAACAGCGATAAGCATTACCCAGAGCAAGTTTGTCTGCAATGTCATAGAAGATCACACGCATACCAAGGGATTCTGCGAGAACTGATAGTTGTGAGCCGATGTTTCCATACCCAACGATCCCCAAGGTACGTCCCCGTACCTCATGAGCACCCTTGGCGGATTTCATCCAGATCCCCTTCTGCATCATCGTGTTCTGGTCTGTCAGATGACGTGCCAAGGCGATGATCTCACAGATCACCAATTCAACGACAGAACGGGTGTTAGAGAAGGGTGCGTTAAAGACCGGCAACCCGACATGGGTCGCACTCGAAACATCGATCTGGTTGGTACCAATGCAGAAAGCGCCCACAGCTTTCAAGTGGGGACACGCGTCAATGACCTCAGAAGTGACATGGGTACGAGAGCGAATCCCCAGAAGATCGATACCCTCAAGAGCGCCAATGAGATCGGACCCATCGAGGGCTCCCGCAAGGGAGGTCACCTCAATCCCACGACCTTTCAAGAGATCTGCGGCTGCATGATGAATGTTTTCTAAAAGTAGTGCCTTCACGGAGGTCTATTGTGTTTCATTCCGAGGCGAAGCGCAATTCAGTTCCATAGTTCGGTCTGCGTCAACCCGATTCCTTGATACGAGGTACCGCATTAAGTAGCTCTTGAGTGTATTCCTGCTTGGGATGATTCATGACTTCTAGGACTTTTCCAGACTCCACAAGAATCCCTTGCTGGAGGACACCAACATGGTCGCAGGTGTGGCGTACAACTGCCAGATCATGGGTCACCATGATGAGAGTTAAGCCCATGGAATCCACCAAAGAGTTGAGAAGATTAAGAACATGAGCTCGAACACTGACATCCAGGGATGAGACTGGTTCATCAGCCAGAAGAATCCTAGGCCGTGGTGCTAACGCTCTGGCTAGAGCGATCCTTTGTCGCTGTCCCCCCGAGAATTCATGGGGGAAACGAGTTGCTGCATCCGGGGGTAAACCGACTGCATCCAAGACCTCACTAACCCGGGTTTCTGGGTTAGTTGGTACATCCACACGCCCTTTAAGAAGGGGGGAACGTAAGGGTTCCGAGATGATCTCAGAGATCCTCATTCTGGGATTCAGCGAGGAGCGCGGGTCCTGAAAAACCATTTGTACTGATGCTCGAAGTGATGCCATGGCTTCTCGATTAGCATGGTCAAGGTCACGACCGAGGAAGTGTACTACACCAGATGTGGGTCGGATGAGCCCTGCAAGGATCTTGAGTAAGCTGGTCTTTCCTGACCCAGACTCCCCCACGATCCCCCAACGCTCGTGCTCCCCAATATGAAGGGTGAGGCTCTCCAAGGCAGTCACCTTGCGGCGACGGCCTCCAAAAGCCATCGTGACATGATCCAAAGAATAGGCGGTCATTGTTCCTGCCTCGGATCGAAGAAGTCTTCAATGACGGGAAGACGTGTACCCGGTTCAACTGCGTCAATACTGGCTGTCGCCACGAGGCCAGCAGTGTACGGATGCTGAGGATTCATGAAGACTTGGGCAGCACTACCCCTCTCAACGATCTTTCCAGCATGGATGACAGCAACATCTGTACAGATTCTGGAAACAAGACCCAGATCATGGGAAATGAATAAGCAGGCTGCGTTGACACCAGCAAGCTCCTCATCAAGTAGAGAGAGTACCTTCGCTTGTACTGTGGCATCAAGGGCAGTTGTGGGCTCATCGCAGATAACCATGGCCGGGTTGTTCATTAAGGCCATGGCGATGACCACCCTTTGGCGTTGACCACCAGAGAGTTCATGGGGATAGGCATCCGCGATCCGTGAAGCATGATCAAGACCAACTCGGTCGAAGATCTGCTCAACACGTTGGCGAGTTGCCATGGTGGAGGTCTCACGGTGAAGCCCAATGAGTTCGGCAGCCTGGCGACCAACTTTCATGGTGGGATCCAAGGCTGTCATGGGTTCCTGGAAGACCATAGACAGATTCCGTCCACGAATAGCAGAGAAAACCCTATCAGTGAGTGCTGTAAGTTCCTGACCCTGAAAGACGATGGACCCTTCAACGTGGGCATTCTCGGGAAGGAGTCCCATGATTGCTGAGGCGAGTACAGTTTTCCCTGATCCCGATGCACCTACGAATCCTAAACGTTGTCCAGGTTCGAGACTCAGACATGCGTGGTCGAGTACTCTTGTTCGATGCCGACCAAAGGAGACACTCAGATCTTTCACATCAAGAAGGCTCATCGTACCTCCTGGAGACGAGGATCAAGATAATCGCGTACACCATCACCAAGAAGGTTGAATCCCATCACGGCGATAACGATGGCAATTCCGGGGATCACCGCCTGCATGGGTTGTGTTAGGAAGTTCGCATCCCTAAGCATCCGCCCCCACGTTGGTACAGTCTTGGGCGCAGAAAGCCCCAGATAGGCAAGCCCCGCCTCAGCCAGGATAGCCATAGAGAAGGAGGCTGCTGCCTGTACTCCTAAAAGGGGGGCTATATTCGGCAGGACGTGACGTAACGCGATAACGGAAGTGGGGGTACCTGAGACTTGAGCAGCCAAGATATAGTCCTGGCTCATGACCGTCAAGGTGGAGGCACGAGCCATGCGTTGGAAAACCGGGATGGTGGCGATACCGATAGCGATTGAGGCCGTGGTCACCGAGGAACCCAGGGCTGAAGCCAAGAGGATGGCGAGAAGCAGGGCAGGAAGGGCGTACAGGATGTCCGAGCCGCGAGCAAGGATCTCACCAAGGGTTTTATGCCCCATGCCAACAAAGACTCCAAGAGGTACCCCGATAAGCGCAGCGATAGCGACAGCTAAGATTCCAACAAGGAGGGTAGTTTGAGCTCCCACCATGAGACGTGAAGCAGTATCCATTCCCAGGGCATCAGTTCCGAGAATATGGGGCCATGTGAGGGAGCCATAACGAATCCCCGAGACTTTCGATGGATCGAAGGGGGTCCATACGAGTGAGACCAATGCGGCAAGAACAACGAGTCCCGAACCGATAAGACCAATAACGAGGGTGAGCTTCTTCATCATGCGGCTCCCCTGCGAAGACGTGGATCAATCCACAGATAGGCCAGATCAACAAGGAAGTTGATCAGCAGTACTGCAAAAACCAACAGCATCACGACCCCTTGAACAACCACAAGATCCCGGGAACCCACAGCATCGATAAGCAGACTTCCCAAACCTGGCAGTACAAAGACCTCTTCAATGAGAACTGCTCCCACAAGCAGAGATGAGATTTGCAGACCCACGACTGTCACCAAGGAGGTGGCCATATTGCGCATGCCATGACGAACCAACCCCCTCCACTTGGTCCACCCTGATGCTCGCGCAGTACGGTAATAATCCTCACCAAGTACGTCGATGAAACCAGCTCGGACATAGCGAGCCAGGAAGCATCCTTGAACAAGAACGAGAGTCATCACAGGCAGTACCATGCGCGAAGCCCACTGGGATACCGACTTTGTGATGGGGACGTATCTATTGGCCGGGAACCAGCCCAGATGTACAGCGAAAACCATGGTCAACAGAACCCCAAGGAAGAAGACAGGCATGGCCAAACCAACATGACTGAGGGCATTGATGAGGGCTCCAGACCAACGCCTGCGCATCATTGCAGAGAATAATCCCATAGGGATCGCCACCAGCAAAGACAAAGGAATAGACAAGCCAACTATCCATAGGGTAACCGCCAGTCGTGGAGTGATCTGCGAGACTACAGGTTGACCTTTAAGGTATGAGGCCCCGAAATCCCCGTGGAGCATTCCCCCCAACCATTCGAAGTATCGAATGATTAACGGACGATCTAATCCCCATTTCTGGCGTAAGGCATCAACATCGTCAGGGCTTGCACCCACACCAAGAGTCACCTGGGCGACATCTCCAGGAAGGGCTTGAATGATCAAGAAGATTACCAGGGAGGCAACCAGGACTGTACCAACGAAGATGGTTAGTCGGCGTAGCGCAGCCCTGAGTACGGGCATGGTGAATCCCTTTTAATCCTTGGATGAGATGGTTGTCACATCGAAGCTCAGACTCGTCATATTCTCACCAACTCCATTGATACCTTCACGGGTCACGATGAGATTGGGGAAAACGAAAAGCCAGTCAGCAGCTGCATCCTCAGCAAGGATCGTGGCTGCCTTCTTCATTTCGGGTACGAACTGATCGGGTGAAGCCGCAATGGCTGAGGCGAGTTGTTTTTGGAACTCGGGGTTGTCGTACCTCCAGTAATAATCAGGATTGGCGAAGTTGACGATGTCGCGAGCCTCCACATGGGCGACGATGGTCATGTCATAATCGCCATTGGAATAGACCTCGTCAATCCAACGCCCAAAGTCGAGTTCCTCAACCTTAACGGTGATCCCCACATCTGCAAGCTGACTAGCAATGAAGGTTGCTGCTCCTGGGGTATAAGGCAGAGTCGGAATCCTGAGATCCAAGCTGAGGTTGGTGACTCCAGCTTCTTCCAGTAGTTCCTTAGCCTTGGCAGGATCATAGGGGTAGGTAGCGGAAAGATCCTCGTAATAGGGGTCAGTGGGTACAGCCATGGAACCGATGAGTTGGCCTTTGCCAGCCCACACGGCATCAACAAGTGCTTGGCGGTCAATGGCATGACAGATAGCCTGGCGTACCGCCAGATCCTTGAGTGTTTCGCGGGAATTATTGAACCCTAGAACAATCTCGCCATTAGTCGTACCTTCGATCACAGTGTATTTCGATGCATCGGAGAACAACTCCAAGGAATCTGGGGATGTCATCTCTCCTGCGATGTCGAGGTCGCCTGAGAGCATGGCAGAAACCATGGCATTCGGGTCTGCGATGAAGCGAAAGACAACCTCATCGAAGCGTCCAGGAGTACCCCAGTAGGATTCGTTCTTCGTCAAAGTGATGGAGTCTCCACTCACCCATGACTCGAAGGCATAGGGACCTGATCCCATAGGTGCGGTCGCAAGATCTGTCAGTGCAGGATCAAAGATGATTCCCACGGTATCCGTCATGGAATAGAGCCAGAAATTGCTCGGCTCCTTCAGGGTAACAGCCACAGTGGCCTGATCACGAGCCTGTACATCAGCAACCACAGCCATCTGAGACTTTAGGGTCTGATTGGGAGCCTCGCGCATTGTATTGATGCTCGCAACAACAGCGTCAGCGTTCACAGGGGCACCAGAAGCAAATTTGGCCTTAGTATCCAGGTGGAAGGTATAGGTCAACCAGTCCGGGGAGACATCATAGCTGTCGGCCAGAAGGGGCTTGATGCGCCCCTGGGAGTCCATCTTCACCAAGGTTTCATAGACGTTGTACAACAGGATCTGTGGGATAGCTGCTGTGGAATCCGTCGTAAGATCCAGTGTTGTAGGCTCAACTGTGATCCCCACAGTCAACGTCTTGGCATCCGCAGGAGGCGTTGTACACCCCGAGATGATTAGGGCCATACCAACTATGAGCGCAGCAACAACACCTATACGAGAAGACTTCATAACTCACCTTTCGCTATCACGCCCGCAAAGTCTATCGGTAAACTTGACTTCAGCCGAGCATTACCAAGACCTTCGCGAGCTTGTGTCGCGGTTGTTCTATGGTCAAAGGTACCGCCTCTCCCCCACCGATTTGGGATGTTCACCCAAGAAGGGGTAGTATTGTCAGGCCGACGCGGGGTGGAGCAGCTCGGTAGCTCGCTGGGCTCATAACCCAGAGGTCCATGGTTCAAATCCATGCCCCGCTACGAGAAAGGGCTTCTAACTGAAATCTCAGTTAGAAGCCCTTTGATTTCTGCCTAAGCAGAGAATCTAGGCCGGCACATCGCTACCGGTGTACTGACGCACCGGATCGGCCCCCGAGTGATCCGTGTGAACCTCAGGGAGGTCGATCAGGTGCTCGAAGTCAAGGGCTAGCGTCGATGCTTCGACACGGCCTCAACGAGGGACGCGGACCAGCTCTAGGTCGTCGTCTGCGAAGTCCTAGAGCCGTTCAGTGATCCTCACAATGGTCGAGTCGTGCTTGATGCCCTTGTTGCTTCCTGGTGTTCTGCGATGAGTTGGGCGAGCGTCAGCAATGGATCTGGTGCTGGCATCCCTTTTTACATCCCCAGTACGCCGTGGATGGAGAACAGGGGAATAAACAGGATGGCAACCATGTTGACGACCTTGATGAGAGCGTTCAGGGCGGGACCTGCAGTATCCTTCGTGGGGTCACCGACAGTGTCACCAACGATGGCGGCCTTGTGAGCCTCAGAACCCTTTCCACCAAAGAGTCCATCTGTTTCGATGAGCTTCTTGGCGTTATCCCAGGCTCCACCAGCGTTATTCAAGGTGAGAGCCAGCATGAGACCCACGGTGATAATACCAATGAGCAGGCCTGGGAGTGCGGCCGCACCTAGGAGGTACCCCACTGCGATAGGTGTGACGACTGCGATAGCTCCAGGTATGATCATCTCCTTCAATGCTGCTCCAGTAACAATGTCAACCGCGCGAGCATAATCGGGACGCTGTTCACCCTTGAGGATTCCAGGGTATTCCTTGAACTGGCGCCGTACCTCGACAACCACTTTCATGGCGGCTTTGGACACAGCATTCATGGTGACGGAGCTGAAGACAAAAGGAAGCAATCCACCAATGAGGAGACCAACAAGGATCACAGGGTTCGTGATCTGCAAATCGAATGATTCACCCTCTGCACTCTCCACCATCTTCCAGTAATAATCAGTAAACAGTGCCAGTGCGCCGAGAGCAGCTGAGCCGATGGCATATCCCTTGGTGACAGCCTTGGTGGTATTTCCAACACCATCAAGAGCATCAGTGATTTCACGAACATTGGCTGGCTGTTCACTCATCTCAGCAATACCACCAGCATTGTCGGTGATAGGTCCGTAGGAGTCCAGGGCGACAATCATTGCAGCAGTTGAGAGCATGGCCATGGCCGCAATCGCGATTCCATAGAGACCATTACCTGAGGGCCCACCACCAATATAGAAGGCGGCAAGGATACCGACCACGATGGTGACCACAGGAAGAATTGTGGACTCCATACCGACTGACAAGCCACTGATGACATTTGTACCTGCGCCATGATTGGAGGCTTCGGCGATGGACTTTACGGGTCGATGCTCAGTTGAGGTGTAGTACTCAGTCATCATGAAGAGCAAGACGGTGATGACAACACCCACAAGGGTCACCCAGAAATAGGTCATATCTTTGAAGATCACCCACGTGATACCTGCAAAGGCAATCGAACTGATGATGGCAGCAGCATAAACACCCTTATAGAGAGCATTCATGATCTTGTGGGTCTTGCCTAAACGTACGAAGAAGACACTGACGATGCAGGCCAGGATCGCGGCAGAACCAAGAGCCAGGGGGAAGACAACCTCATGAGCGCCGAAACCAGAATCGGAGACCATAGTGCCGATCAACATAGCGGCGAGAAGGGTCACAGCATAGGTTTCGAACAGGTCTGCACCCATACCAGCACAGTCACCCACATTGTCGCCCACGTTGTCGGCGATGGTTGCTGGGTTGCGGGGATCATCTTCAGGAAGGCCAACCTCGACCTTGCCAACGATGTCCGCTCCAACGTCAGCTGCTTTGGTATAGATTCCGCCACCCACACGAGCAAACAGTGACATCAGCGATGCACCCAAGCCGAAACCGATAATGATGTCGGTGTCTTGGAAGATGATATAGCTGAGGCTGACCCCAAGCATGGATAGACCAACGACAGCCAAGCCCGTTACCGCTCCCCCATGGAAAGCCACATCCAAGGCTGCTTTGAGGGAGGTACGAGCAGCAGCCGCTGTACGTACGTTTGCACGAACAGACACATTCATGCCGATGTACCCAGCCAGACCGCTTGCAGCGGTCCCTACCAAGAAGCTGAGCGCCAGTTTCCAATCCAGTGCGTACCACACGATGGCGCCAAGAATAACTGCCACCACTGCGATGGTTTGGTACTGCCTCTTCAGATAGGCCATAGCACCCTCTTGAATAGCCTGTGCGATCTCCTTCATTCGATCATCACCTGCATCAAGGCGAAGGATGCGAATTGCCATGACCACAGCTACCGCAACGCTAATCAAGCCTGCGACAGGGGCCAAATATACAAATAGCATAAGATCCATGCAACATCTCTCTCAGTATGGGGTTCCACCAGAAGCACCGCTGCTATCTCGATGAGTCAACCCAAGGCCAGCTAATGCTACACCATCAGACCAATGCATTGCCATGTAGCCAGACCAGCATTGCCAACCTGGACACCAAGTATTGTGCATTTCTCAACCGTGCAGACCGTTTGAGTGGCTTGATGCCGAAGCAAAATCATGCCCCAGCGAGATCTGATCCCTCATCCCAAACCAGTTCTTCACCGAGGCATTTTCTATTATGACATAGTTCACATCAGTGGGCATCTGCCGCCTACTGATCTGACTAGAAAATTAGGAATGATTCAGGGGTTTGTCAGTTTCATCAATACGGTAAAACCATCGGTATCAAGGTCGCTCTCAAGGGCATCTGTATTGGGAGTATTGACCCCAACGACAACCGTAGAGCGATCTTGGCCACGGAACACGGCCAAGTGCTGGATATTCGCATGGTGCTTCGCTGTGATGGATGCCAGGCGTGCCAGAGCGCCTGGGGTATCCGTAGCATCAATGGTCAAACGGGTACCCGGATCACGGAAGCCAAGCAACTCAATGAAGGCATCAAGGATCGCGCTCTCGGTGATGACACCGACCAACTCCCCCTCATCAACGACTGGAAGCATCTCGACCTTATTGTCACGCATTGCTACAGCCGCCTCTTCAAGGAGTGCGCCTGGTGTGATGGTGATCGGATCGGGAGTCATCGCTTTTGCCACCTTGAGCTTGGACAGAAGGTAGGTCAGTTCAGAAGCGCTCAATGAGGTCGCAGGAGATGGGGACACCCGAGCGATGTCGTTATGGGAGACGATACCGACGACACGCCCATCTGAGACGACAGGCAGATGGCGTACGCCATGTTTCTTCATGAGTTCCACTGCCTCAGGAACACTGTTTTCCGGTGCCACTGTGAATGGATTGGCAGTCATCCTGGTCTGTACGAACATGTACTCATTCTCCCATGTAGGCCCAGCGAAGGCTATCCCCCGAGGTAGGCACGTTTGATTTCGTCGGTCGCCGAAAGCTCGGCTGAAGGACCTGAGGCCACGATCTTGCCTGTCTCCATGACATAGGCTCGATCAGCGATCTGTAGGGCTTTGTGAGCATTCTGCTCCACGAGAAGGATTGTTGTACCAGCCTCGTTAATGCTTTGAATGATGTCGAAGATTTCTTGGACTAGCAAAGGTGCCAACCCCATGGATGGCTCATCCAGCAGTAGTATCCTCGGGTGAGCCATCATCGCCCTACCGATAGCCAGCATCTGCTGCTCCCCACCAGAGAGGGTTCCCGCCAGTTGTCGACGTCTGCTCGCAAGAACAGGGAAACGGTCATACACAAGATCAAAGTCTGCTGTACGTTCACGAGGACGACGGTGGTACCCACCCAATTCGAGGTTTTCTAGTACGGTCATCTCAGCAAAAACGCGACGCCCCTCTGGTACCTGGCATAGCCCCATCTTTACTCGAGCTTGGGCCCTCATCGTGGTAATGTCCTCACCCTCGACGAGTACCTGGCCTGAGGTTGGTTTCTTCAACCCAGAGATGGTGGACAAGGTGGTCGACTTCCCAGCGCCATTGGCACCGATCAGCGTCACAATCTCCCCAGCCTCAACTGTGAGGGAGATCCCTTTGAGGGCATGGATTCCGCCATAGTGAACATTCAGGTCACGAATCTCAAGCATCTCCAACCTCCTCGCCCAGATAGGCTGTGATCACGGCAGGATTATGCTGAATCTTGGAGGCTGTACCTGAGGCGATCAGCAATCCATGATCAAGTACATAGATCCGCTCACAGATATTCATGACGAGCGACATATCGTGCTCAATGAGAAGGATCGTGAGAGTGAACTCTTTGCGAAGCCAGCTAATCAACTCAGTGAGTTGGGCGGTTTCTGCTGGATTCATTCCCGCAGCTGGCTCATCAAGGAGGAGAAGCACAGGCTGTGTCGCCATAGCTCGGGCAATCTCTAGACGCCTTTGCTCACCATAGGACATGTTCTGAGCCAGTTCCCCAGCTTTGTCAGCCAGGTCCATGATCCGCAGCAACTCCATGGATTCTTCACGGATCTTCTGCTCTGTACGCTTGTGCTTGGGTGTGTGCAGGAAGGAGGGTACGAGTCCGTACCTCATCCTTTGAGCCTGCGCAATCATGACATTGTCCAAGACGGATAGGGTACGGAAAAGCCTGATGTTTTGGAAGGTACGACCAACTCCAGCCCGACAGATGGCATGGGGTTTCATCCCACCAAGTTTGTGTACTGCTTCGCCACGGTGGAACTCAATTGTGCCGGATGAGGGAGGATAAACCCCCGTCAAAAGATTGAAGACAGTGGTCTTACCAGCACCATTGGGGCCAATGAGCCCAACCAACTCACCTTCGGTGAGGGTGAGATCCAGGTTGGATACTGCAGCCAAACCGCCGAAGCTCAAGCTGAGTTGATTAAGGGTCAAGATTTCTTTCACGATGTACCCTTTCGTCGACGGGGTACTATTCGTTTAAAGGTATCCATGCTCAGTTCCCTGTCCCCCAGCAAACCTTGGGGACGGAAGACCATGATGACCACAAGGATCAAACCGTAGATGATCATTCTCATCTCAGGGAAGTCTTGGAGCCAGGTCGAGATGAGGGCGAGCAGGATTGCCGCGATCACTGATCCTGACAGGGAACCCAAGCCACCCAACACCACGATGATAAGAATGTCGATAGATTTAAGGAAGCCGAAGAGGTCTGGCTTGATGAAATAGAAGTACGCAGAGTACAACCCACCCGCTAATCCACCGAAGAATGCACCAACAACGAAGGCGAGGGTCTTCGCTCGTACCGCGTTGATGCCAATTGAGGAAGCTGCGATCTCATCCTCACGGATGGCAATCAGATCCCGTCCTGGGATTGATTTCAAGAAGTTGGAGATCAGCAAGACCGAACCTGCGGTAAAGACGAACAGCCATGTCCAATCCACGTTGCGCGGAATTCCAGACAGGCCAGCTGCTCCATTGGTGAACTCGAAGTTCAAAAGGAGTACTCGAATAATTTCAGCCATGCCGAGGGTGGCGATCGCAAGGTAGTCTCCACGCAATCTCAAGGTGGGAAGTCCGATGAGGAAACCCACGATTGCGGCGATAATCGCTCCCAAAAGGACCCCCCCTAGGAAGGCCCATATGGAGGGGAATCTCATCGTGATCAGTGCAGTGGTATAGGCCCCGATAGCCATGAACCCTGCGTGACCAAGCGAGAACTGACCTGTGAAGCCTGTGATGAGATTAAGACTTGTCGCCAAAATGATGTTGATGCAGATGGTGACCATCGTGATCAGGACATAGTCGTCGATAGCACCAGCAGAAATCAGGGCAAAGACAATGAGGTAGGTCATCAGTAAGGCGACGACCTTGATTAGCCACGAAGGAAACCTGGTGTTCATCAGACCTTCTCCTTGATGTTCTTACCGAGTAAACCGGTGGGTTTCACAATCAAAATGATGATCAGCACAGCAAAGACGACTCCGTCACGGAACATTGAATACCCTGTTGCCACAACCCCAGTCTCCAGTAGACCCACCATGTAGGCTCCGATGAGGGCTCCCGGGATCAGACCGATACCACCGAAGACTGCTGCCACGAAGGCTTTGAGGCCAGGCATGAGACCCATCAGTGGATTGATCGAATTGTAATAGACACCTACGAGTACCCCTGCTGCTCCAGCGAGAGCGGACCCGAGAGCAAAAGTCAAAGAGATAGTGTTGTCGACATTGATACCCATGAGACGTGCCGCCTCGGCATCCTGAGACACCGCCCTCATGGCTCGACCGACTTTTGTTTTTCGTACGATGAATTGAAGCAGAATCATCAGTGTTACCGACACGCCAATGATCACAAGTTGCATATTCTTAATAACAACCCCGCCCACAGTGAAGGACCCATTGAGGAAACCCGGAAGGGGTGGGTACGAGCGAACTCCAGCACCCACGAAGTACATCATCGTGTACTCCAGTAGTAGGGACACCCCAATAGCTGTGATGAGTACAGCGATTCTGGATGAGTTTCTCAAAGGTCGGTAGGCAACCCTTTCAATGAGTACGCCCAGCATCGTACAGATCATCATCGCAATGAGCAGGGATTCAACAAACCCAAGCTTGAATGTCGACATGGAGAAGTACCCGACAAAGGCCCCAACCATATAGACATCACCGTGGGCGAAGTTGATGAGTTTAATGATGCCATAGACCATCGTGTACCCCAGCGCGATCAATGCGTAGATACTGCCTAGCGACAGCCCGTTAATCACCTGTTGAAAAACCTGCTCCATTGGCATCCTTTCCTAGCCTATTCATCCCCGGCGAAATCATAGCTCGCCGGGGATGAATAGTGCTGAGATTTCTTAGGACGAGATCTTCTCGCTACTCGCTTGGATGCCGTTCTCCAGCCCGATGACGACGATCGCCTTAATCGGGTTGTGGTTCTCATCGACACTGAGAGTACCGGTTACTGCCGGGAAGTTCTTAGTCGATGCGAGAGCATCCTTGATAGCCTCACCATTCGCTTCGGTTGCACGAGAGACGGCATCGAAAACGAAGTTGGCGGTATCGTAGCCAAGAGCGTTGAACGCATTTGGCTCTTTGGAGTACTTAGCCTGGAATGCTGCAATGAACTCGATCACTTTCGGATCCTCATCAAGGGAGGAATAGTGATTTGTGAAGAACACATTGTTCAGTGCATCTGCTCCACCAAGATTCAGAAGATCTGGAGAGTCGAAACCGTCAGGGCCAAGGATTGGCTGATTGATGCCCAATTCACGGGCAGCCTTAATAATCAGGCCGGCTTCTTGGTAGTACCCAGGAAGATAGACAACGTCAAACTCGAGACCGCGAGCACGGGTCAGGATTGCGTTGAAGTCTGTGTCGCCAGCAACATATGCCTCTTCACCAACAATGGTGCCACCATGGGCTGTGAATGTAGCAGTAAAGTTTTCGGCCAGACCCTTGGCATAGTCGCTTGAGTTGTCCTTGATGATGATCGCAGACTTGGCATCAAGGGTCTTCGAGGCATAGTTAGCCATAGCAGTACCCTGGAAAGAGTCATTGAAGCAGGTACGGAAAGCGTACTCTTGCACTCCAGAATCGCTCACAGTCACTTTGTCTGCAGTCGCCGAACCGGAGACGACAGGGACTTTATTCTGGTTTGCAACGGGGATGGTTGCCATGAAAGAGCCAGATGTAGCTGGGCCGAGGATGGCAACAACCTTATCTTGGACCATGAGCTTGGTGGCCAAGGTGGTGGCTTCAGCAGTATCAGACTTGGTGTCGTACTTGACGATCTCGACCTGCTTGCCATTGATACCGCCAGCGGCATTGACTTCGTCGACAGCCATCATGATGCCGTCAACGGAATCAGAGCCATAGGTGGCAACCGCGCCGGACTGTTCGTAATTGACACCGATCTTGATGGTATCTGTGCCTTCGTTGCTACCAGGATCAGTGTTGGTTCCGCAACCAGCAAGCGAAAGACCCAAGGCTGCAGCGATCAGGCCTACGCAGACACGCCGCAGGATTGGTTGAGTTGTGTTCATTAGTTCTGCTCCTCCAGGAGTGATTTGTCTTATGAGCTGGGGAGAATGATGATCAACACAGTACAAGTTCAGGCAATGATATCCCCGCCAGTACAGATATTGCTCAGCACGCTCCGCAGCCCTAATCGTAATCCTTTCTCAAGGCAACGTGGTGTACTGTTCAAAAAACACCCACAAAGTTTAGAGCGCTTTTGTCTTGGTGTCGCTATAGACTTAAACGAAGTCAACAAAGGAGTGAGTACTATGAACGAGATTGAAGCAGGATTCTTGGGCCTAGCCGTTGGAGATGCTCTCGGAGTGCCAGTCGAGTTCAGTAGTCGAGCTCAACTGGATGCCCATCCCGTCGACGGAATGTTCGGTAACGGCACATACCGCAAACCTGCTGGAACCTGGTCTGACGACACTAGTCTATCCTTGGCCCTCGCGGATTCCCTTGCTCATGGAGAGGTTGACTACGCCGATATCATGGCCAAATTTATTTCCTGGTATCAAGACAGTGCCTATACTACTGACGGACAGCGTTTCGATATTGGTACGACCACCTTTGCCGCTTTTCAGCGTTTCCTCCAAGGGGCTGAGCCGACCCAAAGTGGTGGCCCAGCAGATTCCGATAATGGCAACGGGTCGCTGATGCGTATCCTGCCAATCACCTTCTATCTTCGTGCTCGAAATGGGAAGATCCTCACTGATGAGGGTGTGGACATCATCCATAATCTTTCGGCTCTCACCCACCGCCATCCCCGCAGTCAGGTCGCTTGCGTCACCTACTGTAATATCGCCCACCATGTCCTCGAAGACTCAACCCTTCTTGAAGCAGTACAAAACGGGATCGCAGAGGTTGAGGAGTACTACGCCGACAAACCCACCTTCTTTAAAGAGTTGTCGAAATTCAAATACTTCCGAAAAGACGAGTTGAATAATCCAGCCTTCCCCTCCTTGGAGAGGGATGATGTTCGCTCCAGTGGCTATGTGGTTGATACCTTGGATGCTGCCTTATGGTGCCTCCTTCATCATGAGGGGTACCATGACACTGTGCTTGCTGCGGTCAATCTTGGTGGCGACACTGATACTAAGGGAGCAATCTGTGGGGCTTTAGCGGGGTTGTACTATCAAACCAGGAAGGTGGATGAATCCACAATGATCCCCCAGCTTTGGTTGGATGAAATCGTGAACAAGGAAGCCATCATGGACATCTGTGAACGTTTCTCTGCTTCGTTGCCGAATGGATAAAACAGTCGTCATCAACATCGACTAACTATCATTCTTGGTGAGAAAGATGATAGAATAATGTCATGTTAGGCGATCTCACCCCATACCTTCCCATTCTCATACCTCTGGTCATCATTCAACTGGGCCTGATGGTTTGGGCCTTGATCCATATCCTTACACATAAGCATTACCGCGTGGGTACTCGCATCATGTGGGTGATCATTGCTGTCGTTGTGAACACCATTGGACCCATCCTGTATTTCGTTCTTGGACGAAGCGACCAGGAGGATGACGACTGATGGATGTGCTTCGGATCGAAAACCTCACCAAGAGTTTCGGCTTGACAACAATCCTGAACGGCATTTCCTTTGCAGTACCACCTGGGTCGGTCTTTGGCTTCATTGGCGAAAATGGGGCAGGAAAGACCACGACAATGAAAATCATTTTGGGTCTATTAAAACCTGACTCTGGCAGTGTGACAGTCTGTGGGGAAAGGGTACGCTTCGGGATGACGAAGACGAACCGAAATGTTGGGTACCTCCCCGATGTTCCTGAGTTTTACCCCTACATGCGGGCCAGGGAGTACCTGAAATTCTGTGGTGAGGTAGCAGGGTTAACGGATACTCAGATCAAAGATCGAAGTGGAAGCTATTGTGAACTTGTTGGCCTAGCAACAGGCAAGAAAAGAATTGGTGCCTTCTCTCGTGGAATGAAACAGCGCTTAGGTATGGCTCAGGCTCTCATGACCGAACCCCAACTTCTGATCTGTGATGAGCCCACATCGGCGCTTGATCCTGTTGGCCGCAAGGATATCCTCGACATTTTGAGGCTCATTCGGGGTACAACGACTGTGATCTTTTCTACCCATATTCTCTCCGATGTGGAGAGGATCTGTGACTCAGCTGCTGTCCTACATCAGGGTCGAATCGTGTTGGAGGGAACCCTTCAAGAATTGAAGACCCGCCACGGTTCTCAAGGACTCTTCATAGAGTTCGACCATCCAGATGACACCGAGGTCTTCTGTGAACTGATCCCACCCCAGTGGTTGGGTGAGCGTGGGGCCACCGAGGTACGTCTTCGCACTGCAGATAAACGTGATGAGCATGAGGTTCTAAGAATTCTTGCTGCGAATGCCCTTGTCCCCCTGCGTTTAGAGGTCATTGCTCCAAGCATTGAGTCTCTCTTCTTGGAGGCGGTCTCATGAGAAGTTACATCGCTTTTACCAAGAAGGAGTTCCTGGAGAGTTTCCGTACCTACCGGCTCGTCATCATGGTCGCTGCCCTGGCTTTCTTCGGTTTGCTGAGCCCCTTCACTGCGAGGATCCTTCCCGATATTCTGTCAGGAATGGACATCGGTGGCGGTGTGGTCATCGAACTACCTGAACCCAGCGCCAATGATTCTTGGGCGCAGTTCTTCTCCAATATCTCCCAGATGGGGATGCTCGTTGTGATCATCGTTTTCTGTGGGATCACTGCAAATGAGTTGTCCAAGGGTACTCTTATCAACATTGTGACCAAGGGAATCCGCAGACATACTGTTCTTTTAGCCAAGTTCACAGTTGCCACACTCATGTGGACCCTGGGTTATGCCCTGTCCTTGGGTATCTGCCTGGGATATACCATCTATTTCTGGGGTACCCACGACCTTCCCCATGCCTGGTTAACCTTTGGTGCTCCCTGGCTGTTTGGGGTACTCCTTATCATTGTGATGATTCTTGGCGGGATCTGTACCTCATCAATCACTGGAAGTCTCGTTGGCGTTGGTGTCATCGTCATTGGCCTGAACCTGATCAATATCGCTCCCGCTGCCCAGAAGTACAATCCTATCTCTTTGGCGGGTGGTACCTTCGGAATCCTTGATAGCTCCGCAACAGTGGATGACTTCTTTCCCGCAGCCCTCATCTGCGTGGGAGTTATTGTGGTCACCTTGGTTGCCTCCATCGTGGTCTTCGATAGGAAGCAGTTGTGATCTTCTTTGATGACCGTCAAACAAACATTGACGCTGCCCTAGATCTCGGGATGGATGCCATCCTTTTCACAGACGTACCATAGGTGTCGCAAAGCCCTCCAAGAATGTGGGATCCTTGAGGAGAAAACATGATCCTGAATCGACTATTGTCAGTGAATACAGGATGATTGTTGATGTGTTTGAGAAGATGAATCCTGTTGCGGCCATTGATCACCCGGATCTGATGGCAGCGAGTACATATGAGGCTTTGCAGTACATCCCGAATGCTCTGGCTTTTGAACTGGATCCGACACTGTCGGAAACGGAGTCGGTGTGTACAACCTTCGATCTCCCTCACAATGTGATGGGCAATGCTGTCCTCGTCATGGGTAAACGTGAGGGTGAAGTACGCCAGTGCTGTTGTATGACTCTAGCCAATCGTCGTGTTGATGTGAACAAGTTCGTTCGTAAGCAACTCAATGTCCGTAGTGCCTCCTTCGCGCCCATGGATCTAGCCGTTGAGTCTTCGGGGATGGAGTACGGTGCCATCACTCCAGTGGGGCTGAATCCTCAGTGGCCAGTCTGGCTGGATGAGACAATACGCGATGTCGAATGGCTCATCATCGGCTCAGGAGTACGCCATGGAAAGCTTATTGTTCCCGGAGCATCACTATTGAACCTGCCTGGTGCTCAATTGATGACTGGACTCACAATCATTGGAAACGCTTAGGTACATCAACAATTCTTGACTTATCCCACGGTTGGTACCATCCACCCAGGTCGATCAGGATATCCACCAGTCGTGCAGTAAATCCCCACAGGAAGAGGTCACCCATCTGCCAAGCCGGGCCGGTGTACCCAATTCGAAACCGGGCTGTGACTCTATGGACGGGATCAGCCAACTCGGATAATGACCAGCTGAGAATGGAGTCAACCTCCTCGGGGTCATGGACTAGTACCTCTTCCAAGCCAGACCATGTGGCGACGATGGGGATGACGTGATTGGAACTCACTGAAATCTCACGAGTCCTCAGCTGTCCAAGGGGATGAACACACGCGGGATCAAGCCCAATCTCTTCGGACATCTCACGAAAGGCAGTATCCCTTGGGCAGGAATCCTGGGATTCTCGCCCTCCTCCTGGGAAGCTGATCTGACCTCCATGATGGCTCAAACCCGAGGCTCTCAGCGTGAACAGAAGACGGGAATCATCCTCGTTTGTGAGCAGAGCAACCACCGCTGACAAGCGCTGATTCTGAGAAACACTCGGCCATTGAGAATCCATGGGATCCAGATTGGCCCTGAGTTGAGTCCCCCAAGAGTAGGTCACCGAGGTACACCTGAACTCGTCATATACAATCGGGGATGCTCATCCATGGTCACATGTACCTCAAGCCAGTCCCCTGTCGTGGACCAAACCCTCCAAGAGATCTGATCCTGGGTACACCCAGTGACCTCCATCTCACCATCAACGATCCACGGGTGAGTTCTGCGGACATGGATAGCTCTCTTAGTGGAATTTAGGGTGTACTCCCCAGCCTCATCCCATCCACCTGGATGATCCGTGAGGACAGGTCGGATCTCGTCATCCCCACTCCATCCTTCTTCCTTGAGTCCGGTAAATCCCAGTTCATCCCCATAGTAGATTGCGGGCATCCCTGGCAGGGTCATGATGATCTCGGTTGCTACGGCGGCAGCTTCTGAGCCAACCTGAGTGGCAATCCTGGTCACATCATGGTTACTTACGAAGGTCCATGGAATCCCATGCCCACGAGTACCACCATGTCGAGTGAGCGTCCACTGAAGTTCATGGGGGTTTCGATCCTTGAGGGAACTCCAGATCGCCTTCCAGAGTTCGTACTGAGTGATGGACCCAAACCCACCATGATCAACCATGGCAGGGTAATCCCCATGGAGTACCTCAGCCACACTGAGAAAGTCGGGGTGCGAGGCTCGTACCCTGGAAAGAACCTTTGCCCAGAAGTCTAAAGGCACCCGGTAGGCTGCATCCAAGCGCCATCCATCAGCACCACGCTCAAGCCAATGATTCATCACCTGAACAACATAATCGGCGACTTCTTCATGGGAGTGGTCCAACTCAACTAGGGAATCATGGCCCTCAAACCTGGAGAGCCCCTGAGGATCATTCTCATCAAGGCGAAACAGACGCGCACTCGGCGAATCAAGACCATCTCGAAGAACAGCCACAACATCATCATGATCGCGTGAGACATGGTTGAAGACACCGTCAACCAAAACACGTATCCCACGCGAATGGCAAGCAGCAACAAGAGAATCAAAATCCGAATCATCACCCAAGCGTGGATCGATGCGCAGATGATCAGTCACATCGTACCCATGTGTGGTTGAGGCCCAGATCGGACCCAGCGCCAATCCGTTGCAACCCAACTCAAGGATGTACTCAAGCCAGGATTCCAGACGACCTAGGCGATGGTGTATTCCTGGTTCATCTAGTTTACGAATCGGGGCGCCGCACGCACCTAGAGGATAGACGCTCCACCACAGAGCAGTTCTAGCCCATGATGGCGTGTGAGAGTTCATCGGAAATGGATTCCCATGAGTACTCCCCGCCCGATGGTGTGTGGTACAGCTGTTGCTGCAGCCAAATCAGGAGCGGTACGACGGCCGTGGGGCAGTTCAAGCTGTTCCACATCAAGGGCATGGACAGCGAAGAAGTACCGATGTGGTCGATCCCCTTTTGGGGGGTTGGCTCCGGCGTACCCTAAGGTGCCACGATCATTGGGAAGGTCGAGAGCGTCTTCAATACCTATCGAGGACGCAGGTCTAAAGAAACGTGAGGCGAGGGCTTTCATCATTGAGGTCGAATTACCGGATGGAACTGAGGTGATCGATACAGGTATATCCGCGACCAGCCACAAGAAGGTACCCCCCTCTTTCACAGAATCTGGATCGAAACAGGTGAGGAGGAAGCTCTGCGTGTTTTCGGGGAACCCCAACCATTCCAAGTGTGGAGAGATGGAACCACCCTCTGAGGTTTGAGCCTCAGGCAGAGCTTGACCATCCTCGATATCAGTACTGGTGAGTTGAAAGCTTGGAACCTGCGGCAAATATGAGTAGGGATCAGGCGCAACAGGGCGGTTCTTATCAATTGCCACGAATTAATCCTATCGTCCAGCTTGGTTCACGGGAAACTGTTTCAGATGAGGCCAACCGAATCTTTTGAATGAATCCCCAAGACTCCTCAGGTCATTCACAGTCACGATAGCAGAACTGGTCTGCATAGGAATTGCAGGGATCACCCTGCTATGCTCCGTGTGTGGATCATCGATACCCCTTGTTTTCATCCCAGACCTCCAATGGTATTCGCGTTGTCGTGAACCCTGATCCGTGGGTTTCAGGAGTCGCGGTGAATCTTTGGTACGAAGTCGGCTCAGCCCATGAAATTCCTGGTAAAACGGGGTTTGCTCACCTCTTTGAGCATTTGATGTTCTCAGGGTCCGCCAATGTTGGCAATGGGGAACATCTGGCACTCATGCAAACCATCGGCGGACACTGCAATGCCACAACGAGCTTTGATCGAACAAACTATTACGAGACTGTACCTCGGGGAGGATTGGATCTCGCCCTATGGTTGGAGGCGGATCGACTCTCATCCCTTCTTGACAGTGTTGATATTGATAATCTCAATACCCAACGTGATGTGGTCAAAGAGGAGAAGAGGCAACGCTATGACAATGTTCCCTATGGTGATGTTTTCCAGCGCATTATGGGTTTGGTTTTCCCCGAGAACCACCCCTATGCACATATGCCGATTGGGTCAATGGAGGATCTGGATTCCGCTAGTTTGGAGGATGTCCATTCCTTCTTCCATACCCATTACAGCCCACAGAATCTGATCCTTACCCTTGCTGGTGCCATTGAACCTGACGAGGGGTTTTCATTAGTCGACAAGTATTTTGGCCACATTCCTCCAGGGAAAAAGACTACTGATCTTGATCTGAGATCCCTTCCATTTTTGACGGGTATTCCCCGGTTAGAGGTTAGTGCTGATGTACCACAGGATGTGATCTACTGCTGTTGGCTTGTGCCCCCCATTGCAGATGATGTCAATGATGCTCTCACTCTTGGGTTGACCACCTTGTCAGGGTCGATGACTTCCCGCCTCCATGATGCCCTAGTGAAAACTGAACTCGCCGACTCTGTGGATTCCTTCGATCTTGGACTCGTGAACGGAAACTCGGTCATCATCACGACGGCAGCCTGCGCGGATGAAGTATCACCTGAACGACTTGAAAAAGAACTCATCATAACCCTTGATAATTTCTGTGATGAGGGCCCCACTCAAGCAGAATTACTGAGGGCAAAGAAAGCTGAGGAACGAGAGTTCTACTCCGATTTGGCGAACATCGAATCTCGCGCAGACAACATCAGCGCCTCATTGTCGTACTTTGGTGATCCTGAAGAACTTGCGAGACACCTCGACATCATTCAAAGCTTGAATACCACCGACATCCATACAAGTGTGAGTACATGGATGAGACCAGAAAACCGCGCAGTGATGACCTATAGGAGTGCTCGATGATCCCCCGCCCTTCGATCCTCCCCTCCCCTGGCTGGACCTTCCCTCTCCCAACAGTAACCACCCTAGACAATGGCCTATCTGTATGGGCCTACAACCTCCCAGGCCAATACATTCTTGCCTGTACCCTAGTCCTTGACCTGCCACTCAATTGTGAGCCCCACAATTGTGAGGGAGTTGGTACTTTAGCTGTGCGTACCCTGGATGAAGGAACCATAACCCATCCAAGTTCCGAGTACGCCATCGCCCTTGAAGAGGTGGGAGCCACCTTCCATGGAATGGTGGGATTCTCAACAACCCAATGCCTCCTTGATCTTCCCTATGACAGTTTGTATCAGGGACTCGGGCTTCTTGCTGAAGCAGTGACCTCACCCGCCTATGCTGACGAGGATGTACACAGAATTCAAGCCAATCGTCTTTTCGAGATCGAACAACAAGAATCACGGGGTTCCTTTCTGGCCTCGGCGGCCTTGAGGAAGTCCCTGCTGAACTCGGATCTGAGGATCTCGCGTCCTGCTGGTGGATCCCATGAGCAAGTTTCTCGCCTGACACGAAAAGATGTCTATGACTACCATCGCAAGTTCTATAGTCCCGAGGGGGCAACTCTGATCATCTCTGGGGATCTCAGATCTGTCGATGTCATGGATGCAGTCAACAATGGATTCTCGACCTGGAACCCCACGACTGAGACACGGATCCCCCAGGTTTCATCACCTGGCAGCGCCCAGTCACATCTCATTCACCGTGAAGGTTCAGTACAGTCGGACATTCGCCTCGGGTGGTTTGGAATTGATAGAAAAGATCCCCGCTGGCCTGCCCTTCAGGTCGCCTTAGCCATCATGGGTGGTACCTTCAATTCTCGTCTCAACACAGCCTTGCGGGAAGAGAAGGGGTACACCTATGGTGTGTCGATGAATGCCCATCCCTTCCGTCAGTACGGAACCATAGATGTGGCAACCTCCACGCGTACCTCAACAACAGCAGATCTCATCGCGTATGCAAAAGAAATCCTCAAAGCCGACACACCCTTCACTGAGGATGAGGTACGAGATGCCATCGGGTACCTCACCTTGTCAGCCCCGCTGGCATTGGACACAGCGGATGCAGTTGCTGCCCAGGCCGCAACCATTGCAGCGGCTCAGTTAGACCTCGACCATGTGAGTACAAGCTTGGCTACTCTCAATCTGGTTACACCGAAGTCCGCTATGGAAGCCTTCAAGGACCTTGTCGATCCTGAGAAAGTAACCACCATCGTCGTGGGTGATTCCCATGAGATCTCAGACCAAGGGATCAGCTTCGACTAGGGTCACTGCCCCATAGCTTTGACTGCTCTTTCCACCGCAGCCTTAGCGGCTTCATTTGCGGTTTGATAGGCACCAAGATCACCACTGTTGAGAGCCTCCTGAGCAGCCTGGAACTGAGTCTCAGCTTCAGCAAGAGCGCTTTGAATGATCTCGTCCTTGGTCATACCTGACTCATCAGGTACCTCTCCAGGAACGGTTGTTTCATCTGTCTCACCAGTCTCAACTCCAGCATCACCAGAGAAGATCTTGTCGAGTGCTCCTTGAAGGGTGTCAGAGATCCCTACCTGGGTTCCGAAGCGAACTACAACGAATCTGAGGATCGGGAAGGCCGCATCCGTATTCACCTGCCTGGTATAGATCGGCTCCACATAGAGCAAACCACCACCAAGCGGAATAGTGAGAAGGTTGCCCTTCTGAGCCTTCGCAGACGAGCTTTCCGAGGAATAGGGCAAGAGTACCGACGACACCCGCTCATCAGCCATCATGGAGTTATAGGCCTGACCTGGACCATCAATCTGCTGAGTATCAGACATCCTGAGTATCCTGATCTGCCCATATTGTGGTGAGGTAGCCTCCGCGACCACAGACATGTAGCCAGCAAGATTCTCCCTGTTATTCGGGGTGTACACCGTTGTCTGACTGAACAATGGCCCCTCATCCCCAGGGATGGTTTGCCCATTAACCTTGGCCTCGGGCCATTTGATCGACAGGAAGTAGGTCGGTTCCTTTGCTCCACTGGCGCGTTCCTTGACCGGATATCCTGGGATCCTCCACAGATCGGAGTTGTTGTACCAAGCCTGCGGGTTGACCATGTGGTACCGAGCCAGAATATGGCGCTGAATCTTGAACAGATCCTCGGGATAGCGCATGTGGGAGAGCAAGTCTTCGGAGATTGATGACTTGGGCTGGACAGAACCTGGGAAGACACCCATCCATGTTTGAAGGATCGGATCGGATTCATCCCATGCATAGAGGGTAACTGTTCCATCATAGGCATCAACAACGGCTTTAACCGAGTTCCGAATGTAGTTGATCTCCGACTTCAAGATATAGGGGTCCGCATTCGGATTCGATAAGATGTCCGAGAGCGCATCATTAACGTCGACTCGTTGAGAGTTCGGATAGTTGACCGAGGTGGTGTAGGCATCCACAATCCATACGATTCGACCATCCACGATTGCGGGATAGATGTCGGAATCCGTGATCAGCCACGGGGCGACTGAATGCACCCTCTCTTGGGGGGTACGGTTATAGAGGATCTTCGACTGAGAGTTCACACGGTCCGAGAGCAACATATTCACTGATGCGAATCGTGTCGCGTAGAGGATCCTATTGAAGAAGTTGCCGATAGACACACCACCAGCACCCTTGTAGGTGTAGTACTGTTCGCCAATTTCTTCGCCGCCACCAGGGGTATCAAACTCAATCGAATCCTGACCCTCTTCACGACCAACGATGACATAGTCAGTGGTCTTCTCTCCGTGATAGATCCTGGGCTCAGACGCTATAAGTGGGCCTACTGAAGGAATATCTCTGGCAAGCCATTCTGGTTCCCCATCAGCTTGACGCTTATTCCCATAAGCCGCAACGATGCCATAACCATGGGTGTACACAGTGTGCAGGTTATTCCAGTTCTGGACTGAAGCCTCCAAGCCGGAGTGGTACATTTCTCGGGCAGCAAGAACCACGTCAGTCTGTTTCCCGTCGATGACATAGCGGTCAACATCCAAAACATTGGCGAAGTTATAGTAGCCACGTACCTGTTGAAGCTGCTCGAAGGTATCCTGGACCATCTCAGGGTCGATCAACCGGATCCCTGGAAGGGCCTCAGCGTCGGACTTCAACTGACCAGCAGTTGTCGTGGTCACAGCCGAATAGTCCGCGACCTGTACATCAGCAACACCGTAGGCTTCGCGAGTCGCTTTGATGTTCATTTCCATGTACGGACGCTCTTTATCCGGCTCAGTCGGATTCACAGTGAAGGATTGCACGAACGCTGGGTACACTCCGCCGATCACGAGAGAAGAAACCACTACAAGTGCGACCGAAATCAAAGGGAGTCTCCAGGTTCGAGCGGCAGCCGTAGCGAAGAAGAGGATAGCTGTCAGCAAAGCAATGACTGCCAAGATGAGATTCGCCTGCAATTGTGCGTGATCAGAGGTATAGCTGAGACCATCCAAGAGTTGGCCTGAGGTGACGAGCACTCCATAGCGATCAAGGATCTTGGTGATCCCATACCCAATGGTGATCAGACCCAAGAGGATTCCAATATGAATATGGGCTCCCTTGGTGGTGGCCCTACGCCCATTGACAAGGGACAGGAAGCTGCCATTGAGAAAGTGAGCAGCCAAGGCTGCGATGGCAGAGATGACAACCACTGCCATAAAGAAGGTTGAGACAGTGCGATACCACGGGTACTCAAAGATATAGAAGGCGACATCCAAGCCGAAGCGGGCATCCGTTGTACCAAAGGGAACACGGTTCACCCATGCGAGATAGGTATGAATATTCCCTAGCCATGAAGCTCCAGCCATGAAGCCAAAGACAAGCGCTGGTACAAGGATGAGGGCTTTACGTCGAATCCCTGTGAGATCACCCAGGGCTGCTTGGATAGGTGTCTTCGTCCCTGGAAGAGACTTCGCCCGTAATCCAAGCCAAATATTGAGACCCACAGCGCCACCCATGATGAGGGCACCAATGATGAAGAGGACTACTTTGGTCCCCAATTGGGTAGTGAATACTTGGTGATACCCAACGGAATCAAACCAAAGGTGGTCTGTCCATATTTGGGCAAAGACGGTGAACGCGTAAATCACGATAGCCAAGATCACAACAGCGGGTATTAACGCCCGTGAACGCGTTGGGGATTCAGTGGATGCCACAAAGCCTCCTGAGGAATATAGGTGTCTACCTATCCTAGCCTATGACCCCATATTTGTGAGGCAGAGCCTAGTTAACACCGAGGGATTCTGGCCCCACCTTGGACATATTCCTTCAAGGCATCCTCAACTTGGGTTAACGACTCGACTGGGATGATCGTCATTCCCGTAAAATCCCCATGCAGATCCGAACAATTCAACCGTGGCATAAAGAACAGTTCCGCACGAGCATTGGCTGCGCTGTGGGCGTGTTCACTGATGCCCACGACTGGGGTCACTTCACCGGAAGCTGCCACACGTCCTGCAGCAGCAATGATGGCACCATCAATCACATCAGTTTCAGTGAGCATGTCATAGGTGGTTAATGCTAGGGCTAGCCCTTCCGATGGGGCACCGGAGTCAACATCGACTCTGAACCGGATCTCAGGAGCATAAAGATACCCAGTTCCAACAGTAGTACCCATGGTTGGTACGGTTCCATCCGTGGAGGACCCTTGAAGCTTCGGAATGGAGAGCACTAGGGTTTCCTGGTTACGCAGTACTGTCACAACGATTTGGTCCCCCACCTGCTTGTTATTGCGAATGTACTGTCGAACATCATGGGCTGTGCTCATGGGCGTGTCATCAATCGCAACAATGAAGTCACCGATTTCAAGGATCTGATAAGCAGGACCCTGCGGCCCAACGTTCACGATTTTGGGGCCTTCAGAAACCTTGATTCCTGCCTGTCTCACACCGGCAGCTAAGGCCGCCTCTCTGGAAGTCTCAACATCGGATCTTCGTACTCTCAGAGCCTCTTCAACAGACTGTCCAGGGGAATAAACCGCATCACGAGGAAGTACTGCCCTACTAGGAAGAAGATAGTTGATAATAAGTTCAGGGAGGTTAATCGTGGAGGTTTGCCCGGTTTGTACCATAGATGTCGCCAGAATCTTTCCCGAAGAACTATGTGAGGGTACCCCTGTGATGGACATAACAGGATCTCCACTGGTTGCCCCCAAGAGATTGGTAGAGGGGCCTGGCGCCCAGACAACAAAGTTGACTGGTACAAGGAGCACCACCAAGGTCATAGCAACCAGGACACTAGCAGCGCTGATTGGGGTCCACATCTTTTTCACATCTGCCCTCCTTCGATCAACTCTATCGAATAGTTCACAAACCCTGGGCTCTGGTGGGTGAAATGTTACATTCCCTCACGAAAATAAGGGAGAATGGACATCAGAAGGAGGCCGATATGGATCCGTTTGAACAGTTCTACGGTCAATCTGAGGATGATCCACTAGATGCTTTAAGGAAGCTCCTGCGTGATCTAGGTCTGCCTGATGACATTGATGTCAATGATGCGCAGGCGCGTACTGACCTCTTCCGTACCATGATGCAGCGTTTCATGCCTTCCGAAGGTATGTCTGACGATGAGATGGTGTGGTCGACAGTACGACAGATGGCTCGTCATCTTGTTGCCTCTTTGGGACCGGATCCTTCAGGGAGTTCACGAGCCGCCCGACAGGTATCCGATGCTGTACACCTTGCTGAATTATGGCTCTCAGAAGCTACGGTTCTTCCACCAGTATCCATGACTTCAGTTGTGTGGAGTCGTGCAGAGTGGATTGAGAACACGCTTGCTGCATGGAAGTCCATGCTTGAACCGGTCATTGGCATTCTGACGGCAGGAGTCAATGACGCCACCCGATCTCACTTTGATGTCGACTCAGAAGCTGAGACGGCTGAGATGCAGGCCGTACTTCGGCCTCTAGTATCCAAAGCAATATCAGCGATGTTTGGGGCACATGTCGGTGAGGGACTTGGCCAGGCAGCTACCTCAACAATGACGGGTACAGACTTTGGACTCCCCCTTATCCCCGAACCCATTATTGCCACCCTGCCCACCAATCTTGCAGCTGTGCAGCATCAGACAGACCTGGAAGAAGAGGGGCTGTTGTTGTACTGCTCGTTGAGGGAGGTGGCTCGACAGAGGCTCTTCCACGAGGTTGCATGGATTGCTCCGCAAATCATCGCTTTAGTTCAACACTATGCCCGCGAGATGAGAGTTGACCCTGATGTGATTACCACGGTAATGGAAAATGCTGTCATTGATCATCTGTCAGCCGATAATCTTGCCTCTCAATCCGATTTCTCTGCTCTATTGTTTGCCCCTGATCAATCTGAGGAGCAGATCCAGATTCTTGCGCGCCTTCACACCTTGCTAGCCCTTGTCGAAGGATGGGTCGACAATGTCACCTCAACAGTTGCTCATCAATGGTTTCCTGGATGGGAACCTATTGCTGAATCCTTGAGGCGCCATCGAGCCACCTCCAAGTCTGGACGATCCATCGTGACCCCTCTAATTGGTTTGGGTGCCAGTACTAAGGCCGTACGTGATGCAGCAAGTTTCTGGGAAACCATAAGAGTAGCCAAAGGTATTGAAGGCCGTGATGAGATTTGGAAGTACCCAGAGTCAATGCCCGAACCCCACGATATTTCTGATCCTCAAAGGTTCCTCAACAAGGCGCTACCAGAAAATGACCCCTTTGATGATGAATTAAGAAAATTCCTCGGAGAAGGATAGGGCATTTCCCTTTAAAGATAACATCTATCCTTATATTTATCGCGACAGGGAAGACCAGAATTTGTGTCGGTGCAGCGAATACCGCAGTTCTACGCTACGGTTAGGATGTGATATTGAGGGCTGGACTGCCCTCACAACCTAGGAGGATACTGTGTCGGATACCTATGAGGGCGAATTCTATTGCGTCAAGTGCAAGGAGAAGCGTACCGCTAGTGGCAATGTTGTGGTCAATGACAAGGGTACCCGCATGGCCAAGGGCAAGTGCCCAGTCTGCGGAACGAATCTTAACCGCATCCTCGGCAAAGCCTAATAACTTTGATCCCATACGGTGGCGGGCTCCATACGGAGTCCGCCACCGTATGTTTTCGTAGTGTTGTCACTGTGGTGTTTGCTGTGGATATCCGTGACATGGCTCCCGAGACCATGCAACCATGTGAAATGTGCAGTATCCACGACTCCTGATTCCACGAATCGCTGTATGGCGAACCCCTGAAGATCTCCACCTCGGAGGATCTGATTCACCTGTCATACTTACCTCAGTTCCAGAGGAATTGGCGACGGTGATTTCTCTTCTTGATGGCTTCCACGGAATGGATGACCTGCTTAAGATCTGTCCTCAACCATGGATCACATGGTTGCTATCCACTCTGGATGACCGCGGTCTTCTTGCTGATGGACCTGTTCATTTCCCTCACGTGAACCTTGAGATTCGTGGTCAGGGATCGGTGGTAGAGCAACTCACTCACGATCTTGCATCCCTCAAAGGAGATGGCCCACCACTTCAGATCCTCGCTGAACTCACCCAGGAAGTTGACCGGGTTCAGGTTGCCCACCTTGTCGAACGTAGGATTCCGCACCTGGTCGTACGAACCACTGACGTGCGGGCCTCAGTAGGACCTCTTGTGATCCCAGGGGTAACCAGTTGCATGACCTGTGGAGATCTTCATCGCCGTGATCTCGATCCGACCTGGCCGATCCAGGCCTTCCAGTTGAGTAGAATTCAAACCCACCCAAGCGACCATCTCGTTTCTTGGGTTTGCGCCATGGCTACTGTACATTGTCGTGCCTATGCGCAGGGGCTTATGCCCGAATCGGCACTGACCAGCATAGAAATGAATGCTCACGATGGTCGACAGGTCTATAGAAGTTTACCCATCCATCCACAATGCCCGTGCCGTCAATAGTGTGACGTCACGCTTCCTGTGTTTTGTTCAAGCGTGATAGAGCCCCCAGAACAGTCTCACGATTCGTAGTCATCCACAAAGGCGGCATAGAGGAAACCAGAAATGAACCGTAACGTGCCTTCAGAAGTCGGGAATCCAAAATAGCCACTACGCCTTGATCCGTACTTGCACGAATCAGCCTCCCAGTGCCTTGAGCAAGCATCAGTCCAGCATGACTAGCCGCGACCTCCATGAATCCATTCCCTCCGCGACGAGTGATGTCTGCTTGTCGAGCTTGAAGGAGGGGCTCATCAGGGCGCGGGAAAGGAATCCGATCCACAATGACGAGGTTACAGGTTTCTCCTGGAGCATCCACTCCCTGCCACAAGGACATAGTCCCAAAAAGACTGGCCTGCGGATCTGCCCGGAACTTAGAGATGAGATCGGGAAGATGGCCTTCGCCTTGAAGAAAAACCTCATGGTCTGAGGAGTCTCTGACAAACTCTGCTGCCCTCTCAGCAGCCCTCATTGACGAGAACAACCCCAAACAGTGCCCATCGGCTGCTTGGACAAGATCAAGGATCTCCTTCAGAGTTTCTTCACCAATGCCATCCCTACCCGGTGGTGGTAACTGGGTGGCCACATAGCAGATCCCCTGCGACTGGTAATCAAAGGGTGAACCCACATCAATGGCCGTGTACTCACAGTCGGGATCTTGGGTACCTACAAGTCCCACTGCATGGGAGATTGGAGAGAAGGAGTCCCCCAGTTTTAGCGTAGCTGATGTCAGAATCGAGGTTTGATGACTCAAAACACTGTTGCGAATAGCATCAGCAACTCGCAGTGGAGCAACCACGAGTTGGGGTCCGTACTGTGGTCTCATGGAAACCCAGATCACATCATCCTCATTGCGACCAACAACCCTGTCGCAGATATCGAAAACATCTTTGAGTACATTCGACACCTGCTCCAGCGCTGGATCAGTATTATCCTTTCCAACTGCTGAGATTGCCGTACGCAATGATGCGCGTAGATCAGAAACCGCATCCATAACAGGGCCATCGTGAACCCTACCTGGGTCCACATCCTCCAGGATGTTTGCATATCTCATTGCAGCATCTCTGAGATCATCATGGACACTGTCCTTGATCATGGTTCCTGCCATCCGTACAGCCCGGTCAACACTTTGGTGGCTTAATTCATCGGTACGTGAGGTGGTCACTCGAGCAGTAAGTTCATGGGCCTCATCAAGAACCAGAAGATCGGGGTTGAGGATAGTCCACCCATGCCCGGCTTCAATGGCGACGAGTGCATGGTTGGTGACAACGATCTGAGACTCACTGGCACGAGCACGAGCAGCCTGGGCAAAACATTCACCAACATAGGGGCACTTGGCTCCCACGCATTCCCGGCCTGAGATTGAGATCTGGGACCATGCTTGAGCTGAATGAGGTGGGGCATCATCTCGGTCGGCGATCCCACTACTACATGCTTGATCCTCAGCCCAGTTTCTGAGTGCAACGACTTGCTTACCTAGAGAAGATGAAGCATCAACCTGCTCATTATCAGCGAGATCCTCCAAAGTGTACTGCTGGTCTATGGGGTCCACAGGTGCATCTCTGATCTTCATCAAACATGGATAATTGGATCCGCCTTTGAGAACACACCAAGAGATCTCATCCAGCCCAAGTTCCTCAGCACAAGCCATGATTGTGGGAATGTCTTTGCTTGCCAACTGGGATTGCAAGGCCAGTGTTGCTGTTGCAACCACAGCTTGGGAGCCAGGATTATCGTGAACAAAGGCTACTACTGGAGCAAGATATCCAAGAGATTTTCCTGTACCCGTACCTGCTTGAATCAGAGCGTGATGCTTGGATGAGATTGAGTCAACAATGGTGGCAACCATCTGCTCTTGGCCTGGGCGTGGTTCACCTGAGATCTGTGCGACTGCATGCGACAGCAGTTGTGTACTCAAGTCAACCATCGAATCAGTCTATCGAGGCGGGCCGACAGTTCCTGGCAGGCTCGCCCTCACTGCGACTTAGGCTGAACCAAGTATGTCTCAAGAAATCCTGACAGAGTCTTGTTCACATAGGCCACAACTCTCGTACCCTCCTCCGTATGATCCAGGGATTCGACCCGACCATGTCTGTGAATACGATCCAAAAGATCTCCACGATCGAAGGGTAGGAGTACCTCCACTCGGTCATCAAGTTCTGGAAGGCGTTCATCAATTCTAGTGAGAAGAGTGTCGATGCCTTCACCTGTACCAACCGAAACGAGGATGGCGTCAGGGAATCTACTTCGTAGCTCTACCCGTACCGATTCATCAACGAGATCAATCTTGTTGACTACGATCAACTCAGGGATGCTGGCAGCCTCAATATCGGCGAGTACCTCTCGTACTGCTGCAATTTGGCCAGCGGGGTCAGGATCAGAACCGTCAACGACGTGAACGAGAAGATCCGCATTCAGCGACTCTTCCAAGGTTGAAGCGAAGGATTCCACAAGGTCTGTGGGAAGCCTACGGATGAAACCAACAGTGTCAGTCAGGGTGTACTCTCGGCCAGACGCAGTTTCAGTTCGCCGAGTTATGGGGTCCAAGGTCGCGAATAGGGAGTTGTCCACAAGAACACTTGCATTCGTCAGTGCATTGAGGAGAGAGGATTTTCCTGCGTTGGTATACCCAACAATGGCAACTGAGGGAATCTTGCTGCGTACCCGTGAGGCTCTCTTGACCTCTCGTGCGGCTTTCATCTGCTTGAGTTGGGCGCGCAGACGAGAGATTCTGGAGGCAATCCTTCGGCGATCCGTTTCAATCTTGGTCTCACCAGGGCCTCGACCACCGATACCTGCACCTGAGGCAGCACGGCCACCAACCTGACGCGATAAGCTTGTCCCCCATCCACGTAGACGCTGGCGAAGATAGGTCAATTGGGCCAGCTCGACTTGGGCCTTACCCTCTTTAGATTTCGCGTGTTGGGCGAAGATGTCAAGGATCAGAGCTGTACGGTCGATGACCTTGACATTGACTCGGTCTTCAAGGTTTCGTAGCTGCGCGGCAGTGAGTTCACCGTCACAGATCACAGTGTCAGCCTCAACGTGAGCCACAACCTCAGCCAACTCGGTGACCTTACCTCGACCGAGGAAGGTGGCGGGATCAGGAGTGGATCGTGTCTGCATGATCGCCGCGAGTACATTAGATCCAGCGGTCTCTGCCAGGAGTTGGAGTTCAGTAAAGGAGCGTTCCACTTCAGCATCTGTGAGTTTGGAACTTCCGATTCCCACCAGTACAACCCTCTCAAGCCTGAGGGCACGGTATTCAACCTCGGTGATGTCTTGAAGATCAGTACGAATCCCCTCAATTCTCTTAAGGGAGATACGGTCAGCTAGATCAGCAGCTCCTTGGTGAAAATCCTCGTCGTAATCATAGGAATCGTCATAGAGATCTGGATCATCGAAATCTTCAGGATCATCCTCGTACTCCTCATCCTCGAACTCTACAGTCTCATCAGCCATGGGGTAGGATCACCTCCCCGCGGGCGATGATGACTGCTGGGCCGATAAGTTGGGCTTCACCTTGATCATCGAACTCCACTTTGAGTCGTCCCCCTGGTACATCCACCTTGAACTTGGCCTGACGTAGGGTGTCTGGGTGGTCTGTGGAGGTACGCATCCTCTCGTTGAGAGCTGCCGCGACGACTCCTGTACCACAGGACATGGTCTCACCCACTCCACGTTCCAGTACCCTCATCTTCAGGTGAGAATCGCCAACAATGGTGACAAACTCCACGTTGACCCCTTCAGGAAAATGATCCGAGTGTACAGCCGAAGTCAGATCAAGTTCATTCAATTCTTCAACAGAATCCACCATAACAACACAATGGGGGTTCCCCACATCGACTGGATGCCCGCTGTAGTCACGATCCCCCAGTGTTACCGTTACCGGGTTCATATCCCATGTCGGTACACCCATAGTTACGCTGATCGATCCATCCCAGGTTGTTCTAGCGTGACGGATACCTGCCCGGGTAGCAATGTCAACAGTATCTCCACTGACGAGATCCTGTTCCATCAACCATTTCACGAAGACTCTCAGCCCATTCCCGCACATCTCAGCAATGGATCCATCGGCATTGCGGTAATCCATGAACCACAGTTGCTCTGCTTTGACTGCTCTGAGGAATCCGTCAGCCCCAATTCCTGCTCGCCGATCGCAGAGGAAGCGTACATCCTCATCACTGGGATTGAGCATCCCGGAGCGGTCGTTGATGAGAACGAAATCGTTATGGGTTCCATGACCCTTCGCGAATAACCAGGTACGCATGCTCACCCCTTTCCATGACGGCAGCCCATCAATCAAGACTCAGACGGTTCAGCCTATCAGGTACGGTTTTGACCTCGTGATCACTGGGGCATGAGAGTGTAGAGAATCTCGGGAGCACTGGTGATCAAGGGTACCCACCAGATACGTGGATCTCGTTTCCACCAGGAAATTTGTCTACGAGAGAACTGCCGGGTTTTGATAATCGTCAGTTCTTGAGCTTGCTCCCAGGTGAGTTCGCCGTCAAGATAGTCCATGACCTGGCGGTACCCAATGGCTCGTGAAGCTGTCGGGGATTCACGAAGCCCACGCTCAAGCAGTCGTTGTACTTCCTGAACGAAACCCGATTCCCACATTGACTTCACTCTCTCCGCAATGCGTTCATCCATGGTTTGGCGATCTATCTCCAACCCGACTTGGTGTACCTCGTCAATAGCATAGTTCCACTGAGGAAGGGTGGCCTGGAAGTCCCCAGTGAGCTCAATGGATTCCAGGGCACGGATGATACGACGAGTATTGGAAACACTGATCTCTTCAGCCGCCTTCGGATTGTAGGTTCGTAGTCTCTCATGAAGCACCTGGGCTCCCACCTCATCCAATTCCCGAGTCAGCCGCGCGCGCAGGTCCTCATCTGTGGGTGGAAACTGAAAGTCATCAATGATCCCGTGAAGATAGAGTGCAGATCCTCCCACAACCACGGGTACAACACCTCGATCCCTGCATTCCTTAATAGTCTCACGGGCCAGGCTTTGAAAGAGGGCCACCGAAGCATTCTGGGTAATCTCCATGAAATCGATGAGATGATGGGTCACTCCGCGCCGCTCTTCAATCGTGGGCTTGGCTGTACCAATGTCCATCCCCTTGTAAACCAGCATCGAATCCGCGTTGATAATCTCGGCTTCCTGGCCTTGGTTCTTCAATTCCAGAGCGAGGTCAATAGCCAGCGCAGTCTTCCCAGTGGCAGTTGAGCCGACCAGTACGATCACAGGAAGCATCACTGCCCCTCCAATCGTGCGCCGATTTCAAGCCACTCTTCTTCAACAGCCTCGCGTTCCGCTTTCGCTGCCTCGACCTTAGCCATCAGATCTTGAAGTATCACCCAGTCGGTCGGGTCAGTGGCACCCATATGATCATGAAGGGCAGCCATTGTTTCCTCAATTCGCGCCAGCCGGTTCTCAAGGGTACCCAACTGTTTACGAAGGACCCTGTGTTGACTTGAGGCGGTTTCGGTGGACTTGGGTTTAGCTGGATCCTCCTTATCGTCCTTTGTTCTCACGAGGCGCATGTACTCGTCAATTCCGCCTGGCAGGTGACGCAATCGGGAGTCAATCACTGCGTATTGTTGATCGGTGACCCTCTCCATGAAGTACCGGTCATGGGAGACAACAATCAGTGTTCCAGGCCAGGTGTCCAGGAGGTCCTCCAAGGCGGTCAACATCTCTGTGTCCACATCATTGGTCGGCTCATCCAGAATGAGAACATTGGGTTCTTGGCAGAGCACCAAAAGGATCTGAAGTCGTCGCTTCTGACCACCTGAGAGTTGCCCAATCCGAGCAGACAGATGTGCGGAAGAGAACCCTAATTGCTCCAAGAGTTGCCCAGGGCTCATCTCCTTGCCCTCCACCTGGAAGACGGTCTTCAAGTTCCCCACAACATGACTGACCATCTCATCTCGGAACTCGTCTAGAACTGAATTGGCTTGATCCAAGACAGCCAAACGTACAGATCGCCCTGTGGTGACCCGACCTTGGGTGGGAGAAAGTCGCCCATCCATCAAGGAGAGCAGAGTCGATTTGCCTGCCCCATTGAGTCCAAGAATCCCGGTACGTTCCCCAGGCGCAATCCTCCATGTCACATTGTCAAGAATCATGGGGGCATCTGCCCCGGACTCGGATGGGTAAGAGAAACTCACATCAACAAGGTCGATGACCTTCTTCCCCAAGCGGGCAATAGCCATCTTCTTAAGTTGAGTCGTATTCCTTATCTCAGGTACATCAGCGATCAGCGAGTTGGCTGCCTCGATTCTGAATCGTGTTTTAGAGGTACGAGCCGGAGGCCCACGTCGCAGCCATGCCAATTCCTTGCGCATCAGGTTACGTCTTTTATTCTCTGCAACCATAGCCTGACGGTCACGTTCGACACGGGCTAGGACATAGGCAGCGTACCCTCCTGAGAAAGGATCAACACAGCCGTCGTGTATCTCCCAGGTTGTCTGGGCAACCTCATCAAGAAACCATCGATCATGGGTGACGAGGAGCAACCCACCCTTGGAGGAGATCCATCGTGTTTTGAGATGTTCGGCAAGCCATATGATGGCCTCCAAATCCAGATGGTTAGTGGGCTCATCAAGAGCAAGAACATCCCAATCCTCGACTAGGACACATGCAAGCCCGACCTTTCGAGACTCCCCACCACTAAGTTCTCGAAGATCAGCATCAAGGCCAATGGAGGCTACGAGCCCATCAACAATTCCCCTCATGAAGGCATTGGAGGCCCATTCGTACCTTGGACGTCCTCCAAAAATAGCCTGCTCAACTGTATGGGAGTCCGGGTTTGGTGCCTCTTCTTGTCCGAAGAAACCGACACGCAAACCTGAACGGTGGGTCACCTTTCCTGATGTGGGTTGTAGCCGACCCGACAATATCCCGAGAAGGGAAGATTTGCCATCCCCATTTCGCCCGACTATACCGACTCGATCACCATCATCGATCCCACAGGTGACCTGAGTGAGAACAGTGGTTGTTGGGTATTCTAACCCGATCTTTTCTCCAGAGAGCAGATGTGCCATTAGCTCCTCCCAACCCCGCAGGCATGGTGGAAGGCCGGTACATGATGGAGGTTCATAGCCCTAGGTTAGCGGAATCTGGAGGATCTATGCCTACAAAAAATGCGACCAGAGCATTGTGACCGTGTAACAATCCCGAAACACTGATGCAATTACCCAGCAACCCCACTATGAAAGGCTCATCTACATCAAGGCAACCCCAACAAAGTGATGGAGGAAAAATGTTCAAGAATGCTGACGAGTTGTTAGCGTATGCATCCAAGGAAGGTGTCGAAAACTTCGATATCCGGTTCTGTGATCTGCCCGGTGTGATGCAGCACTTCACTGTGCCTAAGGAGTCTTTCGGTCAGGATGTTTTCACTGAGGGGCTTGCATTCGATGGGTCCAGCATCCGTGGCTTCCAGCAGATCCATGAATCCGACATGGCTTTGTTGCCTGATCCGACGACTGCGTTCATTGATCCTTTCCGCAGGTCGAAGACCATGGTCATCAACTTCTTCGTTCACGATCCGTTAACCAAGGAAGCCTATAGCCGCGATCCACGCAATATTGCTCGCAAGGCTGAGGCTTATCTCGCCTCAACAGGTGTCGCTGACACGGCTTTCTTCGCTCCTGAAGCTGAGTTCTATGTCTTCGATTCGGTACGTTTCGAAACCAAGGGTTCCGCCGGGTACTACTTCATCGACTCAGAAGAGGGCGCATGGAACTCTGGCGCTGACACCGATTCTGACGGTCGCCCAAACCGTGGCTACAAGATTAAGTACAAGGGTGGCTACTTCCCAGTCTCCCCTGTTGACCACCAGGCTGATCTTCGTGACGACATGGTTGCCAAGCTCACCCAAGTTGGACTCACTGTCGAACGCGCTCACCACGAGGTCGGTACAGCTGGTCAGGCTGAGATCAACTATCGCTTCAATACCTTACTAGCTGCTGCCGATGAGGTGATGAAGTTCAAGTACGTCATCAAGAATACTGCCTGGGAGGCCGGCAAGACTGCCACCTTCATGCCGAAGCCAATCTTCGGTGACAATGGTTCAGGTATGCACATCCACCAGTCCTTGTGGGAAAAGGGTAATCCCCTGTTCTATGACGAGACTGGATACGCTGGCTTGTCTGATTTGGCGCGCTACTACATTGGTGGCTTGCTGCATCACGCACCCTCACTGCTCGCCTTCACGAACCCGACAACGAACTCCTACCACCGTCTGGTTCCAGGGTTCGAAGCACCAGTGAATCTGGTCTACTCGTCGCGTAACCGTTCGGCCTGTATCCGTATCCCGATTACGGGCGCCAACCCGAAGGCTGCACGTCTTGAGTTCCGTTGCCCAGATCCTAGCTCGAACCCCTATCTGGCCTTTGCTGCCTGTCTGTTGGCTGGTTTGGATGGCATCCAGAACAAGATCGAGCCACCCACACCGATCGATAAGGATCTCTATGAACTTCCTCCTGAGGAACATGCACAGGTCAACCAGGTGCCAGCCTCCTTGGATGCTGTTCTTGATGCTCTGGAAGCTGACCATGACTATCTGACCACAGGCGATGTCTTCACCTCCGACCTGATCGAGACGTGGATTCAGATGAAGCGCGACGACATTGACGCGATCCGTACCAGACCGCATCCTCACGAGTTCGAGATGTACTACGACCTCTAAATCAACCCTCCTAGGGGCCCGGCTGTGACTTTCACAGCCGGGCTTTGTTTTCGTCAGGCGTCTATTCCCCAAAAGAGTCGGTTGGCGACATCTCGGGCCTTGCGAGAGACACGCAGCCACTCCTCGGCTAAAAGTGAAGAGCCCTCGAATCCCATAACAGTGGAAACATAGGGTAGATCTGTTGCCGTGAGAACATCTGAAGATTGATTCTTCACGAGGGTGATCGTGTTACGAATCCTGGATGCAAGGATAAAGGACTCACGCAAACTCTCCGCTTCGATTTCCTTAATAAGATCGGCCTCTAGGGCTGCATCCAAGGCTTCAAGGGTGCCAGTTACCCTCAAAGATTCCACCTTCCATGCGTGGGCGAGTTGGATCACCTGGATGGTCCACTCAATATCACTCAATCCCCCTGGGCCAAGTTTCACATGGAAGCGAGGGTCTGTCCCCTTCGTGATTCTCTCCGACTCCATGCGTGCCTTCAAACGCCGTATTTCCACCAACTGCGATTGGGTAATTCCCCCCTCGGGATACCGGAGGGTATCAATGGTGGTCAACAGTGAGTGCCCTAGATCCGGGTTTCCCCCACCGAACCTTGCTCTGACCAATGCTTGTGACTCCCAGGTGGCAGCCCACTTCTCATAGTAGGTACGACTGGAGTGAAGGGTACGAACAAGGGGCCCATCTTTACCCTCTGGTCGCAACCCAATATCGATTTCAAGATCGGGGTCGGGGCCTGGTACCTTCAGGATCTTCCTCATATCAGCCAGAATCTTTGTACCCTTGCGTACCATTTCCGGGTCATCACTATCCTCAAGAACGACGAGAATATCGGCATCGGAGGAATAGGCCATCTCCTGACCACCCCAGCGTCCCAATGCGATGATGCTCATTTCTGGAGGATCCTCATAGAGTGCCTGTGCTGCTTTGAGTGCTGCCGAAATGGCTTCACCATTGAGATCTGAGAGGTGGCGGCCAACCTCGGTTGTGGTGATGTGGCCCAGGATATCCTCCATAGCAATGCGCAGGAGTTCACGACGTCTGGTAGCTCGGATGATTTCCGGTAGGCGAGTATCTGTCCCATAGCGGGTCAACAACCCTGAAAACTCTGTCGAGAGGGACTCCCGTGAAGGTATAACTCTGTCTTGGTTTCCGATCAGCATTTCTGCACTAGCCGGTGATCTTTGCAAAAGGGATGATGCGTACCGAGACGTCGACAGGATCAGGGCAAGATCCTGGGCCATCTTACCCTCATCCCTGAGTGCCCTCAGGAAGAAGGGAGTTGAACCCAAAGAGTCAGCCATCTGTCTGAATGCCAGCAATCCAGCATCAGGGTTGGGCCCCGAAGCGATCCATCCCAACAAAGCCGGGAGCAATTGTCTTAGTATCTCTGCACGCCTGCTCATTCCCTGGGTCAAGGATTCGATATGTCGAAGCGCTGCCCGTGGATCGGCGTACCCTAGTCCACGCAAACGCTCGGCAGCAGCCTCAGGAGTGAGCTTGATCTCCTCAGTTGGAATCCGGGCAACCGCAGCAAGAAGGGGCGAATAATAGATCTTGAGATGGAGCTTGAGTACCAAGACTGCGGAGGCTCTCCAGGCACTCACAACCTGGTCTGCCTCTTTCAAGCCAACAGACCTTGCCAGACGTCGTAATTGTTGAGGGTCCTCGGGCATCAGGTGGGTCCTCTTGAGGTTGTACAACTGCAAACGGTGTTCCAACAGGCGCTGGAAACGGTACGCCTGATCCAGTTCAGCACCATCGCCTCGACCTACGTACCCGTGGGCGACTAGCAGATTGAGCCCTGCGAGTGTACCTCTGACTCGCAGACGTTCATCAGTACGACCGTGAACGAGTTGCAGGAGTTGTACCGAAAACTCTGTATCCCTCAGACCGCCTTGGGAAAGTTTGATCTCTCGATTCTTCTCGTTCTGGGGGATATAGGAGACCACGCGGCCTCTCATGACTTGGGCCTGAGAGACGAAGCCATCATTCTCTGCAGCACTCCACACCAAGGGTGAGACGAGGTCAACGAACTCTTGGGCGAGGTCCAGATCCCCTGCCATGGGGCGGGCCTTGAGCATGGCCTGGAATTCCCAATTCTTGGCCCAGGTTGTGTAATAGGTTTTCATTCCCGACAGGGTTCGCACCAATGCTCCCGCAGCACCCTCAGGCCTGAGGTTGGCATCCAGTTCCCAGATTGATCCGGCGGCAGTATAGGTGGAACAGGTGGCAGTGATCTTTGTCGCCATGAGTGTGGCGATGCGTACCGCTTCTTGAGGGGTACACAGGGGGCCTTCATCGCCGATCTGGGGTTCCGCAACGAAGATCACATCAACATCGGAAAGATAGTTGACCTCTTGTGCGCCAGTTTTGCCAAGGGCAAGGATTCCTAGGCGTACTAACTCATACTCAGGCACCTGGGTTTTGGCGATGGTTACTGCCGCTTCAACCACGGCATCATCAAGATCGGAGAGTTCCTGGCAGATGAGATCCACGATCGACTGGGGATCGGGATGGGAAAGGTCTCTGGAAGCAATCCTCATGAGGTGTCGACGATAGGCCCACCTCAGTTCGAGGATCCCGGATTCTGGGGACTTCGTACCATCGAAACCGATCCGTTCGAGGAGGTCATTGTGGATTGCCTCGCGATCCCATGGGTGGTCATCCTCGAAACAGACTTCCGCATCCTGAGGTCTCTGCTTCAACCATCTTCCCAAAGTCGCTGAACCACCCAAGAGTGCAACCAGCCGTCTCCATCCTGGATTTTCGGGGTCCATGCCGTGAAGATCCCAGACCTCTGCCAATTCGGTGAGTGCAAAGAACCCCTGATCTGGATCTGAGGCCACTGAACACATCTGCCCTGCGATGGTGGCCAAGCCTTCACGCTGGGATTCAAGGATCGAGGCTATGCGCTCCGCACGATCCGAATCCATGAATCCCCATCGAATCCACTCCGCCCTGCTTGGAATACCCATGATTCACGATAACCTTTCTGGGTGAGTAAAGTCGATCCCGATCTAGGAAACAGGGTACGCCACCTAGCGCGTACCATTGCTCGGTCTCGCCCTGGAAAGGCCATTGAGCTTCGGATTCCTCCCTATGCAGCAGTACAACTGGGCACCGAAGGTACAACAACAACTCACCGTAGGGGTACTCCCCCATCTGTCGTGGAGATGGATCCCGACACCTTCCTAGCCCTCGTGGATGGACGATTGAGTTGGAATGATGCTCTGAGTAGTCATCGCATCCAAGCCTCAGGTGCCCACTGTGACCTCTCGGATCTTTTTCACCTAAGCCTTGCCGACTCCTAATTGAGTACGACCCGACTAACAACATCGTCGATTCGACAGCCAGTGCCTACAGTACATCGAAAACCTATGCCCTACTTCGGATAATCAGGCTGAGGATTAAGTGGAGCCTAGAAAATCCGGGGAGTTTCATAGAAATCGACACGAAAATCTAGGCCGCCCTTGGCACATCGCCAGAGAATGGGAACTAGTGGATAGGTTTTCCTTGGGGTCATCATGAAGATGGGTTACCAGGAAGTACGTACATGGTGACGACGTTCGTAAAGAGTCGCTTTGACTGAGCGTACCAACTGGAGAGGATTCACCAAGTCAACTGCGGTGGCTGTAATGATAACCCATCCTTCATCCAAGAGGATGCGGCGACGGGAGGCATCCATTTCCATTTGTCGTCTATCGCCGACATGCACCAAACCATCGTACTCAACCCCGAGTTTCTCCTTCTCATAACCCATATCCACGTGAAGATTTCGGGAAAGACTCGAAGAATATACACGACAATTGACCTTGGGCTCTGGTAATCCTCCACGGATCAATGTGAGACGAGTTCGGGTTTCATTAATGGAGTCAGTTTCCGGTTGTACCCATTTCATCACTCGTCGAGCTTGCTGAATCCCTGGTCGACCCTTCAAGGAAACGAGGTGTTGACGCATGTCATCTATTGTAAGGATCGGGTTACGGCGACGAAGAAACCCTTCAGCAATCTGAATGAATTGATCATCTGTTGCTCCTTGAATCTGAAGTAAGTGCTCAATGGGGTGAAGGAACTTGAAACCATTGATTGAAAATCTTGCGTCAGGAGAATAAATAGTACGATGACCAGTTACCATCTGACGTTGAGGACGTACTCGACCTGGAGGTACTAAAACATGAAATCTATCCCACTGTTCCAAGTCGTGAGGCAAAGCAACCCCCATCGTTTGAAGGGCTGTTGATCCATATAGAGTGAATCCTTGAGGAGCATAGACAGCCATAAGTGCTCGTACTCTTTGAAGGAATACGGCACGGCGAAGATCCCATTCATTGAGCCCATCCAAGTGCAGAGGACGCCCGTAGACGCCATGAATAATCCGGTCAAATCCAAGCCGGGTATGGTTGCTGTCTGTGACTTTTCCCTGCCGAGCCAGATGAATCTCTTCTGTGAATACTTCCATAAGTCAACCCTTCCTCCTCAGACCACTGAAATGAAGAGTTATCCACAGAGTTTGTGTTGTCCGATTGTGGTCCTGGCACGAAAGTGTTAGACGCGTCTTTCCACACACAGCGAAGCATCCTGGACAACTGACACGAAAACCATGCCCCAGTTTGCATAATCAGGCCAGTACCAAAGTAGGGCATAGAGAATCAGCAGTTTCCATACAGATCAACCCGAAAATCTATACCGCCCCTGGTATCTCACCAAGAATTCGGAACTGTTGGATGGGTTTTCGTACGGAGTGGATTCACAGTACGGTGAGAAACTTTTCCAACTCCCAGGGGGTTACTTGCCGGCGGTATTCCTCATATTCAGATCTCTTGTTCTTAATGAAGTAATCGAAGACATGCTCGCCTAGGGTTTCGGCAACAAGTTCAGAGTGCTCCATGATGTTGACGGCTTCGTCGAGGCTTCTGGGCAGTGGTGTGATACCCATGGCTTGACGTTCGCGGTCGGAGAGACTCCAGACGTCATCTTCGGCTCCTGGAGGAAGCTCCATGCCATTGTCAATGCCATCAAGCCCGGCGTTAAGCATGACAGCGAAACCCAGATAAGGATTCACGGCAGTGTCGATAAGTCGATGTTCCACTCGGGCCGATGTTGCTTTTGTGGAGCTTGGTACACGTACCAAAGCTGAGCGATTGTTTCTTCCCCAGCAGATGTACGCAGGAGCCTCAGCGCCTGATGCCAAGCGCGAATAGGAGTTCACCCACTGGTTTGTTACAGCGGTGATCTCGGCTGAATGTGCCAGGAGTCCGGCCACGAACTGCTTACCTACTGGTGAAAGGTTGTGCTCATCGGTCGCATCATAGAAGGCGTTGACATCCCCATCAAAGAGAGACAGATGGGTGTGCATCCCTGAGCCGGGGGCATCCTGGAGTGGCTTCGGCATGAAGGAGGCGTACATCCCCAAAGCCTCAGCAACCTCCTTGATGACGATGCGGAAGGTCATGATGTTGTCCGCCATGGAGAGCGCATCGGCGTACCTCAGGTCGATCTCATGTTGACCGGGGCCAGCCTCGTGGTGGGAGAACTCCACCGAGATCCCCATCTGTTCCAACATGAAGATCGCCTTGCGGCGGAAGTTGGATCCCTCTTGGGAACTCGCCTGATCAAAGTACCCACCGTTGTCAATCGGTGTGGGTGGCCCATCTGTACCCACTGGCTTGTTGAACAGGTAGAACTCAATCTCAGGATGGGTATAGAAAGTGAACCCCTTCTCGGATGCCTTCTTCATTGCCCTCTTGAGAACAAAGCGCGGATCAGCATAGGAAGGCGATCCATCTGGGAGATAGATGTCACAGAACATGCGGGCAGTCGGTTTCTCACCAGCACGCCACGGCAAAATCTGGAAGGTACTCGGATCAGGACGAGCGATCATATCTGATTCATAGACTCGCGCGAAACCCTCAATAGAGGAACCGTCAAAGCCGACTCCCTCTTCAAAGGCTCCCTCAAGTTCCGCAGGTGAAATCGCCACTGACTTCAGGAAACCCAAGACATCGGTAAACCACAGGCGGATGAAGCGGATATCCCTCTCCTCCATGGCCCGCAAAACATATTCAGTCTGCTTATCCATCTACCTATTATGATCCGTGGGTGTTACGAGCACATGACACGGACGATAGCCGATGGCGTACCATAGTTCTCTGTGAATCCGATTAAGCCTTATCCCCAATCACCTCTGCGCAGTGTTCCTGAGTCCATTGCTCGACCTGAGTACGTAGGCAAGCGCGCTCCGAAACCCTATGCTGGCTCCGATATTCAAACACCTGAGATCGTTGAGAAGATGCGTGAGGCTGGCCGTATTGCCCACCTGGCAATTCTGGAGGGTGCCTCGATTATTGCCCCTGGTGTCACCACGGATGAGATTGATGCGAGGATCCACAAATTCATTTGTGACAACGGTGGGTACCCCTCAACTCTGGGATATCGAGGCTACCCGAAGTCCTGTTGTACCTCGATCAACGAGGTGATCTGCCATGGTATCCCCGATGCGAGACCTCTCGAAGATGGGGATCTTGTCAGCATCGACGTCACGGTTTTCAAAAACGGGGTACACGGGGACAACTGCATGACTTTCGGTTGTGGTACCCTCGACCAGGCTTCCACTGACCTGATGAATCGAACTAAAGAAGCTATGGAACGCGGGATTAAGGCCATCAAACCAGGTCGCCAACTCAATGTGATTGGTCGAGTAATTGAAGCCTATGCGAACCGGTTTGGTTACGGCATCGTCCGGGATTACACCGGACATGGGGTGAATACCTCCTTCCATTCTGGACTAATCATCCTTCACTATGATCAACCTCTCGTAGATACGGTCATCAAAGAGGGCATGACCTTCACTGTAGAACCCATGTTGACCCTGGGTGATTATCGTTCCCACGTGTGGGGTGACGATTGGACTGTGGTCACCAATGACCTGTCTCGCTGCGCCCAATGGGAGCAAACCATCTATGTGACTTCCGAGGGTGCTGAGATTCTGACAGCACCCTAGTATGACGCTACACTTGTCCTGGATGAGTCGGCCGGGCGGCCGCGGTGAAAACTGAGGAAAGTCCGGACTCCACAGAGCACGGTGGTGGGTAACACCCACCTGGGGCAACCCACGGGCTAGTGCCACAGAAAACAGACCGCCCTGTGTTGTAACGCAGGGTAAGGGTGAAAAGGCGGTGTAAGAGACCACCAGCATCTCGCGTGAGCGGGATGGCTTGGTAAACCCCACCGGGAGCAAGACCAAGAAGACTTTCGGGTCGCGTCGGCGTTTGAAGGCTGCTCGCTTGAGTCGACGGGTAGGTCGCAGGTACGAAGGGCTGGGCGAAGAACGGGTACCCACGGGTGTCGCTGCCTCGCTCGTGTCACGACCAAGGTCTATGGCAACATAGGCCGCAGATGGATGGTCGCCACCCATTCATGGGTACAGAATCCGGCTTATAGGTCGACTCATCCGCTTTTCTCCCCTACTTTTGGTGGGTAGACAATGTTCTTTGTTTAACAATTTCCATTGTTTTTACAGTGGCAACCAGTACTAAATCACATGCAAAAACAGTGATGTAACCACCACAGTCAACTGACCACCGTTTAAGCGATGACCAGCATTAAAGAAGAGGACAATCGCAACACCAACAAGTGAACGATGGTGTAGGTGGGTTGGGTACATCTGTTCAGGACCGTATCCCCGAACGGAGGAGTTGTTTCCCCTCAAGGGAAACAACTGCGCAAATGTGTCCGGAATAGATGTACAACCCCCCTGACACACCAGCCACAAGTTGTGCTGAATCAAATTCGCCTAGTCGTCTTCTAGCTCTGCTTCGATCTCATCAGAAATATCCTCATTAGAGTACACATCCTGAACATCATCACAATCATCCAAAGCATCAAGAAGCTTGAACAGCTTCCGGGCCACCTCAGCATCAGGAATGGGCGAAGTAAAGGAAGGCTGGAAAGCAATGTCAGCCGAGTCGTAATCAATACCAGCTGCTTGGACAGAGGTACGTACCTCAACCAATTGGGCAGGATCACAAATGATTTCGAAGGTGTCCCCTTCATCGTTGATCTCTTCGGGATCGGAATCCATGGTGGCTTCCATGAGTTCAAGATCACTGATCTGCTTGCCATCTTGATTCTTGGCAACGGTCACGATCCCCTTGCGGGAGAAGAGTCGAGCCACAGATCCCACGTCCGCCATGGTTCCACCGTTGCGTGTCACAGCCACACGTACATCTGTGGCCGAGCGATTGCGGTTATCGGTGAGGCACTCAATCAGGATGGCAACACCAGCAGGTCCATAGGCTTCATAGGTGATGTTGATCCAGTCGGCACCACCGGATTCTGCACCAGATCCACGTTTGACGGCGCGATCAATATTGTCGGCTGGTACCGAGGACTTCTTTGCCTTCTGGATGGCGTCGTAGAGTGTCGGATTCCCAGAGGGGTCTCCCCCACCGATCTTCGCTGCAACTTCGATGTTCTTGATCAACTTGGCGAAGAGTTTGCCGCGTTTCGCATCGATTGCTGCCTTCTTATGCTTGGTCGTCGCCCACTTGGAATGACCGCTCATGTTACGTCCTTTTCGTTAGAGTCGCACCTATTTTACATAATAGGGCTCAGTTCCCATCGGTTGTGCTCACTTGAGTCGCTTCAAGAGCTTCAGCAAAGGTGAATTTCCCTAGATAGAGAGCTGTACCCACGATAACCCCTTCAACCCTGGGAGCGAGTTTTGCGAGTGCGCGAATATCGTCGATACTGGCCACACCACCCGAGGCTACGAGGGCAGCATCCGTACGCTGACTGACCTGTTCCAAAAGGGAGATATTGGCTCCGGTAAGTGTTCCATCGGATTCGGTATCTGTCACCACCAAACGTCGACATTCTGCGCGGTTGAGTCTTTTAATGATGGTCCATAGATCACCATCAGTTGAGGTCCATCCTCGGGTTGCGAGTCTGTCACCGCGAACATCCAAAGCAATGGCGATTCTGTCGGTATAGGTGGCAAGCACCTCATCACACCATCCTGGGTTCTCGACTGCGGCAGTACCAATGTTGATCCGCTCACAGCCTGTACCAAGAGCTCTTTCGAGGGATTCATCATCGCGAATACCACCAGTGAGTTCGACTTTAAGCCCAGAATGGGAGACGATCTGTGAGATGGCGTCCGCGTTGGAGCCGCGCCCAAAGGCTGCATCCAGATCAACAAGATGAAGCCACTGGGCCCCCTCCTGTTTCCATCTTTCTGCCATCTCAACAGGGTCACCGAAAACTTTCTGGGTCTCGGAGATCCCCTTCTCTAGTTGAACAGCACGTCCGTACTGAATGTCGACAGCGGGGAATATCGTGAATTGCGAGCTCATCCAACCTCCAAAGAATCAATCCACCGCTTCAACAAGGCGGCTCCTGCTGACCCTGATTTCTCAGGATGAAATTGGGTCGAGAGTACGGGACCGTACTCAACTGCTGCCATGACCTGGATTCCCTCATGTTCTGTCCACAGTGATACTGCATCCTGGGGTAGGTCCTCAGGGGTTAAAGCACCATAAGAATGGACAAAGTAGAACCTTTGAGTACCTTCAAAGAAACGAGAACGTGGCACGCTCGCCACCTCATTCCATCCCATGTGTGGCAGTTTTGTGGTTGGCAGTTGCTGGATGGTACCAGTGAAGATCCCCACACCCTTGCATGGGATGCCGTGTTCTATTCCTGCTGAAAAGAGGATCTGGTGGCCTACGCAGATTCCGAGGATTGCAAGGTTCGCTTGTACTCTTTCGCGGATGATGCGATCACCGCCCACAGACGTGAGCTGCTCCATGCAGGCAGCGAAAGCTCCCACACCTGGTACGACGAGACCATCGGCAGCAAGGGCCTGGTCAGCATCAGCAGTAAGAATAACCTCTACGCCGAGACCTTGTATGGCGCGCACGACGGAATGGATATTCCCCGACCCATAGTCGAAGACAACAACTGTGGTCACAGGGCACCCTTGGTGGAGGGGATCCCGCTCACCCGAGGATCAGGCTCAACAGCACTACGAAGCGCACGAGCAAGGGCTTTGTACTGAGCCTCCACGATGTGGTGGGGGTCGCGACCTGCAAGAACTCTCAGGTGAACACAGATTCCCGCATTCGAGGACAGGGATTCAACAACATGGCGGGTCATGGAACCAACATAAGGTACGCCTGTACCCGCGATGTTGACATAGGCCTGGGCATCGGGTTCGCCTGTACATTGTGCGTAGGCTCTTCCAGAGATGTCCACGACGCAGGAAGCCAGGGCCTCGTCCAGAGGTACGGTCGCCTCACCGAATCGACGGATTCCTGCCTTATCACCCAAAGCAGACTTCAATGCCTGTCCCAAGGCAATGGCTGTATCCTCAACGACGTGGTGCCCATCAATATAGATATCTCCTTCGGCTTGGATATCCATGTCGATCAGGGAATGACGGCTGAATGCAGTCAGCATGTGGTCATAGAAACCCACCGAGGTCGAAATTGAGGATTCCCCTCGCCCATCAAGGTCGATAGAGATTTTGATGGAGGACTCTGAGGTTCTCCTCTCCACAGTCGCAGTACGACTCATTGTGGGTTCCTTTCCATGGTCAGTACATCACTGAGAGCGTTGACGAAGATCGACATTTCTTCACCAGTACCCACACACACACGAAGATATGATTCGACACCAGTTTCTCGTACTAGAACCCCTCGGTCAACCAGGGCCTGCCAGGTGGCATGGGGGTCAGGGAATGGGCCAAAGAGAAAGAAGTTGGCTTGGGAATCAATGATGGTCACATCAAGTCCCCATAACTTCACCATTGTCTGTTCCCTAAGCTCCTTCAGATATTGCACCTGGGCAAGCATTTCCTCTGCGTGGTCAAGAGCAACCGAGGCCACAGCTTGGGTGATCGCTGAGAGATGGTACGGCAGCCTGACCACTCTCAAGGCATCAATGACTGCTGAGGAGGCAGCTACATAACCAACGCGCCCTCCAGCGAAGGCAAATGCCTTACTCATTGTTCGAGTGACAAGCAGATTTGGCCACTGTGGAAGAAGTGTCAAGGCACTATGGGCATCCGCGAACTCTTGGTAGGCCTCGTCAACAACTACGATTCCTGTGGTGGCTGCAAGGATCTCTTCAAGGACATCAAGGTCTGTGAGAGTACCCGTGGGATTATTGGGGCTGGCAATGGCAACCACATCGGGCTTGTACTGGGCTATCGCCTCTAGAGCAATCGCAGTGGTGATTTGATAGTCTTCACTGCGTGAGGTTGTGACGATCCCAGTATGAGTGTCACGGGCGTACTCGGGATACATGGAATATGAGGGCGTGAAACTCAGCATTGTTCGCCCTGGTCCCCCAAAGGCACCTAGAATCTGAATCCAGATCTCGTTGGAACCATTGGCAGCCCAGATCTGATCAGTGGTCAGATCATGGCCCAGATATTTCGCGAGCTTTGATCGAAGGGTACGAGCCTCCCGATCAGGATAGCGGTGGATGGAATGGGCGGCCTGGTTCACTGCGGCCGTCATATCCGCAATAACCGCCTGTGTAGGTGGGTACGGATTCTCATTCACATTCAGACATACCGGAAGATCCAATTGTGGAGCGCCATAGGGTCGTGCCTCACGTAATTCTGGACGCAGAGGCAGGGCTTCCCACGAAAAGTCAGCCATTGAGTCTCCTGACTGTCACTGCAGTGGCGTGACCTGGAAGATCCTCTGCCATCGCAAAGGCTTCAATCCCCTGAGCAATCTCACACAGTGCCGATTTGTCGTAGGTGATGACATGGACGGTTTTGAAAAAGGCACGAGCTGTGAGACCCGAAGAATGACGGGCCATACCAGAAGTTGGCAGTACGTGAGTGGAACCCGCTGAATAATCGCCAAGGGACACTGGGGAATAATCTCCAACAAAGATTGCACCAGCATGAGTGATCATCCTCGCAACATTCGATGCATCCCGTGTGTGGATCTCAAGGTGTTCGGCCGCATAGGCATTGACTACATCAATACCCTGGGCCAGATCACGTACAAGAATTACGGCAGACTGAGTACCGCCAAGGGCTGTCTTCACTCGCTCAGAATGCTTGGTTGTCTCAACCATCTCGGCTAACTCAGCCTCAACTTTGTCGACAAGATCACGACTTGTGGTAACGAGTACCGATCCTGCTTGAGGATCATGTTCTGCCTGACTCAGGAGATCTACCGCAAGAAACGTGGGGTTAGCATTCTCATCAGCAAGGATACCAATCTCTGTGGGCCCTGCCTCAGAGTCAATCCCAACAATGCCCTTCACAAGGCGTTTAGCAGCAACAACATAGATATTTCCAGGACCGGTAATCATATCCACAGGCTTACAAAGACCCTCAACACCATAGGCAAACATGGCAACTGCCTGGGCACCACCGACTGCATAGATCTCCTCGACACCGAGAAGATGGCATACTGCCAGGATTGTGGGGTGCGGAAGTCCATTAGCTTGTGGAGGTGAGGCTACTGCCAACGATGAAATACCAGCAGCCTGGGCCGGTACAACGTTCATGATGACGCTAGAGGCCAAGGGCGCAAGCCCACCTGGGACGTACAAACCAACACGATCAACAGGGATCGATCTAATGGTGACCTCAGCCCCAGCCCCCAGGTTAACCTTCGTCTCAAGTGGCAGAGATTCATAGCCACTAACGATCCTTCGACGTTGGATCGAGACCATCAGTGCTTCGCGTAGCTCAGGTTCAAGGTCTTCAGCGCATTGGGCAGCATAGCTAGGATCGACCCGTAGGTTTTCGGGTACAACGCGGTCAAACTTCTCGCTAAACCGGCGTATAGCGACCTCACCCTCGCTGCGTACAGCCTCACAGATGGGGGTCACGGCCTCTAATGCCTTCGATACATCGAACTCCCCCCGAGGCAGTACACCAGAGTAATCCTGGGTCTCCAGGTCTCGACAATCAATCAATCTCACTTGGGTATTCTATCCGAGATGAATCTCTGGATTCTCGCTCACCTCAGGTGTCCCAGATACGTGGGTGAACCACTTTTCTCGTCTGAACAGGGAACCAACCAGTACAGGTACCACAGCCATTCCAATCCACACAACCAAGGGAACCCAGGTATGTGCTGTGAAATCCATCCGTACAAGTTCACCAGGATCGGCCTGGGCTATTCTCTCCTCGAATCGACGAGGCCCAATGAACTCCCCCACAAGGCTGGTAATGTACCACGCAATGATCGCGCCAAGGATTGCAATGATGGTGACCACCCATTCGAGATGGCGGAAAAGAATCCAGGCTGTGGCCCCCAAAACCAGACCAGCTACAGCCCCCACGAAGGTGAAGTACACATCTGAGGCTGCCATCTGAGCTAGCTCTGATTCTGGGATAGAAGCCCTAAAGGTATCATCCAAAAGATAACTGGGTACGGTAACAACGACGTTCCAGACGAAGCCTGAGACAACTGCGACAACCGCCACTGTAGCAATGTAAACAAAGAACCATGTTCGTAGTCGCCTCCAAGATCCGCGACGCGTTTGTCGACTCATGCAGCCCTCCCCAGTTCCACACTACTAGCGCCCAGGAGAGCCTTCAGATCGGAGATGAGTTCCATAGAGGCAGTCACCTTACCAGAGAGCCTAAAGATCTTGGTCTCCGAGGCATTCACCATCTTGAACCATACCTGCGCTGTCCCTGGATAAGCTTCCAGGGTCTCCTTGAGGGAATCCATAACACTGCGTGTCACCCGAGCCATGGGTAGACATACCGTGATCGAGGTCGAGGCATCAGCTTGGATATCCAAGGGCATGACCTTATCCACTGAGATATCAACCCCATCCGAGCGAGGGCGAAGACCTACCACCACCCTCACAACGGTATCAGGAACAAGCTGGACTGCGTACTCCGAGAATGGTTTAGGAAAAACGTTCATCGCTACTGAGGTATCCAAGTCCTCCAAAGTGATCTGTGCGTAGGGTGCCCCCTTTTTTGTTTGGCGGCGTACAACAGAAGTGATCATTCCCGCGAGGCGTACCCGTGACATCGGCTCAGCAATATCCAAGTCACCGATCTGACTCAAAGACATGTCTCTGTTTGCCGCAAGAACACCTTCGGCTCCGTTGAGCGGATGATCCGAGACGTACAACCCAAGCATCTCTCGCTCGAAGGCTAGTTTGGTTGAACGATCCCAATCGGGGATCTCAGGAATCGGCTCGGTGAATGCCATACCACCATCACTGGAGTCCATTTCCCCAAAGAGATCATCTTGCCCATAGGATTGGTTTCTCTTGATCTCCAAGACCGAATCTATGGCAGTCTCATAGATTTCGAGTAATGCACGGCGAGGATGCCCTAAGGAGTCAAAGGCTCCAGCCTTGATGAGGGATTCAAAAACCCTCTTATTGCAAGCAGTTATAGGAACATTGGAGAGGAATTCGTAGAAGTCTTTCGCTGGGCCATGTTCCTCCCGTGCCGCCAGGATAGCCTCAACCACATTGGTGCCAACATTGCGTACTGCTGTGAGGCCGAAACGTACATCCGAACCAATAGGTGTAAACATTGCTTGGGATTCATTAATGTCAGGGGGAAGAATCTTGACTCCCATGCGTCGAGATTCACCGAGATAGATCGCTGACTTGTCTTTATCATTCCTGACCGATTCCAAGACGGCAGCCATGTACTCTGCTGGGTAATTAGCCTTGAAATAGGCGGTCCAATAGGAGACTAATCCATAGCCTGCCGTGTGTGACTTATTGAAGGCATATCCTGCGAAGGGAGCCATGACATCCCACAGGGCCTTCGTCGCCTGGGCCGAGAATCCATTTTTGGACATCCCCTCAGCAAAGGAGTCATACTCAGCATCAATGACTTCCTGTTTCTTCTTTCCCATGGCGCGCCTGAGATTATCGGCTTGAGCCATTGTGTACCCAGCCAACTCACGAGCAATGGCCATCAGTTGCTCTTGGTAGACCAGTTGGTGATAGGTCACACCAAGGATGGGTTCCAGAGCATCCTTGAGTTCTGGATGGATAGGAGTTGAGGGTTCTCGACCATTCTTGCGGTTGGCATAGTGAATATGCGCATTAGCCGCCATGGGGCCTGGTCTGTACAGAGCAAGAACGGCTGCGATGTCCTCAAAGTGGGTTGGTGCCATGGATTTGAGGAGGGCTCTCATCGGCCCGCCATCAAGCTGGAAGACTGTCAGCGTTTCACCACTAGCGAGAAGTTCATAGGTTTTTGGGTCATCAAGCGTGAGACCAAGGGGGTCAATCTCAATACCTTGGTTCTCTTTGATGAGTGCAATGGCGTGGTCAATGATACCAAGGTTGCGAAGCCCCAGTACGTCCATCTTCATCAACCCCATAGCCTCGCACTGGGGATAGGAGAATCCTGTAATACGAACACCATCATCCCTCTTGTGAAGGGGAATGACATCCATCAATGGTTCCGAACTAAGGATGACTGCGGCCGCGTGTACCCCTGTCCCTCGAATGAGCCCCTCGATACCTATACCGGTGTCGACGACTGTGTGTACCTCTTCATCAGATTCGTACAGGGCCCTAAACTCCCCTGCTTCAGAGTACCTCTCGTTGCTAGGATCAAAAAGATCAGCGAGGTGAATCTTGCCAGTAGGATCATGGGGCATCGCCTTGACGATCTTCTCACCCATGGCGTACGGCTTCCCAAGAATTCTGGAGGAATCTTTGATGGCATTCTTGGCCTTGATTGTGGAGAAGGTATTGACTTGGGCCGTGTAATCAGCACCATAGGTATCAGCAAAATAGGCGAGGATTCGATCACGATTACGGTCATCGACATCCAAATCAACATCGGGTGGTGAGATACGTTCGGGGTTAAGGAACCTCTCAAAGATAAGTCCATGCTCAATGGGATCAAGCTCTGTGATCCTGGTGAGATAGGCAATCATGGACCCTGTTGCGGACCCACGCCCTGGCCCCACACGAATCCCCGAATCGCGAGCGAAGCGGCAAATGTCTGCCACGACAAGGAAGTACGCAGAGAACCCGAGTGGTTCAATGACGGCGAGCTCAGTCTCGACCCGGTCTCGTACCTCTTGGGAAACATTGTCGCCGTAACGGTGTACTAGCCCTTCCTCAACCATCTTGCGAAGCCACGTCTCCTGGGTCTGCCCCTCGGGTACAGCAAACTGTGGCATTCGATCTATATGGGTGAAGACCTCATCATAGGATTCGATTCTTTCCGCGATCGATAAGGTGGCATCACAGGACTCAGGCAGTTCATAGAAGAGGTTGCGCATCTCCTCAGACGAGCGCAAATAGTACCCCGATCCGTTGAAGCGAAATCTCTTCTCGTCGTCCTTGTTACGACCCACACCTATACACAGAAGATTGTCGTGAGCATCTGCTTGATCCGCGGTGACATAGTGTGAATCATTAGTGGCAAGCAGAGGCAGGCCCAGATCCTTCGCTATCCGCAGCAGATCCTGACGAACAATGGACTCAATCTCAATCCCATGATCCATGAGTTCGACGAAGTAGTTTTCTGCCCCGAAAATGTCTCGACAGGTCGCTGCAGCAGCTAATGCTTCATTGTATTGACCTAGTCGCAGCCTTGTTTGTACTGCGCCTGAGGGACATCCTGTTGTTGCGATGATTCCCTGGCTGTATTGTTCAATGATCCCAAGATCCATTCTTGGTTTCATATAATAACCCTCGAAGCTGGCTAAAGAGCTTAACCGAAAAAGGTTCCGTAATCCTGTGGCATTCTTGGCCACCATGGTCATGTGGGTGTAGCGACCTCCACCTGACACGTCACGTCCACCCTCGGAGTCAATATCTTGGGCCTCCCTCTTTCCTGTTGCCCAAAACTCTTGAACCCTGGAGTGTCGTGAACTGGGGGCAACATAGGCCTCAATGCCAATAATCGGCTTGACTGAGGTTTTCTGAGATGTCGTATAGAACTCGTAGGCACCAAACATGTTCCCGTGATCAGTCATGGCGACTGCTGGCATCTGCAAACGCTCAGCCTCAGCGAAGAGTGCTCCCATCTTTGCTGCACCATCCAACATGGAGTATTCCGTGTGAACATGAAGGTGAACAAAAGACACGTCAAACTCCTTAGATGTACGGGACGTACGTGGCCTCGAAAGCCACCGCGAACAAGAATATCCCTGATCTGAATCGAAAACCTCAGGGGTCTCGTGCGTGTCGCAGTACGCCTGCGCAATTCTCAAGAATCTCAGAAGATCATAGGGTAAGTGGACGAGCCGTGGGGGCAATCGGGCGCGGCAAATGAGATGTTTTGCCCGTCAGATAGGAGTCCACACCATGAGCCACTGAACGCCCCTCTGCTATAGCCCAAACAATCAACGACTGACCACGCCCAGCGTCACCACAGACAAAGACTCCATCCTGGTTCGTGGCGAACAACTCGTTACGTGCGATATTTCCGCGAGCATCGGTTTCCAGATTCAATTCGTCAATGACTTGGGTTTCTGGCCCCATGAACCCCATCGCCAACAGAACTAGGTCTGCCGAAATCTGGCGGGTTGTTCCTTCGATAGGTTGGAACCGGCCATCCTTCATCTCCACTTCAGTCAATTCCAGGGACTTGACCGATTGGTCTCCCAGGAACTTCGTAGTTGAGACACTGAAGACTCGTTCGCCACCCTCCTCATGGGCAGAGGCCACACGATAAATCATCGGATAGGTGGGCCATGGTTGGTTGGCTGGTCGTGATGTGGGTGGAATCGGCATGATTTCTAGCTGGGTAACCGACTTTGCACCCTGGCGAAGGGCGGTACCCAAGCAGTCAGCTCCGGTATCTCCACCACCAATGATGACCACATCCTTACCAGTCGCCACTATCTGGTTCTTGACCTCTTCACCCAATGCACTACGGTTAGCCTGTGGGAGGTACTCCATGGCCTGATGGATACCATTCAGGTTTCGACCAGGAAGATCCAGATCTCGTGGTACCCGTGAACCGATAGCGATGATCACTGCATCGAAACGATCCCTGAGATCAGCCCAGGAAATATCGCGACCAATACGTGTATTACAGATGAAGATGGTACCCTCCAAAGTCATCTGCTTAATGCGGGCATCAATGACTGATTTCTCCATCTTGAATTCGGGGATACCGAACCGCAAAAGCCCACCAATCTGATCATCCTGTTCGAAGACAGCCACAGTATGACCAACTCGGGTGAGTTGCTGTGCTGCGGCCAATCCAGATGGCCCTGATCCCACAACGGCAATGGTTTTTAGACTATGCCACTCGGGTTGTACAGGAAGTACACGCAGATCAGCCCACGCCTTGTCGATAATCGACACCTCGATATTGCGAATCGTGACAGGCTCCCGATTCATGCCAACCACACAGGCTGTCTCGCAGGGTGCTGGGCAAAGACGACCTGTAAATTCGGGGAAGTTGTTCGTGGAATGTAGACGATCTAGAGCTGTACGCCAATCCCCTCTCCATACGAGATCATTCCACTCAGGCATGATGTTTCCAAGTGGACAACCCGAATGACAGAAGGGTACGCCACAATCCATGCATCGACTGGCCTGGGTCTCAATGATGGGTTCAAGCGACTTGGCTAGGCCACCATCGTAAACCTCCTGCCAATCCTTCAGTCTTTCTGTAACGTCTCGGCGCTCAGCACCTTCACGTGAATGGTTCAGGAACCCTCGTGGATCAGCCATGCTGGACCTCCATAATCGCCTTGGTCATCTCTTGTTCACTCATACCCTGGGTCGCCTTCATCGCAGCAAGAACCTTGGCATATTCGCGAGGCATCAGCAAGGTAAACCTCTTCTTTAATTGTGCATCGGTGAGCGCCAATAGTTGTCGTGCAACCTCAGAACCGGTATAGGACTGGTGCTCTTCGAGGAGTACACGAATCCTTGACAGATCCTCGCCCCTGAGATCAAGCCCATCCACCAACTCGCGGTTCAAACGGGATTCATCCAAGTCGAGAACCCAGGCAACACCTCCAGACATTCCCGCCGCAAGGTTGCGCCCTGTAGGACCCAGGATAAGTACCTCACCACCTGTCATGTATTCACAGGCGTGATCCCCCGTACCTTCAACAACTGCTGTTGCTCCAGAGTTTCGTACGCAGAATCTCTCCCCTACCTGACCACGCAAGAAGATACTCCCCGAGGTCGCGCCATAGCCGATGACATTGCCTGCAATGATTTGTTCCTCTGCGACAAATGGAGCCTCATCCGGTGGTCGAACACTGATGATTCCACCACTGAGTCCCTTCCCGAGATAGTCGTTCACGTCACCAACCAGATTCATAGTGATACCGCGTGGAATAAAGGCTCCGAAGCTTTGACCAGCTGTACCAGTGAACCTCAATTCGATGGTACCCTCGGGAAGACCCTGTCCGTTGGTCGCCATGGTGACATGGTGGCCCAGCAAGGTACCCACTGAGCGATCCACATTTCGTACCTGTGCCTCATGAACGATCGCGGTACCCTGCGAAAGCGAAGGACCAGCCGCTTCAATCAACTCAATGTCCAGACCCTCATCAAGGCCATGATCCTGGTCACGTACCTTGTGAAGTGGCGAGTCTGAGCCCACGCGATGCAAGACATTGGTCAGATCGATCCCCTGCTTCTTCCACGAGTTAATCGCAGCGCGAGTATCCAGGTCCTCGACATGCCCAATAGCTTCCTGGAGGGTACGGTACCCCAACTCTGCAAGAATTTCTCGTACCTCTTGGGCCAGGAACTCAAAATAGGAGATGATGTGTTCAGGCTTGCCAGCAAAGGATTTCCTTAGTTCAGGATTCTGGGTCGCCACACCTGCTGGACATGTGTCCTGGTGACATGCCCGCATCATGACACACCCGGTTACCATCAATGGGGCCGTGGCGAAGCCAAACTCTTCAGCTCCCAACAAAGCAGCAATGACAATATCTCGACCACTGTTGAGATGCCCATCTACTTGGACTGTGATCCGATCACGCAGTCCATTGATGACCAGTGTCTGCTGAGCCTCGGCAAGACCCAATTCCCAAGGGCCACCAGCATGTCTGACTGAGGTCAATGGCGCTGCGCCTGTACCACCGTCTCCACCTGAGATGAGAACAACATCAGCCAAGGCTTTTGCGACACCTGCTGCAACTGTACCGACGCCGACTTGGGCAACAAGCTTGACGTGTACCCGTGCAGAAGGATTCGCACACTTCAAATCATGGATGAGTTGCTTGATGTCTTCAATGGAGTAAATGTCGTGGTGTGGTGGAGGTGAGATCAACCCCACCCCTGGAGTGGAGTGACGTGTCTTCGCCACCCAAGGGTAGACCTTAGATCCAGGAAGCTGGCCACCTTCTCCAGGTTTGGCACCCTGGGCCATCTTGATCTGAATATCTTGAGCATGGGAGAGATAATCACTGGTCACCCCGAAACGCCCAGAAGCGACCTGCTTGATGGCGGAACAACGCGCAGGGTCATGGAGGCGATCAGGGTTTTCTCCACCTTCACCAGTATTGGACTTTCCACCCAACCTGTTCATAGCAATGGCAAGAGTGGTGTGGGCCTCCTCAGAGATTGATCCATAACTCATTGCACCAGTCGCAAACCTTGTCACGATCTCACTAATCGGCTCCACTTCCTCAATCGGAATGGGGACACGATTAGGAGAAAATTCGAGGAGGCTTCTCAGGTTCATCGTCCTCTTCGTGGCGTCATTAATCCTGGCTGTGAATCTCTTGAAGGTTTCATAGTTTGCAGTACGAGTGGACTGCTGGAGGAGGAAGATGGACTCGGGATCAAAAATATGATCCTCTCCTTCCCGTCTCCAGTGGTACTGCCCACCTGTGGATAGCTGACGAGCAGTTTGAGGGATACCTGCTGGAGGGTAGGCATCGTCATGGCGCATCTTCACTTCTGCAGCAATCTCGTCAAGTCCGATGCCTTCGATACGGGAGGCTGTACCTTCAAAGTACTCTGAGACAAACTCACTCTTAAGGCCGACTGCCTCAAAGACGCCAGCGCCAGTGTAGGAAGCAATAGTTGAGATACCCATCTTGGACATGACCTTGAGTACGCCTTTACCCAAGGCTTTGCGCACATTCGTGATTGCTTGGGTTGGTGGTACGTGAACATGGACTTCGTGACGGGCAAGGTCTTCAGCAGACTCGAAAACCAGGTAGGGGTTCACTGCTGCAGCCCCATAGGAAATCAGGCAGGCAATGTGGTGTACCTCTCTGACATCGCCAGCCTCAACAATAAGGCCCACTTGGGTACGGGTCTTAGCGCGAACAAGGTGGTGATGGATGGCTGAGGTGAGAAGCAGCGATGGGATTGGTGCCATCTCCGCAGTGGAGTGACGATCAGACAGAACAAGGATTTGTGACCCCGATGCAATAGCTTCATCAGCTTGACGGAAAAGATCATCCAGGGTTGCCTTCAATCCTTGGGCACCCTGGCTCACGGGATAGAGGCCGTTAAGTACTGTTGTTCGGTACCCTTCAACTCCCCCAGCATCAATCTTGACGATCTTCGCCAATTGATCTGAATCAAGAATTGGGAAAGGAATCTGTATCTGCCAAGCTGACTTGGGGGTTGGGTCCAGAAGATTACGTTCGGGGCCTATACACAAGGTCAAGCTCGTTACCATCTCTTCACGGATCGCATCCAGGGGTGGATTGGTGACCTGGGCAAACATCTGCTTGAAATAGTCGAAAAGGAGTCTGGGGCGATTCGAGAGAGCCGCCAAAGGAATGTCATCACCCATTGATCCAATGGGTTCAGCCCCAGTGTTGGCCATGGGTGCAACAATCATGGTGAGTTCTTCGTTCGTATAGCCGAAGAGTTGCTGACGCCTGATGACCGAGGCATGAGAGTGAACAATATGCTGACGTTCGGGAAGTTCATCCAACAGAATGGAGTTCTCTTTGAGCCAAGTCCCATAGGGATGCTCATTGGCCAGATTGGATTTGACCTCTTCATCATCAAGGATGCGATGCTCATCAAGATCGACAAGGAATACACGACCTGGACTCAAGCGACCCTTGGTCAAAATCTGATCGGCTGGAATATCCAAGACACCCGTTTCAGAGGCATAGATCACCAGGCCATCCTTGGTCACCCAGTACCGTGCAGGTCGCAGACCATTACGGTCAAGGGTCGCACCAATTTGGGTACCATCGGTGAAGGTCACAGCAGCAGGACCATCCCATGCTTCCATGAGTAAGGAATGAAACTCATAGAAGGCCCTTCTCTTGGGATCCATGTCTGCATTACCCTGCCAGGCTTCGGGAATCATCATGAGAATGGAATGGGCGAGGCTTCGACCACCCAGGTACAGCAACTCCAGAACCTCATCGAAGCTCATGGAATCCGAACCATTGGGGGTACAGATCGGGAAGATCCTCTCCAGATCCCCTGGGAGAAGCTCCGATTTCAGCAGAGCCTCTCGTGCCCTCATCCAATTCCTATTGCCACGTACAGTATTGATTTCACCATTGTGTGCAATCAACCTAAAGGGGTGGGCCAGATTCCAAGCTGGGAAGGTATTTGTCGAGAATCGTGAGTGTACAAGAGCAAGAGCCGATTCGTACTCAGGATCAAGAAGGTCAGGGAAGAAACCCTCCAACTGTGTGGTGGTGAGCATCCCCTTGTAAACAATGGTTCGTGACGAGAATGAAGCAAAGTAGACATCTGTTTCAAGTTCAGCGCGACGCCTCAACGGATAGACCATTCGGTCAAGATCAATTCCCTCGCAATCGTCATAGGGGGCCACAATGATCTGCTCGAAACAAGGCATTTCAGCCAACGTGATGGGACTGAGACCATCTGGGCGGATGGGTACCTCACGCCACCCCAAAACCTTGAGTCCCTCTTGGGTGGCAATATGTGCGATTGCCGCCTTAGCCGTGTCATGGATACGAGGGTCAACTGGTAGAAATGCGAATCCAACGGCATAATGCCCAAGTTCAGGAAGCTCCTCTACGAACTGGGTACGTAGGAAACGATCTGGAATCTGGGTCAGAATCCCAGCACCATCACCAGCAGCAGGATCAGCACCTGTGGCGCCACGATGGTCAATGTTCATGAGAATCTTCAGGCCCTGGCCAACAATCTCATGGGTCTTGGTACCATCTAAGCGAGCGACAAAGCCCACTCCACAGGAATCATGCTCGAAAGCTGGTGAGTAGAGCCCCTGCGTGGGATGCCCTGTGCGAATCATGGTCCACCTCTCGTTGGGAGGCAGACTCAGTTCAGGGCGCGATCTCGCCTAGAGAGTCCGCCTCAGCGCGATCAACAGTTATCGGACCAGATCCACCCACGTCATCAGAATAATCTTCTGTCCCCTTGCGGTGCTTCAAAGCCCAGACAAACACTACAACACCAACCATACCTGCAACCAGGGTAGTCCAGCTATTGATCCGCAGCCCTGCTATCACATGTACAGGATCGATGCGGAACAGTTCGACCCAAAATCTTCCCAAGGCATACATAATGATGTACAGGCTGAATATCATTCCACTGCCTATACGTAGTTTGCGGCTAAGGATCAGAAGTAGAGCTGCCCCCGCAAAATTCCACAACATTTCGTACAAGAAAGTCGGATGGAAAGTGGCGTACTGTTCAAAACCAGCAACCCGATGTACCTTATCGATCTCCAAGGCCCATGGAAGAGTTGTGGGGAGCCCATATAATTCTTGGTTCCACCAATTACCTAAACGTCCGATTCCTTGAGCAATCAAGAACCCGGGGGCGACACAATCAGCGACCTTAAGAAAAGAGATCTTGTATCGACGGCAAAGTACCAAAGCGGTCAAGAATCCAAGGGTGATCCCACCCCAGATCCCTAGTCCTCCCTGCCAGACATAGAAGATATGGTACCACGTTCCATTTTCACCGAAGTACCGAGGCCATTCAATGAGGACCCAATAGATTCGGGCACCAATGATCCCCGTGAGGATCGACGCAAAGATGAGGTTCTCAAAATGTTCCGTATCCCCGCCTGTCGTCTTCCATCGTCTGCGTGACAAGACGAAGGCAACGATGATCCCAATCAGGATAGAGATGGCGTATCCACGAATAGGTATCGGGCCAAGGTACCAGACCCCATGTGCGGGACTAGGGATGAATAGCGGCATGATCCTCCTCGGCCAACATGGGTGGGTAGACATCAAAACAGGATTGCTCTTCAGTGTGGCAGGCAGGACCCACCTGATCAACAATCACCAGGATCGTATCTGAGTCACAGTCCCGACGTACCTCAACAACATGCTGGGTATGTCCTGAGGTTTCACCCTTCACCCAATATGCCTGGCGTGATCGTGACCAGTACGTTGCCTGTCGGGTCTCCATGGTACGCCTGAGTGCTTCTGCATCCATCCAGGCAAGCATGAGCACCTGTGATGTTTTTCGGTCCTGGACCACAGCAGGTACCAGACCCACATCGGAGTAATTGATCGGAAAATCCACCATCTCAGGGTATCGCAACACCAAGGAGATAGTCAGTGACCTGAGCCATATTCTCCGGTGCCCCTGCGTGATCTGTGGTGGCTGCCAGGCTGAGAGTTGACCAAGTATCGAGCACCTGAAGGGCCTGGTCTGCGTGTAGATCCTCTCTCAAATATCCTCGAATCTGAGATGCATAATCACTGAAATCTATACTTGTTGATCCGTGGCGAGCCTGGGACCACATCTGGAGTCGATCCTCAGCTTTTTTCACTTCACTGGTAGTCCAGGTCCACTCGCTTCGATAGTGATGGGAAAGCAGGGCTACACGAATCACCATCGGATCAATGCCCTCATTTATAAGCTCGGCCACTTTGACCAGGTTCCCTTTGGACTTGCTCATCTTTTCCCCATCAAGACCAACCATGGCCGAATGAACATAGGCATGGGCCATGGATTCCCCTGTGAGCACTCTACAGATGGAAGCACAGATTTCATGATGAGGGAAGATGAGATCTGTTCCCCCACCTTGGATATCGATGACCTCAGAATCAGCATGGGCTATCACGCTGCATTGGATATGCCACCCTGGACGTCCACGTCCAAGGAAAGAATCCCATGAGGGTTCCCCCATTCGAGTCTGTCTCCACACCAAGGCATCAAGGGGGTGTTTCTTGCCTGGACGCCTGGGATCACCTCCGCGTTCGGCAAAGAGTTCCATCATTGTGGCCTCACTAAGACCAAATTCTGACCCGAATAAGGATTCTTTCTCGCAAGAGAAGTACCAGTCGGGATACTCATCCTCAATCTGGTAGAGGTACCCAGCCTCCATCAATGTTTTCAAACCTGATTCGATCAGAGGCATGGCCTCGGAAACACTCATGAATCGATCAGGGGCGATAATCCTCAATGCCTCCATATCTCGACTGAATTGTTCAGTCTCAGCCTTAGCCAACTCCCTCCAATCAACTCCAGTCTTCTCCGCACGTTCCAGAAGGGGATCATCCACATCTGTCACATTTTGGATATAGGTGACCTCTAAGCCCAGATCACGCCACACCCTATTGACAAGATCGAATGTAAGGTAGGTGAAAGCGTGACCCATATGTGTGGCGTCATAAGGTGTGATTCCGCAGACGTAGATCCCGACAGACCTGTCCTCCTCTGAGTGTGGCCCAACAGGAACAATCTGTGACTGTCCAGTATCGAAAACAGTCAGTTGGACCCCATCCCGGTTGGTTCTGATCAGTTCTGGAGACTTCCATGGTTGCATGAAACTAGGGTACCGGGATTCACGACTCAGGTAGAGTCAGCCCATGAGATATGGTGAATGGCCCTCCCCAATCAGTGCGGCAGATCTGGCTGGAGGGCGTTTAAGGCTTGGCGAGGGTTTCATTAATGAAGACAAGGTCTTCTGGTTGCAGTCAAGCCCTCTTGATAAAGGTCGTACTACCCTGGTCACCCTGGCTGACAATGGGAGTGTCCTTGATCTGACCAAGAACTGGGATCTTCGTACACCCATCCATGAGTACGGAGGTACACCCGTTACCTGCCAAGGATCTCGCCTATGTTTCTATGATCGGATCTCCACACAAGTCTGGGTTCATTCAGGCTGTGATGCCATGCCGATCACGGAATCTGGACAGTGGTTTTTTGGTGGATTCACATTCCTCAATGATCACCAGGTTGTGTGTATACGCGAGGATCACTCCCCTGAACACCAGCCCCAGGATGCCATCGTCATCCTAGACCTTGATGGCATGAACCGTGATGGTGGTCGCGTCATTGCATCTGGAGCAGACTTCTATTTCGCTCTTGTTGTCTCCAATGGCGGTTGGCTTGCTTGGATGGAGTACGACCACCCCAACATGCCATGGGATACCACTCGAATCATGGCCCAATCCCCTGAGGGTCGTCAGTACTGTGTCGTGGACACTCCTCATCAGGCAGCCATCTATCCACAATGGGAGTCGGATGGATCCTTGATCTTCCTCTCAGATGAATCGGGGTACTGGAACTTCTATCGATGGACGATCGAAGGAGTCACCGCACTGCATCATCATCCCTATGACTTCTGTGAACCACCATGGGTGATCAGTCAGCCTCCTTATGCGATTCTCAATGTCAACGGCCATAGTGCTCTTGGATGTATATGGTGGAAGGATGGTATGGCCCATCTCGGGGTACTCAATCCTGATTCAACACTGACCACAATGGGGGTTTATGGTACTGCAACTGTCAGCCCTTCTTTTGGGAACCGCAGTGTTGTGAAACTAGGATCACCGACCCAGGCATTGAGTCTCAATCTGCTCGATTGGTCCACAGGTACGATCACTCATCTTGTATCTGAATCTTTGATCACGATGGACCCCAACGAGATTTCCTTACCAGAGTTCGTCACCTGGGCCTCCACAACCGATGATTCAGCGACCAAGGTATCCGCGTGGTATTACCCACCGACTGTCATTGGGGAAACCCCTCCACCTGTGATACTCACACCACACTCGGGACCCACAAGCTACTCTCCCGCAGTTTTCTCCCTTGTCAAACAGTATTTTACTACGAGGGGAATCGGTATCCTTGACCTCAATTATTCCGGCTCGGCCACCATGGGAAGGGCCTTTCGACTAAAGCTCTACGAAAATTGGGGAATCCTTGATGTCAAGGATTGCGTCGACGGAATCAACCATCTGATCTCATTGGGGAAAGCTGACCGACAACGTGTGGGAATCATGGGCAGCTCTGCTGGAGGGTTCACCACATTAGCGGCATTAACCACCACAATCGTATTCACTGCTGGAATCTCCCTGTACGGGATTGCTGACCTGGAGGCACTCACCTTGGAGACTGCCAAGTTTGAATCCCATTACAACCAGCGTCTGGTTGCCCCGTACCCTGAGGATCGACAGGTGTACCTCGATAGGTCACCTATCACACATGTGGAGTCTCTCAACTCTCCTATTCTCATCTTCCAAGGAGAACTTGATCAGGTGGTACCTCCCAATCAAGCCACCATGATGTATGAGGCTGCCCTAGCCAAGGGTCTTGAGGCCCAACTGGTTCTCTTCGAGGACGAGGGTCACGGCTTCAGGATGGCCTCAACTATTGAGGAAGTGTACTCAAAAACCTTAAGTTTCCTTGGAAGGATCTGGGGGTTCAGCCCCTCCAGCAACAAGACGGTGGCCGAAGATAGCCGTACCAATTCTGATGCAGGTTGAACCGTGGGCGATAGCGGATACAAAGTCTGAACTCATTCCCATGGAGAGTTCATCCCAACCACCACCATCACGATCACGAAGTTGACGTTGAAGGGTGGCCATCGTCTTGAAACACTTGTCGGCGAGGGCAGGATCTGGATGAGCCACAGTCATCAATCCTGTGGGATTAAGATGCGGGAAGGCTTTCAGCGCCTCAGCGAACTCCAGGACCTCATCAACCGCCACACCATGTTTCGTGGTTTCCTGGGATGTATTCACTTGAACGAGAAGATCCAAGCCTCCACGGTGGTACTTCGTTGAATACTCGGTTTCGAGGGCCTGAGCCAATTCAATGGAATCCAAGGATTGAAGTTGCCTCATGACTGTGCATGCGGCGCGGACCTTATTGCGCTGAAGATGACCAATCATGACCCAGGAGATGAAATCATCCAACTCGGTTGCCTTGGCAACCATGTCTTGTACCCTATTTTCTCCAAAGTTCTTGCACCCAGCCTTCACGGCCTCGCTGATTACCGACACAGGATGTGCTTTTGTGACGGGAAGCAGTTCAACCTCGTCCACCTGGCGTCCCGCATCAGTACAAGCCTTCTCAATCTCTTGTCGGATACGAGCCAGATTTTCTGCAATCGTTGTTTCGGTCACGGCCACCTCGCTGCCAAAGACATGACTCCGAGCAAGGAAATAAGGCCCAGAATCCCTGCATATCCAACAAACTTCTCGGTTATCTCTTGCTCCTCGCGTTCGTAGCCTACTGAACGGGAGATCCCTGCGTACACTTCACGGAGGCGATCTGAGGAGTCAGCTGTGTACGCCTTGCCCCCCGAGATCTGAGCGATGCGGCGCAACTCTTCAGTGTTGACTGGTACCTGATTACGTTGCCCACGATCTATGATGAAGCCTTCAGGAGTACCATAGGCAATCGTAAATACCGGAATCTGCATCTTCTTTGCATCTTCGGCAGCCACTGCGGAATCACGTCCAGAGTTGGACTCCCCATCGGAAATCAGCACGATCACCACTGGTGCAAGCTCATTGGGATGGTTGGGATCGGGAGGAATCATGACGACCCCATCCAATGCAGCATAGATCCCCTCACCAATGGCCGTTGACTGCCGTAACTGAAGGTTGTCTACCGCATGTTTCACATCATCTTTGTTTGTTGTTGGCCTGACAAGGGTGATCGCTGTTGCAGCGAAGGAGATCAATGAGAGGTTGAACCCTGAAGGAAGCTCATCAACAAACTCATTGATCGCTCGTTGGGCAGCAATCAACCGATTCGGGTAGACATCCTCAGCTTCCATCGACAAGGACACATCAACAACAAGAAAAACTGTGGCTCGATCTTTGGGTACATTCACGAATCCATTCGGCATCGCCCATGCAACCGTGAGAGTAGCCAATGAAGCGATGGCAGCAACCACAGCGACATGCCTCTTCCATGCTTTCCTCTTTGGAAACAGCAGTTCTAGGGAACTACGATCACGAGAAGCCTTCGATCTTCTCATGAGGTTCCACAACAGGTAGATCATGAGAAGGATTGGTACAAGTACCAATGCCCATAACCTTTGAGGTTGCATGAACCCCATCTCCAATAAGGAAATACTCATCATCTAAATCTCACTCCCATCATCACAGCACCCACAGCAGCTGCGAAGGCGAAAATCAGACCAAGCCCGGCCGCAGTTGCTGTAATCTCCTTCTTTGCCTCAACATAACCCACTTTCGAGTGGATTCTTGTATAGGCTCCATTGAGTTGAGAAACATCGTCAGCCTGGTAATACTGCCCATCTGTTAACTCTGCGATCTCTCTCATAAGGCGGTGATCTGGGGGTACCAAATGCCTTTCCCCATCAAGATCGACGTACCCGTTGTCTGTTCCGAAGGCAATCGTGTAGATGGGTACCTCACGATCTGCAGCATCTTTAGCCGCCTGGAGGGGTGCCTGCCCAATGGTATTAGACCCATCAGAGAGCATGACAATCATCGCAGGAGCATCCCCAGATCCTTCAGGGGCAAGATCTATGGCTTGAAGAGCAGCCATGATTGCATCCCCCACCGCTGAGGAATCCTGGACAGTCAAAGCCTGAATGATGCGTACAGCAGCCCCATGATCATTCTCGGGACTCATATGTACCTTGGAATGACCAGAAAGGCTCACCACAGCCACATTGAAACCCGCAGGAAGGGATTCCACGAAATCTATGGCAGCACTTTGTGCCGCTTCCAAACGGTTTGGTAGTACATCCGTGGCCGTCATCGACCAAGAAACATCAATCACCATGACCACGGTCGCACGTTCCTGAGGTATCCGATCCATACCCACTGGTCGTGCCCACGCCAAGCCAAGAGTCAGGATCGACAATACAGACAGGGCCACGATCACATGACGAAGCCATTGGGATTGCTTAGGTAAGACCTCACCGAGAACAGTGGTGTTGGTGTACCTCATACCGAATTGGGCGCGCTTTCGCACAATGAGGATATAGGCCACAATCAGAATTGGGAGGATGAGCAGAGCCCACAGCCGTGCCGGGGTCAGGAATCCGTAGATGGGAACATCCATGAGTTAGCGGCTCACCCCCTGCGGAGGGGTGTGCAACTGGGAGGCCAAACGACGATAGGCCATCACGAATCGAGCAATGTCCTCTACCCAATCCCTATCGGTTCTCAACTGCATGTGAGCAGCACCAGACCTCCTGATACCCACTCGAATTCTTTCACGTTGGGCACGTGTGGCCGCATTAAGACGCTCACGAGCCGCTGCATCGGAGGTATCCACATAGCGATCGAAGTTTGTCTCAGGGTCACGAATCAGGATTTCGCCCAGATCGGGAAACTCCAATTCCCGACGGTCGACAACCTCCACACAAATGACCTGATTTCGTACCGAGAGTTTCCTAAGAGGTCTCTCCCAATCGATCTCCACGTTCGGATCAAGTTCAGTATCTCCTGTTGTCAGAAAGTCGGAGACGATGATTCTTAACCCTCGTCTTCTCTGGGTACGACCCAACTGCTCCATACCAGCAGCAAGATCCATGGGACCATCAGTATTGTCGTGGACGATGGGAGTGGTCAGCATTCTTCGCAACAATCCATAGAGAGCCATACGCCCCGATCTGGCAGGAATCCTTGTGATCTGTTGGGGATCCATCACAAGCCCACCAAAACGATCACCAATCTTCTGGGAAAGGAACCCTATGGTGGCGATTGCGGCAATACCGAGGTCACGCTTAGTGACTCCACCTGTACCCCAGTTCATGGAGGGAGTGACATCCATGAGTGCCCATACCTCAAGTTCACGATCAGCGATGGTGTCACGTACATGGGGAATGGTCGTTCGGGCAGTCACTGCCCAATCCATTCGCCTGATGTCATCTTGACCTGGGATGTACACACGGGCATCGTTGGTGTCAGACCCAGGTCCAGGCAATAGCCCCAAATGGTCACCCTGAAGGAAACCTTCAAGACGTCGTACAATCGTCAACTCAAGTCTCTTCAATGCCGCTTCGGGGGCGAGTTTACTCAGCGGAAGTGTGGCACCTCTGGGCTCATTCACCACCGTTGCGACAGCCGACTCAATCGGCGAAGGCGGGCTAAAAGAAATCTGTGGCATTAGGGCCTCGGTGGGCTTGATGTACCTTGCTGATTCCATACTGGAGTTGGTGGTGGCACCATAGCTATGATGCGCTCCACCACCTGTGCAGGTGCGACGTTATCGGCAACCGCATCAAAGGTGAGAACAATTCTGTGAGCCATGACATCTTTGGCAACCGCTTGAACATCAGTCGGAAGTACATAATCCCGCCCATGAATCAGAGCAAGAGCCCGTGAGGCTGCCACGAGACCCAAGGTCGCACGCGAGGAACATCCAATAGAAATAACATTCGCGAGATCGGGCATCCCGAAGTCTGCGGGATTACGGGTAGCAAGCACCAAGCGGACAATGTACTCTGCCACAAGGTTGTGGACATTGATCTGAGCAGCCCTATCTTGGAGGTCTCTAACAATCTCAGGATTAAGTACAGGATTAGGCTCAGGGGCTTTCACTGACATCCTGCGGAGGATCTCAAACTCTTCATTTCCACGCGGATAATTCACATCCACTTTGAGGAGGAAGCGGTCACGCTGTGCTTCAGGAAGAGGATAGACGCCCTCAGATTCGATGGGATTCTGTGTTGCAATCACGATGAAGGGAGTCGGAGCAGGATAGGTCTTTCCACCAATGGAGACCTGCTTCTCCGCCATGATCTCAAGCATGGCCGATTGAACCTTGGCTGGAGCACGGTTGATCTCATCAGCGAGAACAAAGTTCACGAAGACTGGACCCAGTTGAATATCGAAAGTCTCCTTGGATGCTGAATAGATTCTTGTTCCAACAATGTCGGAGGGAACCAGGTCGGGGGTGAACTGGATTCGCGCAAAATCCCCACCCACCACAGTAGCGAAAGAGCGTACAGCCAAGGTTTTTGCTGTTCCAGGAACACCTTCAAGAAGGCAGTGACCCTTAGCAAGGAGGGCAACCATCAGCTGCTCAACCATGTGCTCTTGTCCGACGATGACACGCTGTACCTGTTCAATGGCCTCAGCAAGCAACTTGGAGACCTCCTGGGCAGACTGCTTGATGGGCTGTACTGGTGTTGACGTCACTTATCCTCCTGGATCTGGGCTCATGTACCTTTCAACGATACCGTCTCAAAGCTAAGTTTGCCCCAATTTCACTGAGAATGGTCACAGGATTGGGTTTTATAGGGCAAACTAGAAGGTGCTATGAGTACATCCACCCCCAAGGTACCAAAACCTAAAAAGGCTCAAAAGGCACCCCCCTCGGATAGAGATGCGCCAAAGGTCAACATGGACCGACTTCCTGAGGGGATGGTTACCTATCCATTACATCCGGTGGACCCACCCAAGATTGGCGACTTCTGGCCTTCGGCTCGACTCGTAGCAAGTACAGCAGGGGTCGCCTATCTCGCCTATGAGGAGCACGCCACAGCTCCTGTCATGGTGATCATGCTCAGCCAGGGTGCTTCCGAGGATCCAGCTGCCAGGGATCGCCTTGCTGGCGAAGTGGACCGAATGGATATCGATACAGTCATCGCTCGTGGTGGCCTGGGGCAGGACTCAGGCCGCATGGGAGATAAATTCCGCAGTGAACATGAGGATCCTCAGGGAGTGGACTCAATGCCACAATCCCCCTGGGTTGCCCTAGCTTTCGATCAGAGTTCCCGAGCAATTCGCGAAGCAAAAAGAATTCTTGCCCGCGTTGATCTCAGTGCATATCCGCCTCAAGGAGAATCCTCAGGTCCCGATTACCGCCTTCACTGGAGTGATCGTTTTGGACCTGGTCTTACTCGTGTATGGCCATTGCCTTGGCCAGGACGTCGTGACCGTTCGGGACGTTTAACTCTGGTTGCTGCATGGCTTCTTATGCTTCTCCTTGCTGCAGTGGCCATCTTGATCGCTATCCTTATTTTCTCTCAGGCCCCCGAAACTCCCCCGCCTCCCCCGATTCCGACTCAGAATACTGATGATTCCAGTGCAGGTGGATCGCCTCCTCCCACCACTCCAAGCGAATCAAGTGAAGGCCAATCTTCACCGCAGGAATCTGACACGGCTGAGTCTTCTCCCTCCCCGGGGGACGAGGACACTGGTGGCGGTTCCCCCTCTCCAGGAGAAGAACAAAGCGGTGGTGGTAGTCCCACTCCAGGGGATGAAACCACTGGTCCTGGTGGAGGCCCCAGTACCCCCTCACGAATGTGAGGACTAAGCACCAACGGCGTAGATTTGATACAATCAACGTCGGCTGGGGACCGTAGCTCAGCTGGTCAGAGCAGGGGACTCATAATCCCTTGGTCCCGGGTTCGAGCCCCGGCGGTCCCACCGCACCAATTCGTCTTACCTGCTGTCCCTGACTGAGCCTTACCTGTGATACGATTTTACAAGTGAGAGTTGGGACCCTGTATATCGTCGTTCCGTGTTACAACGAGGAAGACGCCCTTCCTCATAGCGCCCCCGTACTTCAAGCCCAACTTCTATCAATGATTCAATCTGGCAAGGTCCTGGAATCCAGTCGTGTTCTATTTGTTAATGATGGATCTAAGGATGCTACATGGAAAGTCATTCAAGACCTCCATACAAAGAACCCAGAAGTATTCAGTGGCCTCAATCTCAGCCGGAATCGAGGTCACCAAAATGCCCTCATTGCGGGGCTCCTCTCCATCAAGGATCATGCCGATCTCACTATTTCCATTGATGCTGATCTCCAGGATGATGTGAGCGCCATGGATGAAATGGTTGACCTCTACAATCAAGGAATCGACATCGTTTATGGGGTACGCAACCAACGGGACTCTGATTCCTTCTTCAAGAGGTTTACCGCTCAGTCTTTCTATAAAATGATGAAAACCCTAGGCGCAGAGACTATATACAATCACGCGGATTATCGCTTGATGTCGCAAAGGGCCCTTGCAGGACTGGCCGATTTCAAGGAAGTGAACCTCTTTCTTCGAGGCCTAGTTCCACTCATCGGTTTCTCCCATGCGATGGTCTCCTATGGAAGACATGAGCGCGTTGCCGGGAAGAGTAAGTACCCGCTCAAGAAGATGCTCTCTTTCGCTCTAGACGGAATCACTTCACTGAGTATCAAACCCATTCGGATGATCTCTATGCTGGGTGCACTCGTCTTCCTTCTCTCAATCCTCGCCACAGCCTACGTTCTCATCCGGCATTTCACAGGTGCCACGGTGGCTGGATGGTCGAGCCTCCTGCTGTCCACCTGGGCCATAGGTGGTCTCGTTCTCATGTCGCTTGGGGTGATCGGAGAGTACATCGCCAAGATCTATCTGGAAACTAAGGCTCGACCTCGTTTCATCATTGAATCCATGCTCGACTCTCCTGATGCCAGCCAGCAGTCATCCACTGATGGGTAACCTATGGCGAAAAACCTACGCTCTTTTCTGGATCTAAAACTCTTGAAGTTTCTTGGGGTAGGAGTGGCAAACACCCTTCTCAGTACAATCCTTATGTTCGGTTTGTACAACCTAACCGAGCTCAACTATTGGTGGTCCTCCGCGATCGCATACGCCATTGGTGCCGCATTCAGCTTCTTCCTTAACAGAGCCTTCACCTTCCGAGACAAGGGCGGGATTCCAACATCTGCCCTGCGTTTCCTTCTTACTGTTTCCACCTGCTACATCATTGCTTTTAGCCTCGCAAAACCCCTTGTGGCCTTGGGACTGACCCACACTGGAGCCTCACCTAGTACCCTTGACCAGATTGCTATGCTCGTGGCCATGGTTATCTACACAGGGCTCAATTACATCCTGCAACGCATCTTCGTATTCAAGCAGCAGTCGCCCGACCCCAGGATTACCAATGACGATCCCGACCTAGAATCCACGGATGAAAGATAGTGATGAACCAATGAAATCCATCAGCCTTCAGCGAATCGCTCTCAGTGTGATGCTCCTTGTTGTGATGTACATAATCTACCTAATGGTCTTCGAGACCTATGTTCTTCGTTCCCTCATTTTCATGGGGGGTCTCGTTGGTTTCGTAGGATGTCTCGCGGTTCTTTTGTGGGCAGTTCATAAAATCTCAATCAAGCCTTGGCACTTCATTATTGGGATCATCGTCCTGTCTTTCTCCACGAAGCTCGCATTTGTTTTGGCTGTACAAACCCAGCCCATTTCCGACTTCCGCCTGATGTACGAAACTGCAATCCAAGTTGCTGCTGGTGATCCGTCAGGACTGGGGTCCTACTATTTCCAGATGTGGGCCTATCAAACAGGGTTCGTGGCGTGGATGGCATTCTTTGTCCATTTCTTTGGCGCTGGAGTCACTTTCTTCAAAGTTCTCAACTGTGTGTACCTCACTGCCACGAACCTTGTGGTGTACCTCTTCTGCCGCAAGGTTGCATCCGAGAAGGCAGCACAGGTCACCGCCATCCTTTTTTGTTTCTTCCCCTCAACCTACTTCCTGATCACGGTACTCTCGGGACAGCATCTGTCGAATCTACTGATCATGACTGGAGTATATGTCTACTTCATTAAGAAAAAGACCCGAACTGGAAAGATAGCCATAGCGGTCACTGCCGGTATTCTCATAGCTCTAGGTGGGGCTATTCGCCCCATAGCCATTGTGGCCATTGCAGCATTGATCGTATTCGAACTACTTGTGTTCTTGAAGAAATCAATCAAAGCTCGACGGATTCTGGTGAAAAGTCTCGCTACGGTCATGATCACGATTGTGAGCTATTTCGGTGTCAGCTCTGGCCTGAGTAAGGCCGTTCAACTCAGTGGCCTCAATGAATTTGGATTGACCAATAATTGCCCTGAATGGAAGTTCGTCCTCGGTTTCAACCCCACAACCTCAGGACAATACTCAGAGGCTGACGCAGGACTGATCTTCTCCCATTCAACGAGCGAAGAAAGACGGGAAGCAGCTTTTGAAGTGATCGAGGAACGGTTATCTGTTCCACCTTCGCAACTCATAAACCTGTTCCGAGCCAAGATCAACATCATGTGGGCCAACCCAGATCCAACTTGGTGGGCCTTTGGCCATATGCAATCGACTGTGGAACTGCCTGTTGTCGGGGAGGTCCATCACACTGTAACCATGCAAAGAACGGGTCTTGTGTACTACTGTGGGATCTTTGTCCTTGTCGGACTTGGTGTTATCCGTGCGATTCGGCGCAATGATCTGGGAATCCCTCTTCTCATGGCCTTGATATTCCTCGCCTATTTCACGATCCATATATTCATCGAGATTCAAACGCGCTACCGTGATTTTGCTCTCATTCCTGCCTTCGTCCTGGCAGGGGTCGGAATAGCGGTCTTGTATGAGAAGGTGATTCCTGGCTCAGTTGGTTGGGTAAAACGGGTTTTACCCAAACGCGAAAAAGACAGTGCGGAAGTCTAGCTAGCCAGTACCCTCTCAACGGCCTCTTGGAGTGCCTGAGGGTTTGGCCCAGCGTTGAGTACCTCCCTACTTACTGAGGGAACCAATAGGGCTGAGGTCTCCGCGAAAGAGGAGGCGAGTCCTGAAATCGTACCACCCTGGACGCCGATCCCTGGAACCAAGATTGAGCCTGAGTACCACGACAGATCGATTCTCAAAGTCTCATGGGTACCTCCCACAACAAGGCCTATGGCATCCAAACCAGTACTGTGGTTGCGTTGGGTGGCATTGTCGACAATGCTTTGAGCCACTGGTGTACCCAAGCTGGTCGAGCCCAACTGAATATCCCCGCCTTCGGGATTGGAGGTACGCGCAAGAACATAGACTCCCCTGTCATTGGCCTCAGCAAGATCGAAGGCTGGTGTCAAAGATCCGAACCCAAGATAGGGACTGATCGTGATGGCATCCACGGACAGGGGGCCCTCCCCTAGGTACGCCTGGGCATAGGCCTCCATGGTGGATCCGATATCACCTCTCTTGACGTCCAAGATGACCAGCCCACCGCCGGAGCGGATTTCAGTGATACATCTCTCCAGTACAGCGATCCCGGCTGAACCCCATTGTTCGAAGAAGGCTGACTGAGGTTTAAAAGCTGTGACATGGTCACCGAGGGCTTCAACTGTACCCATGGCGACTCGCTCCAGACCAGCCAGATCATATGAGACCCCCCAAGCATCCATAACTCCAGGATGGGGGTCGATACCTACGCAGATCGAACCAAGACTGCTGGCACGTGCAAGAAGTCTGTCATGAAAAGTCATGATCTTCCTTTCATGGAGGCAGATGGCAAGTCATTGATCTGAGCAACCAACCCAGGGCCTGAATAGATAAACCCTGTGTACACCTGTACCAAGCTCGCACCCAAGTCGAACATAGCTTGGGCATCCCCAGCAGTCATGATCCCCCCAGAAGCAATGACAGGTAACCCGGAAGTCATGGCACGAGCAACCATCTGGCGGGCACGCAGGGTTACAGGCCCCCCAGACAGTCCCCCTGTTTGTCGAGCCAATCCCAGATCAGCGGGAACAATGCCTTCACGGCTTAGTGTGGTGTTGGTTGCGATGAGTCCAGATCCTCCAGCGTTGACCACCGATTCAAGAAGATCATCCAGTTCGCAGTCAGTGAGATCTGGAGCAACCTTGACAAAGATCGGCACGCCCCCGCATTCGCCAGCTTTCCCCACAAGGGCACTCACCAGATCATAGACATGGGTTTTCTCCTGAAGACCCCGAAGCCCTGGGGTATTGGGGCTCGAGATGTTCACCGCTACATAATCTGCATAAGGATGAACAGCTTCAAGGGACTCTAGGTAATCCCCGATTACCTCATCGACTTCAACGATCTTGGTCTTTCCTATGCTGATCCCCAGCGGAATCCCAAGTGTGGCTTCTCCACGTTTGACACCCATCTCTTCAAGGCGATGAGCAAGGGCCCCCGCCCCGTGATTATTGAAGCCCATCCGGTTGATCAACGCAGCGGAGTTTTTCAAACGAAAGACCCTCGGTCGAGGATTTCCTGGTTGGGCCTGGGCCGTGACTGTACCCAATTCTGCGAAGCCGAAGCCTAGGGATGACCAGATTCCGGCAGCGACGCCATCCTTGTCGAGCCCAGCGGCTACACCGACGCGTCCAGGAAAAAATATCCCAGCAACATCAACACCACAACGGACAGAACCCACGACCCTCTTCACAATCGAGGACACTGGACTTCCGACCATAGCCCCAAGTGCTGAAATCATTTCCTCATGGATGGTCTCGGCATCACCACCAAAACTACGAAAGAGCAGGGGGCGAAGGATGGCTTGATAGCCAGCGGTCACCACGGCTGTTTTCATGAACTTGGCCTCATCAGGGGTGCCCATTCTTGGAGGGAGCGTACACAGATCTCACCCTTGCGTGACGCTGAAATCCCTTGTACAACGGCGATCAGGCCCTGAATGGTAGTCACACAAGGAATATCTGCCATGACCGCAGCGGAACGAATTCCATACCCGTCTCGACGAGTCGATCCAGAGCTTGCCCCAGAATATGGGGTGTTAATCACCAGATCTACCTCATGGTTGAGAACCAAATCCACAACAGTCATTTCGCCTGTCGGTCCGAGTCCTTCGGAGCGTTTCCGTACAGCACGAGCATCAATCCCATTGCGCTGAAGTACCTCAGTGGTACCCGTGGTTGCAAGGATTTCAAATCCCATGTCGGCCAGCATTTGTACTGGAAGGATGGCGTGACGCTTGTCAGAGTTGGCCACTGATACAAAGACTCGACCCGATGTGGGAAGTGACCCATAGGAGGCAGTCTGTGATTTGGCGAAGGCAATTCCGAAGCTGGAATCCAAGCCCATGACCTCACCGGTGGATCTCATTTCGGGACCCAGGAGTGTGTCAACGGATTGCCCCTCTGAGGTGTGAAAACGGTTGAAAGGCATCACTGCTTCTTTAACCGCCACTGGAGTGGTTTCTGCTGGAGTTGACCCATCCGATTCGCGGTTGAGGATACCCTGCTCCCGCAAGTCAGCGATTGAGGACCCCATCATGATCAGGGCCGCTGCCTTAGCAAGTTGAACATCTGTGGCCTTGGACACAAAGGGAACAGTACGTGAGGCACGAGGATTTGCTTCCAGAACATAGAGGATATTCCCTGCCAGGGCGTACTGAATATTGATCAGGCCGCGTACCCCAACACCTTCAGCAATAGCCCTAGTGGAGGCAACTATCCGCTCAATAACCTCGGAACCCAATGTAATGGGTGGCAGGGCACATGCTGAGTCACCAGAATGCACCCCAGCTTCCTCGATATGCTCCATGATCCCACCGATGTACATCTCGTCCCCATCAAAGAGTGCATCCACATCAATCTCTGTAGCATCATCAAGGAACTTGTCGATCATGATCGGATTCGTCTTAGAAGCCAGGGTCACAGTGGTCACATAGGTGATCAGCGTGGAGTCATCGTACACGATCTCCATTCCGCGCCCGCCCAGAACATAGCTGGGACGTACCAAGACCGGATAACCGATCTGGGAGGCGATCTCCAAAGCTTCCTCAGATGAGGTGGCCATGGCGTACCGTGGTGCAGGCAGGCTTGCTGCTTCGAGTACCTTTCCAAACTCGCCTCGATCCTCAGCCAGATCAATGGCTTCAGGAGAGGTACCGACCATAGGCAGACCAGCAGTCTTGAGTGCCTTCGCCAGTTTCAATGGTGTTTGACCACCAAGCTGTACGATCACCCCAGCTACAGGGCCAACAGCTGCTTCGGCTGCATAGATCTCTAGTACGTCTTCCTCAGTCAAAGGCTCGAAATAGAGTCGATCAGAGGTGTCATAGTCGGTGGAGACAGTCTCAGGATTGCAGTTGACCATGATGGTCTCGTACCCAGCCTCGGACAGAGCCATCGACGCATGTACACAGGAGTAGTCGAATTCAATTCCCTGGCCGATACGATTCGGCCCTGAGCCGAGGATCATCACTGCGGGTTTGGTACGCTCGCGGACCTCAGTTTCCTCGTCATAGGTCGAGTAATGGTACGGAGTGAGCGCAGCAAATTCAGCCGCACAGGTGTCCACAGTCTTGTAGACCGGGCGTACATTCAACTCCCACCTTAGTTCGCGAACCTGCTCAGCACTGATCTGGCGAAGTTCCCCAATTTGTGCATCCGACAAGCCGTGACGCTTGGCCTGACGAAGAAGATCAGCATCCAAGTGTTCAGCCTTCGTTACTTCTGCAGCAATGTCCAGGATGAGTACAAGCTGGTCAAGGAACCAGGGGTCGATCATGGTGGCCTGGAAGACCTCTTCAACGGTTGCGCCAGCACGGAAAGCTTGGATCACATCTTGGAGACGCCCATCATGGGGTCGGGATGCTGACAGGAGTGCCTCCTGCTTTTGGAGTATTGACCCCGTCAGTCTCAATGGAGCCCGTGAGTCTTCAAGGGATCTTAGTGCCTTACCCAGAGCCTCAGTGAAGTTGCGACCAATAGCCATAGCCTCACCCACAGACTTCATATGCGTTGTGAGAGTATCCTCCGCAGTGGAGAACTTCTCGAAGGCGAACCGTGGTACCTTCACAACGATATAGTCCAGGGTTGGTTCAAAGCTTGCTGGAGTCTCACCTGTAATGTCGTTGGGGATCTCATCAAGGGTGTACCCAACCGCGACCTTGGCAGCAATCTTCGCGATGGGGAAACCTGTGGCCTTGGAGGCCAATGCGGATGAACGAGAGACCCGAGGATTCATTTCGATGACAATGATTCGCCCGGTTTCAGGATTCACAGCGAACTGGATATTACATCCACCTGTATCCACGCCAACAGCCCTGATCACTGCGATCCCAATGTCACGAAGACGCTGGTATTCACGGTCGGTAAGAGTCAAAGCAGGAGCAACCGTGATTGAGTCACCGGTATGTACCCCCATGGGGTCCAGGTTCTCAATAGAACATACGATGACCACATTGTCTTTGCGGTCCCTCATCACCTCAAGCTCGAACTCCTTCCACCCGAGGATGGATTCCTCGACAAGGACCTCAGTTGTGGGCGAGGCATCCAGGCCAATCTCGGCCATCGCACGCAATTCCTCTTCATCATGCGCGAAACCGGAACCCTTGCCACCCATGGTGTAGGACGGCCTCAAAACGACTGGATACCCCAACTCAGATGCTGCTGAAACGATCTCGTCAACCGAATGGCAGGTGAAGGAACGAGCCACCTCAGGTGCACCACAAGGAAGATCTTTGAGGGAGGCGACGACCTCCTTGAAACGCTCACGATCCTCACCCCGTTCGATAGCCTCGATATTGGCACCAATGAGCTCGACTCCGTACTTCTCCAAGACCCCACTCTTGGCCAAGGCCACTGCGGTATTGAGCGCAGTCTGCCCGCCCATGGTCGCGAGCAGAGCATCGGGGCGCTCCTTAGCAATGATACGTTCCACGATCTCGGGGGTGATGGGCTCAATATAGGTGGCATCGGCAAACTCTGGATCAGTCATGATGGTAGCGGGATTCGAGTTCACGAGGATTACTTTGTACCCCTCCTCCCGCAGGACCCTGCATGCTTGGGTACCAGAGTAGTCAAACTCACATGCCTGCCCGATGACGATGGGGCCAGAACCCACAACAAGGATCGAGGATATGTCTGTACGCTTAGGCACGATGAGCCTCCATCATCTGAGCGAAACGATCAAAAAGATAAGCAGCATCATGGGGTCCGGCTGCCGCTTCTGGGTGGTACTGAACAGAGAAGGCCGCCAATTGTGAGTCTCGACGCAACTCCAGGCCTTCAACCACCTGATCATTGAGACAGACATGGCTCACATTCGCAATCCCATAGGGGGTTTCAACATCCGCATCAAGGGGGGCATCAACAGCGAATCCATGGTTATGGGCTGTAATCTCGACGATGCCTGTACCCAGATCCTTCACGGGCTGATTAATGCCGCGATGACCGTATTTCAGCTTGTATGTCGAGAATCCAAGGGCCCGCCCAAATATCTGACAACCGAAGCAGATCCCAAAATAGGGAATCCCGGCCGCCAAGACTTCACGCAGTACACTCATTGGATGATCAGCCGTTCCAGGATCACCTGGACCATTAGAGAAGAAGACCCCATCGGGGTTGAGCGCCATGATCTCATCGAAGGTCACGTTGGCGGGAAGGACGTGTACCTCCATTCCACGTTCGCTCATCATCTGGGGGGTCATGGCCTTGATACCAAGGTCTACAGCAGCAACAGTGAACCTCTTGGGGCCCACAGCTGAAACGACATAGGCAGAATCCACAGTGACTTCCCCCGCAATATCTGATCCAGTCATCGCAGGGATTGCGCGTACCTTCTCTAGGAGGGAACTAGGGTCCAGATCAAGGGTGGAGATACCCACCTTCATGGCACCTCGCTCGCGTAGGTGACGAGTGAGTGCTCTCGTGTCGATGTCACAGATTCCAACGATCCCCTGGGTTTCCATTTCTTCAACAAGAGATCTCTTGGCCCTCCATGAGGATGGTCGAGGACTAGGATCGCGGACGACGTACCCAGCAACCCAGATGCGTGTGGATTCGTCATCCTCATCATTCCAGCCGGTGTTGCCAATGTGAGGTGCGGTGGCGACGACGACTTGGCGACAATAACTTGGGTCGGTCAGGGTCTCCTGGTAGCCGCTCATTCCAGTCGAGAATACGGCCTCACCGAAGGTCTCCCCTTGGGCGCCAAAGGATTGCCCCAAGAAACTACGCCCGTCCTCAAGTACAAGGAGTGCGGGGACGGTGGATGTCATGGAAGAAAGCCTATCCTTTCTCAGGGACTTCGTCTGTCTGCGTCCGGGGTACTATCGTAGCCACTTGACTCAAAACCCCGGACAGAAAAGAGTGTGAGGATTCCGTGGAGAGTTCCTTAGCCAGGCTCACTGCCTCAGAGATGGCAATCGCTGGAGCGACCTCCCCGTAAACCATTTCGAGTACTGCGATCCGCGCAAGACAACGGTCAATAACCGGCATCCGCTCGACACTCCAATTCTCAGCCAAGCAGGGTGCCAGATAGCCATCAATCAGAAACTCGTGAGCATAAACACCCTCCACAAGTTCCCTCGTATAAGCAGGGATCTCATGGTCAGACATGGTCTCATAGGTGTCCATGGCCTCACTGACACTACAACCGATCAGATCGGCTGAATAGAGAATGTCCAAGGCGTATTTTCGCGCCTTGCGCATCCGTGAGCGCTTGGGAGCCTCAGACACGGGAGATGTACGAGCCGTCGCGGGTATCAACCTTTACTCGTTCACCCTGGGTGATGAACAGAGGTACCTGGATCTGGAATCCAGTCTCCACCGTTGCAGGCTTTGTACCAGCGCTGGAACGATCCCCTTGGAGTCCCGGTTCGGTGTAGGTGATCTCCAGTTCGACTGAGGCTGGGAGTTCAATGAACAAGGGATTGCCTTCGTGGAGGGCAACCATGGCTGTCCCATTCTCCAGAAGAAAGTTCCTGGCATCCCCCACGGTTTCGTTGTCAATGGTGATCTGCTGGTAGTCAGTGGTATCCATGAAGATGTAACCATCAGTGTCCTGATAGAGGTACTGCATCTCACGGCGATCCACCTGGGCATCCTCAACCTTCGTGTCCGAGTTGAAGGTCTTATCGACAACCTTTCCTGTGAGTACATGCTTGAGCTTGGTACGAACAACCGTATTTCCCTTGCCAGGCTTGTGATGCTGGAACCAGATGACACTCCACAGCTGACCATCCAGGTCAAGTACAGTCCCATTCTTAATATCATTCGTCGAAATCATAGAAACCCTTTCCTCTTTACCAAGGATCAATCTTACCGGAATCCGAGCTCTGCCCGCTCATCCGTCCCTTGTTTTCCATGTCACACGACTCTTTGTTTGAAATGCGTAGTGGGTCAGACACACCTGTCCTGGACCGTCTCCCCGAATGGAGAAGTTGTTTCCTCTAGAGGAAACAACTGCGTGAATGCGTCCAAGATAGATGTGCCTGACCCACAGACAAACAGCAATTCCCCACAATCACTGGATCGTGGATCGAGCCTGGTCAATTCGAGCCTGACGATCAGCAATGTGTGGCAATGAGACTTCGCGCATCCGCTGAGCTAAATGGGGGCAGGTAGGTTCCAGATTTTCGATGATGGTACGTACCTCTGATTCTGCACGGTTTTGGGAGAGTTTCGACTTGGCCTGAATCTCGGTGATCGTAAACTCGACACCAACACTAGCCCGAGTCTGCTGCTCAAGATACTCCCTGGAATAGTCTGCATGAGTTTTACGTGAGAAGCGTTGCATGACGTCTTCGAAAGACCGGATGATCCACTCAGGATCAGTATGTATTGTCAGCCTTCCATAAAGATGAATAGTCTCATAATTCCAGGAGGGTACAGATCCAGGTTTCATCCATTCCTCGGACACATAGGCGTCCTTGCCCATGAGGATCACGAGTGCTTCACCCTCATGGCGAGCTTGGGGGTTAATGATCCCAATGTGGGAGGTCAACGTATCCCCATTCACGAAAGCCCAAGGAAGAAAACTCGCTTCGGGTCGTCGTGTTTCAGGATCGACGGTTACTAAGGTCCCTGCTCTGATTTCGTTGAGCATTGTTTGTACATCAACTTCAGGGGTACGAAAGTGGTCCCGAAGATACATAAGCTAGCTCCTAATCGCGAGGAATGCCTGCTCAAGGATGTTTTCATCAATGTTGGGAACGACTCGCACATCCCCAAGGCCATCAAGAAGGATCAGCCTCAACTGGGATCCCCGTGCCTTCTTATCCAAACTCATCGTGGATCGTATCGACTTCCAATCCGATCCTGAGTAACTAATGGGCAACCCTAAACTGCCAAGGATTTCCCGATGTTGAGTCACAATATCAGCATCAATCATGCCTAGCCTTAACGCGACCTCAGCGGCGTAGACCATGCCAACACTGATGGCATTACCATGGGACCAAGTGAATCCTTCACGCTTTTCTATAGCGTGACCGAGGGTATGACCATAGTTCAATGCTGCACGTCCAGCACCGTGGGTTTGATCCTGTTCGCGCAGATCCCCAGAGACAACTCGAGCCTTCACCTGAATCGCACGGGTCAAAACCTCGGCAAACTCTTTGGTTGTTGTGTCGCACACCTTGCTCGGGTCTTGGGTAACGACCTCCACAATTGCAAGATCAGAAATGAATCCGCATTTCACCACTTCGGCCAGCCCGGATCGTACCTCTTCTGTAGGCAAACCCTTCAACAGATCAAGGTCACACAGGACGACGTGCGGTTCGTAGAAGGAACCAACGAGGTTCTTGCCTTCAGGAATATTAATACCGGTCTTCCCACCAACAGCGGCATCAGCCATTCCGAGGACAGTAGTTGAGATGTTGATGAAGCGGATTCCGCGCAGATAGGTTGCAGCAACGAAGCCTGCTAGATCAGTGGTTGACCCTCCACCAAGACCAATCACAGCATCTGACCTTGTCAACCTGGATTGTGCAAGGGTGCGCCAACAGTGATCCAACACCTCAGCAGTCTTGGCGCTCTCCCCCTCAGGTACTTCCAAAATCACTGGGTTGGGGAGTTCTTGGGCCAAATCAGCAGCCATGGATGACAGTACGGGAGGATGAAGGATGGCGACCTTATCAACCGCTTCAAGGGCACCCGCAAGACGGTTGAGAACCCCGGATCCAATCACGACCTGATAGGGGTGGCCAGCATCAACACTAATAATCTGAATGCCAGCTATCAACTTGAGTACTTCGGTGACAACCTCATCCTTGTCCCTGCCAGCATCCACAGTGAAATGGGCAGCCTCAGCGTACAAACTAAGCCGTTCCTCCTCAAGCATGATAAAGCGAGCGTGGGTATCACCCGAGAGTAGAGGACGATCACTATTCTCCTGAACCCTGGACATCAACTGAGAAATCGGTGCATCCAGCCACACAACCTGATGGGACCCCAGCAGTTCGCGAATAGCTGGATTGGTGATGGCTCCCCCACCCACGGAAACAACGTCAGTAGTGGCCAGAGCCGTCGTCACAGCATCCAGTTCGAGTTCACGGAAATAGGGTTCACCCTTGTCAGCAAAGATTTCCCGGATAGATTGTCTGGCTCTTTGCTCAATCATCGCATCCGCATCCACAAAAGTGAGCCCAAGCTTTTCAGCAACCTCAGCCCCGATAGTGGTCTTCCCAGATGCAGGCAAACCGATAAAAACGATCGTCACCAGGAGGCCTCCATCCCAGCTTCTTTCACACGGGTACGGTAGTGGTCAACTGCCGATCGTACGTCACCTAGGGTGTCGCCACCGAACTTTTCTAGGCAGGAACGAGCAACCTCGATTGCTACAACAGCTTCGGCGATCACACCGGCTGCTGGTACTGCACAGACATCGGAGCGCTGGTGGTGGGCTGGTTCCACCTCCCCTGTCGCGATATTCACAGTGGGGAGAGCCTTGGAGAGGGTGGCGATAGGCTTCATCGCTGCCCTCAAGCGAATGACCTCACCATTGGACATCCCACCTTCAATACCCCCGGCTCTATTCGCACTACGGACAATGCGTCCCTCATGGGTATCCATAGGGTCATGGGCCTTGGATCCTGGCGAATCAGCCAAAGCGAACCCGTCACCGACTTCAACACCTTTGATAGCTTGTACCCCCATCAATGCGCAAGCCAGACGAGCGTCAAGTCGGGCCTCGGCTGAGACATGGGTACCAACTCCTGGTGGGCATCCCCAGACAAGAACCTCCACAACCCCTCCGAGGGTGTCTCCCTGATTTTTCGTTGCGTGGATGAGTTCCTGGATCTTGGTACTGGTGGCAGGATCAAGGCAACGCACCGGATCGGCATCAATGGCTTCACGATCAGATGGGCCCGGCAACTCAGCATATGGAGCGTGGATTCCCCCGATGGCTGTGACATGGCTGAGAATTTCGATCCCAAGCCCTTGCCTCAAAAATTGGCGGGCGACCTCCCCTGCGGCTACACGAGCAGCGGTCTCACGAGCTGAGGCCCTTTCCAGGATTGGTCGAGCATGGCAGAAGTCGTACTTCTGCATTCCTGCAAGATCGGCGTGCCCCGGTCGTGGGCGAGTCAAGAGCTGGGCTCTCTTGGCTTCGGAGAGTACGCTTGAGTTGACTTCGTCAGCAGACATGACCTGTTCCCATTTAGGCCATTCAGAGTTAGAAATCTCGATACTAATTGGTGAGCCTATGGTTTCCCCCTGGATGACCCCACCAGTGAAACGCACTGAGTCCTGCTCGAAACCCATGCGAGCCCCTCGACCTGCGCCCAATCGGCGGCGCGCAAGAGCCTTCGTAAGGTCTGCAGTCGACACTCGAATATGGGCAGGAATCCCTTCGATAATAGTGGTCAACAAAGGACCATGGGATTCCCCAGCTGTGATATATCTCAACACGTCGTCCAATCTACTGCTCAGCCGCATCGCGCAAGACCGAGAAGGGAATATCATTCCCTGTCATGAATTTAACCTGACCAACTGCTTGGGCTGCCAGGAGGTCCAAACCTGAGAAAACCCGAGCCCCGCATTCCTGGCCAAACTGGGCCAATTGAGTGGGCCAAGGATGATAGAGAACATCCACAATCACCTGTGGCGACACCCCTTGAACCCATTCAAGGGCGGTGGAGCTAGGGATTGTGGAGATAAGAAGGTCAACTGTGGATTCAGGTGGAACCACCTCTATCCCCCACGTCTTCGCATCCTCACTCACCTGGGTACTCTTGACATGATCTCTTGCTTGAACCTGGACCCTGGCAAAACCTTGGCGTGCCAGAGCAAAGATTGAGGATCGTGCCGTTGCACCATTTCCGAGCACCCTCACCTCAGACTCGGGATCGATCTCGGATAGGAGCATCTGTACTCCGGTCACATCCGTATTGAAGATCCTCGTCGTCTGTGGGGAAGAAGGAGTACCGTCGAAGACCACTGTGTTGCCGACACCGAGAGCCTCGACAACTGGATCAGGGGTACCAAGGGCCAGGATTGCCTCCTTACAGGGCATTGTTACCGACAGGCCGCGCCATGTTGGATCTAACCCTGCAACGAAATCTTTGACTTCTGAGGCTTCGACTTGGTGAGCAGAGTACTCCCAGTCAAGCCCTAGCCACGCATAGGCAGCTTGGTGTATCTGCGGTGAACGAGAATGGTCAATGGGTGACCCTATGACCCCAACTCTCACTTGCAGGCTTCTGGATTGGCGCGACACCAGGCCTGGTATTGCGCAACATTCTTCAAGTGTTCGTTATAGGTATCAGCAAACTTGGTTTCACCTGTGAGAAGATCGACAGCTACCCAGAATGCCTGGGTTCCTGGAGTCGGATTCACTGCTGCCTCCAAAGAGGCCCTCCCAGGCAAACTAATGGGAGTGGGAGGTAACCCTTGATGTATGTAAGTGTTGTAAGGAGTATCCGTCTTCAAAGCATACTCATCAAGGTTGGCATACCCCGTTCTATTAAGACCATAGTTCACTGAGGTGTCTATTTCGAGTCGGTGACCTGTTATGTCTGTCTCAAGACGGTTATAGATTGCTTGGGCCACCATCCCGCGGTATTCATCCTTATTCACTTCCTTCTCAATAATGCTCGCAACAATAAGCGCTTGATAAGGGGAATAACCGAGTGCTTCCGCTTTCGCGGCAAATTGGAGACTCTCCAGAACCTTATTGAACTCAATCGCCATACGCTTGAAAATTGCTTTAGGATTCTCAGTTTCTTGGGGTGGATTCAGATGATAGGTATCCGGGAAGAGTACTCCTTCAAGACTGCCATTGATGGGAAGGGTCACACCAATCAGTGACGGATCTTCCAGGATCAGCGCCATCTCTGTGTCGATTTCCTCCTGGGTTATCCCGAATTGCTCAATCAGAAGAGGGTAAACCTCGGTCACTCTGAGCCCTTCGCGGACTGTGAACTTAACATAGACACGGTTGGCTGGTGTGGTGAGCATTTCAGCGGCAAGCCTTGCAGGGATATGGGTCTTCACCTTCCATGTACCCGCCTGAGGACCATCGGTGATCTTGAGTGCTTCCTTCTCGAAAAGAGCTGGATCCTTGATGGCGTCAACACTCATCAATGTATCAGCCACATTTCCCCATCCTTGACCATCACTAATGATGATGTCGACCTCTTCATCGCCTGTACCAATGTAGTCTTCCTGTTGCATCCAATCCATGTAGGCGTCGTATCCCTTCCAGGATACGAAAGCCAATCCAGAGAGCAGAATGATGAAGCTCATTGCCACAGCGACAGCGGATTTGGCACGCCTTTGCCCCTCCGGTGCAATCCAACTCACAGGCTTGTTCTCATCCATGGTTCTCCTTGTTTTCGACCTGTTTTCCGATGGTTCTTCCCTCCCTGAGGGCACACAACACTGATTCTAGGATACCCACTGCAGCCTGGGTATCGATGATTTCCCTTGAATTCTTAGCATTTCTCCCGGCTGCACGTAGCTTCGAATGGGCCTCAGCGCTCGACATTCTCTCGTCCACGAGCCACACCGGAACATCCACATGATTAGCCAACAACTGGGCCTGAGCCAGGATCTTTTCGGCGGCTATGCCTGCCTGACCACTAAGCGTGAGAGGATATCCGATAATGAGCCCGACCCCGTTGTACTCCTGAAGCAACTCGACCACACGCGAAATGTACCCATCTTGGGCTGGGATGGTTTCGACAGGGAAGGCAAGGATCCGCCCCGAATCGCAGGCGGCTACTCCTATACGAGCCGACCCAAGATCCAGTGCGAGGAGTACACCTGCGGTTTCAGCTAAGCCCATTCTTCACCGCTTCGAGGGCCTTGGGGGCTGCACTTCCATCCGCGCCACCACCTTGGGCAAGGTCAGCGGAGCCACCACCGCGACCACCCATCGCAGCACTAGCGAGACCAACGAGGGTACCTGCAGCCAGTCCCTGTTCGCGGGCTTCAGCAGTGGTAGCCACAACGACCGACGGCTTCGGGGTGGTTGAGATGAGACAGACGACACCAGATGTTGAACCCAGTCGGGATCGTACCTCCATGGCCAGGTTTCTCAGATCCATGCCTGGGGCAGGATCAATGGCTGCCACAAGACGGGTCTTACCACAGTCCTGTCCTGTTGTTACCAGATCTGCAGCGAGTGTTGCCGCCTGAGCATTCTTGAGATCGGTGATGGTCTTCTCAGCTTGTTTGAGCTGTGCCACAAGCTTGGAGACTCTGTCCTCCAACTGGGTTGGTTGTACCTTGAGGGAATCGGACAGTGCCGCAACAATGGCCCTCTCGGCAGCCAGTTGATTGAAGGCATCCGCTGATACGAGAGCCTCGACACGGCGTACGCCTGAACCAACAGAGCTCTCTGAGATCAGGCTCAACAGGCCAATTTTCGCAGTGGATTGAACGTGGGTACCACCGCAAAGCTCCCGTGACCAGGGGCCAGCGAGTTCCACCATGCGTACGATGTCGCCGTACTTCTCACCGAACATAGCCTGGGCGCCAAGAGCTTTCGCCTCGGCAATCGGCATCTCGGTTGCGGTGACCTCCCAGTCGGCCCGGATCGCCTCATTGGCGATACCTTCAAGTTCCTGCTTCATGTCTTCGCTCATCCCTGAGAGGGAGTTGAAGTCGAAGCGGAGGTACCCTGGCTTATTGTAGGAACCCGCCTGATGGGTCTGGGGACCTAGGATCTGGCGCAGTGCAGCATTCACGATGTGGGTGGCTGTATGTGCTTGACAGGCACCGAAACGTGCTGGGCCATCAACTTCTGCGATGACTTCAGCGCCACGCTCGGCCGTACCGTCAGTGATGACACCACGGTGAACGATCAGACCAGGCATGGGCGCTTGTACATCAGCAATATCCACGCTAAGCCCAGCGGCAGTGATGAGACCTGTGTCTGCATCCTGGCCACCAGCCTCCGCATAGAAGGGGGTCTCGGCGAGTACGATTTCAACCTCGTCACCCACGGAAGCGGTTTGTACCTCAACTCCATCCTTGATCAAACCCAGGATCGTGGAACTCAGCGTGAAGTCAGTATGTCCACGGAAGATCGACGCCCCAGCCTTCCGCAATTCAGCGTAGGCAGTCTCGGATTTCTGGTTGCCCTTCTTGAGTTTGGCATCAGCCTTGGCGCGTGCCTTCTGCTCAGCCATGAGGGTACGGAACCCCTCAATATCGACGGTAAGACCGGCCTCCTCAGCCATCTCTGTTGTCAAGTCTATGGGGAATCCATAAGTGTCGTGGAGCTTGAATGCCTGGTCACCGGGAAGGGATGTTTGGGTTGTCTTCTTCATCTCGGTGACAGCCATGTCGAAGAGTTGGGTACCCGAAGTAAGGGTCTTTGTGAAGGCCTCCTCTTCAGCGGTTGCGACTGCTTCAATGCGTGCCCACTGATCCTCAATCTCTGGATAGGAGGACACCATCTGCGCTTTGGAAACATTCAACAGTTCCATCACGACCGGATCTGCCACCCCGAGCAGTCTCATCGAACGTACGGATCGTCTCATGAGACGACGCAGAACATATCCCCTCGCCTCATTTCCTGGTGTGACACCATCGGTCATGAGCATGAGGGAAGAACGAATATGGTCAGCAACAACTCTGAGCCTGATGTCGTCTTGGGGATCGGCTCCGTACTTCTTGCCTGAGAGTTCTGAGGCGCGAGCAATCACAGGATAAACCTGGTCGATCTCGTACATATTCTCCACACCCTGAAGCAGGAATGCTGTTCTTTCCAATCCCATGCCGGTGTCGATGTTTTTGGTGGGGAGTTGGGCTCGTACATCAAAATCGTCTTTTTGGCGTACCTCAGACAGATCCTCTGTTTGGAAGACGAGGTTCCAGATCTCTAGGAATCGATCCTCGTCGGCCTCAGGGCCACCATCGGGACCATAGGCAGGGCCACGATCAATGTAGATCTCCGAGCAGGGGCCACCGGGGCCGGGTACACCCATGTGCCAGTAATTGTCTTTGAGCCCACGTTGCTGGATCTGACTAGGGTTGACACCCACCTTTGTCCACAGGGTGCGGGCTTCAACATCGCCGTTGGGGTAATCCGGGTGAACACCAGGACCAAGGATCGTCACCCAAACCTTGGAGGGATCGAAACCATAGTTGCCGTCTACTTGGGAACCGGTGACGAGCTCCCAGGCGTACTCAATCGCACCCTGCTTGAAGTAATCCCCGAAAGCGAAGTTGCCATTCATCTGAAAGAAGGTACCGTGGCGTGTGGTCCTACCCACCTCATCAATATCGAGGGTACGTACGCACTTTTGGACGCTGACTGCACGCTTGAAAGGAGCCGGCTCAACCCCCGTGAAATAGGCCTTGAAGGGAACCATCCCGGCGTTCACGAACAACAATGTAGGGTCGTTATAAAGCAGGGAGGTTGAGGGTACGACCGTGTGGTCGTAGCGCGCGAAGAAGTCGAGAAAGCGACGACGAATCTCAGCGGTGTCCATGATGTCCTTCAGGTTAGGTGGTTAAAGAAAAGTGAATCAGGGCAAACCGACCCACAATTGCGTAATTCTACCCTGTCTCGGACTGAGAACCATCCCTGGATCCATCTCTACCCAGGAGGTGGTCAATCGCGGCAAGTCTTTCTGCAATTTGAACCTCGTGTCCATGGGTTGTGGGAATGTAATAGATGACGTCCACAAGGTCATCTGGAAGGTACTGCTGTTCAGCCACCCCATGGGGATAATCGTGGGCATAACGGTAATCCACCCCATGCCCATAATTCTTCGCCGAAGAATAATGGGCATCCCTCAAGTGGAGTGGCACAGGCCCACCCCTCCCATGACTCACATCAGCCAAAGCAGAGTCAATCGCAGTAATCACAGCATTCGACTTGGGTGCCGTCGCACACGCAATGACGGCATGGGCGAGAATGATTCTCCCTTCAGGCATCCCGATCATCTGTACAGCCTGAGCCGCTGCCACACACAGTTGGAGAATCTGCGGTGAGGCCATCCCAATGTCCTCACTAGCAAGGATCATGAGTCTTCGCGCAATGAATCGTGGGTCCTCCCCCGCCGAAATCATCCTGGCCAGATAGTGGAGTGCCGCTTGCACGTCTGAACCTCGAACGGATTTGATGAAGGCACTAATAATGTCATAGTGCATATCCCCATCAGCGTCGTACCTCACTGCCGCGCGATCCACCGCCTGGGACAGGATCTCTGCAGTGATGGTGGTTGCATCCAAGGCTTCAGCGGTTGCTGCAGCTTCCTCCACATAGGTGAGTACACGCCGAGCATCCCCGCCCCCAAGGTGGATAAGGTTTGCCCGAGCCTCCTGGTCTATGGCGAATTTCCCCCCAGACGAGGTACGAATCCCCCGCTCATCGTTGAGGGCTCGATCCACGAGAACACCCATGTCATCCAGGGTCAATGGGTTGAGAGTCAACAGGAGGGACCGAGACAGCAGTGGTGCGATCACTGAGAAAGAGGGATTCTCAGTCGTCGCCGCAATGAGTGTCACGACGCGATTCTCCACTGCGGGAAGGAGTACATCCTGTTGAGCCTTAGAAAACCTGTGAACCTCATCAATAAACAGCACAGTCTTCTTACCACGAGCTAATTCCGCTCGGGCACAATCAATCTCGGCGCGTACCTCCTTGACACCAGCAGTTACAGCGCTCAGTTCAACAAACCGAGACCCTGTCGTATGAGACACTACTGCGGCGATCGTCGTCTTCCCAACCCCTGGTGGCCCCCACAGGAATACCGACATGGGTTGCCCCTCAGCGAGACGTCGAAGAGGAGACCCCGGCCCCAAGAGATGACCCTGCCCCACGATCTCATCAATACAACGAGGCCGCAGACGTACCGCCAGCGGCGCATGCACAGTAACATCCCCCAAAGACCCCGTCCTGCGAGGAGATGGGGTGATATTCCCGAAAAGATCCTCAATCATCATCATTACCTGAAGCCCATCTTAGTAGGAGTGTGTCTTAGGGACATGTAGTCACCAAGACACACTCCAGGCACCCTCTTGAATGCCGACCGCCAAACCATTGATACATCAACGAAGTGTGGGAGAGAGGGATATCCCACTCCCCCACACCATCTACAAATCAAATATCAATCCGGTCGGCATCCAAGCTATAGGCTCCTTCGATGATGCGCGTACGTCGGGGCCCAACTTCGTTGCCCATCCAGACTTCGAAAGAGGAGGATGCACTTTCAGCATCGATGATTCGTAAACGACGCAAGGTACGGTGGCGGGGATTCATCGTGGTTTCGGCCAACTGATCAGCATCCATTTCACCGAGGCCCTTGTACCGTTGGGGTTCCTTGAAACGGATCCCTTTCTTGGTGAGTTCAGCCATCTTGCGTTGGTACTCCGGGTCAGAGTAAGTGTAGATGTACTTGCCTTGGCCCTTCTTGGGGTTGATGATCTCGAACCGATGCAGGGGTGGGACGGCAGTGAACACTCGACCGGCTTCAATGAGGGGCCGCATGTACTTAAAGAAGAGCGTGGCGAGCAGGCATCGAATGTGGGCACCATCAGAGTCAGCGTCAGCCATGAAGATGACTTTGCCGTACCGCGCGCGATCCACATCGAAGGTACGTCCAGATCCAGCGCCAATCACCTGAATGATGGAGGCACATTCAGCGTTCTTGAGCATGTCGGTCACTGAGGCTTTTTGTACATTGAGGATCTTTCCACGAATGGGCATCAGTGCTTGAAACTCGGAGTTTCTGGCGAGTTTGGCTGTCCCCAAAGCCGAATCACCTTCAACGATGAATAACTCTGTTTTCTCGGAATCCGAGGATCGACAATCGGAGAGTTTGGGTGGAAGCGAGGAGGATGCCAAAGCATTTTTGGCGCGTACCGCTTCACGGTGGGCGCGGGCTTGTACCCTCGTGCGTGAGGCTTGAACGACCTTCTCCATAACTGCTCTGGCTTGGGGTTTGAGGGCAGCTTTGCCGGAGGTGAGGAACTCGGTGAGTTCACGTTCCGCCACCTTGGCAACGAGTTTGGCAACTGCTGGGGTACCCAGTACCTCCTTGGTCTGCCCCTCGAATTGAGGTTCGGCCAGGCGTACGGTCACCACGGCTGTCATCCCTTCACAGATATCCTCTTTGGTGATCTCGTCGGATGCCTTGGTGAGTCTGGTACCTTCAAGTACCTTTGTGAAGGCCCGTGTTAGCCCGCGTTCGAAACCGGTGACATGGGTACCACCATTGGCCGTATCGATGATGTTGACGAAGGAGACGACTCGCGAATCATAACTGGCCCCCCATCTGAGGGCGATGTCGATTCCAAGATCCCGTTCGACATCGGTGGGGGTCATGGACCCTTCATCATCAAGCATAGGCACGGTCTCAGTGAAGGTCTCATGTCCCTTGAGGCGCTGTACCTCGGTGATGGGTTCATCATTGGTCAAAAAGTCACAGAACTCGGTGATCCCACCATCGTGAACAAATATCTCAGTGTCTTCTGATCCACCTCTTCGATCAGTGACCTTGAGTTGGAGACCGGGAACAAGGAAGGAGGTCTGACGTACACGATCCTTCAACTTGGTTAAAGAAATCTTGGCTCCTGCGAGGAAGATCTGCTCATCAGCCCAATACTTGACTCTCGTACCTGTGACCTTTTTGGTGAGGCGAGCTTGCTTCCTCAAACCCGCTTGTGGGGTGAACTTTGCTGTGGGGCCATCCCCATCGAAAACACCGGGGGTACCTCGACGAAAGGACATGGCCCAGGTGTAGCCGTCACGATCAACTTCGACATCAAGACGGGAGGCGAGTGCGTTGACAACCGAGGAACCAACTCCATGGAGTCCCCCCGCTGCGTTGTATGTACCCGTGCCAAACTTTGCCCCAGCATGAAGTTTCGTGAGCACCACTTCGACCCCGGTTAACCCAGTTTTGGGCTCAATATCCACAGGCAAACCGCGGGCGTGGTCGTGTACCTCGAGGGAACCATCTTGGTTGAGGAAAACTTCAATCGCCTTGCCGAAACCGGACAGTGCCTCATCAACAGCATTATCAATGATCTCCCACAAGCAATGCATAAGCCCCTTGGTATCGGTCGAACCAATGTACATCGCTGGGCGTTTACGTACCGCCTCAAGCCCTTCAAGGACGAGTAGTTGGCGCGCAGAATACTCACCTGGTGTCCCGGATGTACGCTGTCGCCTAGGGCCTGGTTCACTTACTGCCTCGCTCACCCACAGGAGTTTAGTAGTGATTGCCCCACCACCTGGGCAGGACGAAAGCGTGTCGGAACCTAGGTGATTGGATCATTCACTTGGGCGAGACATCAGATCTGCTGGAAGCCTTCCCTGCATATCACTCAGTTGTCCAGTCTCATCAAAGACCACATCAAGATGGGAACCATCATCGAAACCAAGAATTATGGTATCTCCCACCTGTTCAACCTGAAGTTGGTAGGCCGCAGCATAAACCGTCACAATATCGCGATGGTTGCCGAGACCATAAGCCAATGCGGAGGTCAAAACCTTAGGCGTAGTGAAAGCCGATGGAGCCTCAAGGGTGAGCAGCGGATCGGTGATCACAAGGTAGTGGCGAGACCCGTCTTTGGGTGCGGAGAATATGGCAGAACCCATGATTTGGGGGCTAGCAACCATAGCGATCGTGGCCCCTGGGGTCATTCCCAAATCCACGATCCCTTCAATAGAAAATGTGGGTTCAGTGAACTCCCATAGCCCGGTTTCTTGGCCGAATTTCTTGAGTGGCAAGCCACGATGTACCCCAAGAGCCTCGGAATCCACACTGGGATCTGCCCAAGCCCACGTCCACTTATTGTCTTCAGAAACCCAACCTAGAAAAGCACATTGGAGTCGGGTACCACCCACAGACACCATCCCAGTGGTAAGGTTCAAATCCCAGTCAGGAGTACTCGTACCCACAATATCGCTGAGGCGCGCCTGCCCATCAACCAGCAACGCTGTATGCGCTGTAGCCCATGAATTGAGCAGACTATGATCGGCAGTCATGGCCTTTAATCCAGGTAATCTCGTAGTACTTGGGAACGTGAGGGGTGGCGCAGCTTCGACATTGTCTTGGATTCAATCTGGCGAATCCTTTCACGGGTGACCCCGTAGACGCGACCGATCTCGTCGAGGGTCTTCGGCTGACCGTCAGTCAAACCAAACCTCATGGATACGACCCCAGCTTCACGCTCTGACAGGGTGTCAAGCACGTCATGGAGTTGCTCTTGGAGGAGGGAGAAGTTCACAGCATCAGCGGGAACAACAGCCTCGGAGTCCTCAATGAGGTCACCGAACTCTGAATCCCCATCCTCACCCAAGGGGGTGTGAAGGGAGATGGGTTCACGGCCGTACTTTTGTACTTCGACAACCTTCTCTGGGGTCATGTCGAGTTCGGTTGCCAACTCTTCAGGGGTTGGTTCGCGACCAAGATCCTGGAGCATTTGACGTTGTACACGGGCAAGTTTATTAATCACTTCGACCATGTGAACGGGGATACGAATTGTACGCGCCTGGTCAGCCATAGCCCTCGTGATGGCCTGCTTGATCCACCATGTGGCATAGGTGGAGAACTTGTACCCCTTCGTATAGTCGAACTTCTCGACTGCCCGAATCAGACCCAGGTTTCCTTCCTGGATGAGATCCAGGAAGAGCATTCCACGCCCGGTGTAGCGCTTCGCGAGGGAGACAACCAATCGAAGGTTCGCTTCAAGAAGGTGGTTCTTTGCCCGACGACCATCCTCAGCAATCCATTCCAGATCGGTTGATTCATCATCGCTGATCTTTGCTGCAGGATCGTTGAGCCTCTCTTCGGCAAACAACCCAGCTTCGATGCGCTTGGCAAGGGAGACCTCTTGTTCAGCGTTGAGAAGGGCGACTTTACCGATCTGCTTGAGATAGTCCTTCACTGGGTCAGCTGTAGCCCCAGCTGCGAGTACCTGCTGCTCCGGCTCATCGGTTTCATCTGCGTCCGACAAGGAGAAACCCTCGTCTTCAGTTAATTCAGCCTCAAGCTCTGCTTCCTTCTTCGGCTGGAATTCGGAGTCGTCTACATCATCAAGACTGCGCTTCTTTGTACCGACTTTGAACTCTACAGAATCCCCATCTTCGGTGAATTCCACATTGCCATCCACAGCGGCAAGAATCGCATCCTCAACAGAGGGAATATCGGTTTCAAGGTCCTCGGTGGGTACGGAATCTTCCGACTCTTCCGCCACGGCCTCAACGACGACTTCTTCAGGAGCTTTCTTGACTGGCTTCTTGCGGGGACTCCTAGCCGGCTTCTTTGGGGCTTCTGCCTTGTCATCACCCGCTGCAGTCTTACGTGCTACCATTAATAATCCTCCGTTGTCGATCAAACGCCAACCGGTACCAGGGTAAAAAAAAACCCGCTCCTGTCAAGCAAAACCATTATGCATGAGGAGCACTGGGTTTTCAACTCATGACCTCGGCATGTTGAAGTTCTCATAACTCCCCATCCTATGTGGGTGCTTTCAAACTCATACCCCTTCCATGATAGGAGTTTTATGAAAGTCCGCCTTCCGTTTCGACATCTTGTTGGCCATCCTTCATCTTGTTGATCATCCTTTGCACAGTCATGGGATCAACGATCAGTCACAATTCTGAATTCTGATCCGCGCAGAATGACAACTTCGCGGGAATGAAATAAGGGTTCACAGCGTTATCGATTATGAAACCGTAGACGAAAGGACATCTTATGACTACCATGCTTGCTGAGCCACGAACCACGATGTCAGCCCAGAAGGACGCAATTGGAGTCTACTTGGACACCATTGCTGCTCATAGGCTCCTCGAAGCTGATGAAGAGGTCGAGTTAGCCCATCGTATCGAAACCGGAATTTACGCAGACTACCTTCTTTCACATCCCGAGGTACAGCGCCCCATCGAAACCACCGATGAGGAACTGTACATCATCGCCTTGGAGGGCGAAGAGGCCAAGCACAGCTTCTTGAATGCAAACCTGCGCTTGGTGGTTTCAATCGCCCAAAAGTACCGCCGTGATACCCTTCCATTCCTTGACATTATCCAGGAAGGCAACGTCGGCTTGATTAGAGCAGTTGAGAAGTTTGATTATACGAAGGGATTCAAATTCTCCACCTATGCCACCTGGTGGATTCGTCAAGCGATCTTCCGTGGTATCGCGGCCCATGGTCATGTTGTGAAGCTTCCGGTTCACATCGCTGAACAGATTTCACGGATCTCCACAACGAGTCGTCGACTCACAAGTGAACTAGGTCATGAGCCCTCCACTGCCCAAATTGCTGAAGTTCTTGGTATTCCTGCTTCTGAGGTCCTCGAAATGACCGGTTATGTACGACCCCACACCTCCCTTGATGCTCCCCTAACTGAGGGAGAGTCAGGCACCTTGGGTGATCTGATCGCTTTGAATGACCGTGCAGTACCTCTGGCCACCCCGGCTTCTGAGGAGGACACTGAGGCTCTTGATGAGATGTTGGGGGAACTCGATGAGCGTTCCGCTGACATTGTCAGACGAAGGTACGGACTTCTTGATGGGAGACCAAACAGGCTGGCTGAAATCGGTCAATACTGGGGAATCAGCGCCGAAAGGGTACGCCAAATTGAGCGTAGTGCTATGGCGAAGCTGCACTCCTTATCCTGGGCGGCCTAATCTAGCGGCTAATCAGGGCAACAGGGCAAGATGAGTGAGCCAGTACAGCCCTGACTGGCCCTCCAAGTTGGATAGCTGGTCGGGGCTTGACTCCTAGGACAAGTAAGTCCACCCGAGAAGACTCTTGAATCAGTTCGTCTACGAGGACTCCCCTCTGTGAACGAATCTTGATCTCGACATCGGGAAAGGCTTCTGCCACGGGTATAACCATCTTCTCCAAGGAGCAGATCACCCTATGTTCCCATTCCTCTTCTTGGGTTCCTGAGGTGGGTATGAGGGACATGACTGAGGTGGGTTGAGTGGGAATGATATGAACCACATCAACCGTTGCGTCACGGATCATAGCCTCCCTACATCCCCATCTCAGAGCATTGTCACCTGCACCACCCATGGCTACTGTGATCTTTCCGAAGCCTCCTGTAGGTTCGGGGGTGGAAGCGGCAGAGATCACCACGAGTGGACAATGGGAACTCGACACAAGTGAGGTCGATGTTGAACCCACGAACATCCTCTCCAAACCGGAGCTCGCTCGACGCCCAACGATGAGAATCTCAGCGGATTTTGAACATTTTGACAGAATGGTTGTTGGGTTTCCAATGGCTACATCTGTACGGATTCTATCCTCGGGTACACCCTTAGCGATGGCGAGATCTCGGACCTGGTGTACTGCAGCTTCCCCAGCCTCTTTGAGGACCGTGGGATCATAGAGGATCCCCCATCCTCCGGTCACGACCCCATCATCGACTGCATTGACGAACCAAATATCTGCATCAAGGTGGAGCGCACGCCCTATCCCATACCTCGCTGCCCGGATTCCATCCTCGGAACCATCAATTCCTACTAACACTGTGGGTTTATCGGCCATGGGAGTCTCCTCATCGAACTCGCGATCCGTCACCACCATTGTATGTCAGGAAACCTCGTCGGGGAATGTTGTTTTCCCATGCAAACTATCTGCCAAGAGATCATCCACACCGTCAGCAACGGTGGCTATCTCAGTGATGGCTTGCCTAAGATGTGCGGGTACAAAGGGTGTCGCATAAAGGGAGAGAGCAGCAATGATCTTATCTCTGACAAGGGAGAACCTTACCCATCGCGTATGGGCATTGACGTCGTTGAGTACCTCGGCTGCTCTGGAACGACCAGCGATGTCGTGAACGATCATGGAAAAGAGACGAATCTCTTGGCTATCAGGAGTGATACGCACGAAGATCATGGTTGACCCGACTCGTACAGCATAATCACCATCTTGATCCCTCATTGGTGGGGTACCAAAGATCCGGGTCAACTCTTCACGCACCCCAACAGTCAACTCAATGAAGCTGAGGTAGGCAAAGGCTGCTGTTTCTTCACGTGCTGGGAGGTTGGGTTCCTCTTCGACAGCAGGTTCAGTCAGGACTTCCTCAAGAACGCTGGGGTGAATGAAAACCGGATGCTCAAGATGGAAGACCTTCCTGAGTACCTCATTCGCTGCATCCGCCAACTCTACAGTCAAGTCCTGGGAGTACTTGAGGAGGAAACCCTTCTCATTCTTCTTCCATCCCAGATCATCCAGGGTTGCTACCTGCTCATCGCTGAGAGGTTGGCCATCCAGAATCAGGGGTACATAGGCCTCGACCCAGCCCTTTGCCTCTTGAGTGAACCGAATGTACCACTGGGTATCCCCAGGGTCGCAGGGTTGCAGAAGGAGTGGCTCAGTCTCGTCCATCATTGACAGAACTCCAGACAGACGAATACCGAAACGCCGCCATGCCTGGTCGACAGAGTGGTCGAAGTTAAACTCATCAGTCATCGTGTCTCACGGTAGCACGACAAGGGACATGTCCGGTACCCGCTAATACAGGTCAATCATGAATATTGAGAGTTCAAGATGGCTACCCGATCCACCACAATCTAAAAGATGAGGAGTTTCGAAGGATCTGGATGGGCGAGTAGATCCCTTGTCAGTCGGCCCAGTGTTCCTAAGGCACACTCATCGAAGAGGGATGCGAGTTCCTCTAGTCGACCCCGCTGTTCTGTCGTGGGATGGAGTCTCTCAGTTGCTGCACAATCCACCAGGAGTTCCCTGCAATCATTACAGGCTTTCGCAATGGTTGATCGGAGAAGAGCAGGCGGTTTGGGAGCCGTTTTCCATCTCTTCAGGATCAGGGCCCAACTCTTGTGGAGCATAGATGTCAACCTCATCCGTATCGACTTTTGGAAGTCGAGGGATGCCAACCGTATCCCCTTGCTGGTTTTGAGGAAGAGTGTGGCTGGTTCCCAGATTGTTCTGCCTCTGACCGTGATTCGACGAGCAAGAATACAGGCAAGTATGGCTTTTTCAGCGTCCCAACTCAGGAGGGTATCGGCCCCGTGTACTGTGTCTTCGGTGACTTCTTGGCGTAGCTGCCAGTCGGTTCCCTGGGTGGTGACAGTCCACACCAGTTCCTGTTGGGCTTCGTCGATGGAGATGGTACCAAAGTTATCCACTTCCACGAGAGCTACAGGACATACCCGATGACTGCTCGATAAACCTTGGGATCACTTTCCTCAAGGGGCTTGAAAACCTCTGATAACCCTTGAGGAACCGACATCACAATGAACTTGAGCTTGTCGAACATGCCGACCCCCTGATCGCATCCACACTTAAGATGCGATACAACAGTCTAACTGCAACCGGAGGTGGAACCACATCCTTCACAGACATAGCAAGAACCTGAGGGCCTCATCTTCGTTCCACAGGTGAGACACAGCGGCGCATCCACGGATTGCCCAAGAGCTTCTAAGAGTTCAGCGGTCGTACGAGCATCAATCAGTGACGGTTGTCGAGCACCTGGTTCATCGATCCTGAGGTTATCCCCATCATCATTGCGCAGGGTCTCCGATTCTAAGAGTTTGGCTTCATCCTCCTCCGAAAGATAGGAGCCGGTCTCAACATAACGGGCCCTCTCAGCAGCGGTATAGATCCCCAACTCTGCCCTCTCATCAAAGGCCAGGTAATCCAAGGCCAGGCGACGGAAGATGTAATCCATGATGGATTGGGCGATACGAATATCAGCGTCATCAGTCATCCCAGCTGGCTCGAACTTCAGGTTCGTGAACTTCTGGATGAAGGTTTCTAGAGGTACGCCGTACTGTAAACCGATGGAGACTGCAATCGAGAAAGCATCCATGACACCAGAGAGTGTTGACCCCTGCTTGCCAAGTTTCAGGAAGACCTCACCCAATCGGCCATCATCATAGGCCCCGGAGGTCATGTACCCCTCAGCACCACCGACAGAGAAACTCGTGGTCTTGCCTGATCGTGACTTGGGTAAACGTTTGCGCTGGGCACGGTACTCTATGCGTACCTTCTCTTCGACAACTTCAGCCTTCTTTGAGGATGATAGGGGCTGACCCACTTTACAGTTGTCGCGATAGATGGCAACAGCCTTCAATCCGAGCTTCCATCCCTGCATGTAAACATCAGCGATCTCCTCAACTGTTGCAGTTTCGGGGAGGTTCACAGTCTTGGAGATTGCCCCCGAGATGAAGGGTTGCACAGCAGCCATCATCCGAATATGACCCATGGGGCCAATCGAACGGGCACCCACTGCACAGTCAAAGACGGGGTAATCCTTCACGTCCAAGTCTGGAGCATCAAGGACATGACCATGGTCAGAAATATGAGCAATGATCCCGTCAATCTCCATTTGATCATAGCCCAGGTTCTTCAAGGCCCTGGTGACAGTGGAGTTCACGATCTGCATCGACGACCCGTCAACCATCTTCTTGAACTTCACCAGAGCAAAGTCGGGTTCAATACCAGTGGTATCGCAGTCCATCATGAAGCCGATGGTACCCGTGGGGGCGAGTACTGATGCCTGAGAGTTGCGGAATCCGTGGACCTCACCAAGACTGACAACCCGTTCCCACTGATCAGTTGCTGCACGCTTGACTTTCCCAGCCTGTCCAGTTGCGACATGGATGGTGTCATTGGCACTGCGATGCTTCCTCATCACAGCATTATGGGGTTCAGCATTGATCTCATAGCCGTCATAACTACCCACAACTCCAGCAAGTTCAGCACTTCGACGGTACGCAGCCCCAGTCATCAGTGAGGTAATTGCTGCAGCCAAAGAGCGGCCCTCATCTGAGTCATAGGCAAGACCCAAAGCCATCAAAAGAGCACCCAGGTTTGCGTAGCCGATTCCCAGTTGACGGAATTTGCGGGTGTTGGCACCAATCGCCTCCGTGGGGAAGTCAGCGAAACAGATGGAGATATCCATCGCAGTGATCACCAGTTCAACAGCAGCAATGAAACGATCAATCTGGAATTGATCATTATCATCCAGGAATTGCATGAGGTTGAGGGAGGCCAGGTTGCATGAGGAATTGTCGACACTCATGTACTCACTGCAGGGGTTTGAGGCTGTGATGGGCCCAGAGTTGGGGATCGTATGCCAATCGTTGATCGTATCGTCGTACTGGATCCCAGGGTCTGCGCACTTCCATGCAGCTGTGGCGATCTTGGAGAACAACTCCCGTGCCCTCAGGGTCACAACAGGACTCCTATCAAGACGTGCTGTGAGGTCAAAATCCGAGTCGGTCTCAACTGCCCTCATGAACTTGTCGGAAACACGAACAGAGTTGTTTGCGTTTTGGTATTGCACTGAAGAAATATCGGCTCCACCAAGATCCATATCGAATCCGGCGTCTCTCAAGGCGCGAATCTTTTCTTCCTCGCGGGCCTTGGTTTCCACAAACTCTTCAATATCTGGGTGGTCGATGTCGAGGATCACCATCTTGGCGGCCCTTCGCGTTGCACCACCAGACTTGATTGTTCCCGCAGAAGCATCGGCTCCACGCATGAAACTCACTGGCCCTGAGGCAGCACCGCCGGAAGAAAGAAGCTCCTTGCTAGAACGAATCCGTGACAGGTTCACACCAGCACCCGAGCCACCCTTGAAGATGAAACCCTCGTCGCGATACCACGTCAGGATCGAATCAATAGAGTCTTCCACACTCAAGATGAAACAGGCTGAGACCTGCTGGGGGGCAGAGGTACCCACGTTGAACCACACCGGAGAGTTGAAACTGAACACCTGATGGAGCAACATCCAGGTGAGTTCATCAGCGAAAACCTCAGCATCTTCGCTTCTCGCAAAGTACCCATTGTTTTCCCCAGCCTGACGGTAGGCGTTCACCACACGATCAATGAGCGTTTTGAGACTGGATTCCCTCTGATCAGACCCTATAGCTCCCCTGAAGTATTTCGTGGTCACGATCATGGAGGCATTCGCACTCCAGAATTCGGGGAACTCCACACCTTCCTGACTGAAGACAGTTTCCCCAGTTTTCCAGTTGGTTTGTACCACATCTCGAAGGCCCCAGGTAACTTCGTTGTAGGGGTGTACTCCCGCAGTGGAGAATACTCGAGTCATTTCTAGGGCTGGCTGAGCGGTCTCAGTACTAGACATGGCATACCTTTCTTATGTGTGGTGGTTGTGGTGGTAGGTTCATTTTTCGCTGTGATTGCGGAGATGGGCGATCCCCGATTCAAAATCTTCAATCGAAGCGTAGTTCTCGTAGACCGATGCGAATCGCAGGTAGACGACTTCATCTAATTCCCCAAGGGGAGCCAGGATTGCAAGACCGATTTCTTCGGCTGGTACCTCAGCTAGCCCCATAGATCGAATGGATTCCTCCACTTTCTGTCCGAGCTTGGCCAGGTCGGTTTCTGAGATGGGCCTACCCTTGCAGGCCTTTCGTACTCCTTGGACAACCTTGTCCCTGGTGAAGGGTTCCACAGCCCCAGATCTTTTAACGACTGCAAGCTGGATCTGTTCAACAGTGGTGAACCTGCGTTCACATTCTGGGCACTGGCGACGACGTCGAATGGAGGAACCGTCGTCTGCAACACGGGAGTCACTGACACGCGAATCCGGGTGTTTACAGTAGGGACAGTACATTTTTCTCCTAGGCTTCGGGCAGTCCATAGCATCCAGATACATCCACTATAGATGGGATAATCACATTGGTGTTACTACTAGATGTAGTGATTCTACAGGTTTGCCCTGGCAGGTCAATCACCATCAATGGCTTTGGATAAACCCAGAAAAACCTTGGGATAGTTCTACGCTGAACTCACGGCGTGTCGCGGGAAAAACGCCGAAAATTCCGGCGTGTCGCATCTATGGAATTCTTCCCAGTCGGCGTGTCGTAAACGTGAAGGCTCCCTCATAGATCTCATTCCTCGCCTAGTCGTACCTAGAGTGAAGACCCTCAGGGCAGAGGTGTATTAGGGATAGAAAGGAAGGCGACTGCCACGGATGTCAGCGCCATCGCAAAGAAGCCAAGTGCTGAACTTAGGTTGACATAGACCCTCACCTGAGCCCAACTGCGCGCTCTGGAGATTTCTTGGGCATAGAGCTTGCGACGGAAATGAGCTGAGGTCTCACCTTCTCGAACGATATGCAGATGAGCTCCGCGAGCAGGGTTACCGCGAAGGTAACTGGTCTCCAATGCACTCATGATAACAGCCTTTCGTACGTCTGTTCGATATATTCTTCTCTCGATCCACCAATAAATCAAACACCTGTTCGATTTTGGCGTGTCGCACTCTCATTTAACACCCCAGCTACGACATTTATTTCGACACAGTCGAACAAATGTTTGATACGACTCATTATTTGGGTTACGCTAGCGTCATGGAACCCACAACAGATCCTCAGGCTGGCCCCACAGCGGTCTTCCATGCCAATGTCACTGAGATGCCCGATGGCCCAGCTGGTGCAGATGGATTGACTCTTCGTCAGCGTCGAATTCTGGAGGTGATCCAAACCTCAATCTCGGAACGCGGATATCCACCTACAGTCAGAGAGATCTGCGAGCGGGTTGGCTTGAACTCCCCCTCCTCCGTAGCACATCAATTGCGCGTTCTTGAGACTCGTGGCTTCATCCGCCGTGACCCGAATCGTCCTCGCGCTCTTGAGGTACTACTTCCCGGCCACAGCGACTCCTTCGAATCGCCCATTGATGACTCCGCAGTGCGTGTCCCCCTTCTGGGCCGGATTGCAGCTGGAGCGCCCATCACGGCCGAGGAACACTTGGAGGACACCTTTATACTCCCCGAACAACTCGTGGGTTCAGGAACCCTATTCATGTTGGAGGTCCAGGGAGACTCCATGATTGATGCCGCCATCTGCGACGGAGATTTCGTTGTTGTACGCCAGCAGTCAACAGCCGAAAATGGAGAGATCGTCGCAGCCATGTTGGGAGATGAGGCCACAGTCAAGGTACTGAAGAGAACCCCTGGTCAAGTCTGGCTTCTCCCACAGAATCGCCTCTACTCACCTATCGATGGCAACGAAGCAACCATCCTCGGCAAGGTCGTTACTGTTCTTCGCCGCGTCTAGGTCTATCCCAGAATTCCCGCCAAAAATCGTGATGGTGATGTGGGTCGACCGTCCATGCTACTAGGCCACGAGATCCGCAAAAAAGACCTCGCCCTTGTTATCCCCACATAGAGAAGACGTCGTTCTTCTTGAAGTCTGTCATGGGAGTTGGCACACGGATGAGGTAATGAACCATCGTGGAGTCCGCACAAGCCCACTGCTTCCCACTCCAAGCCTTTCGATCCATGGAGGGTACCAAGTCGAACACCTGGACGTGAGTGACTATTCTCGGATTTCAAGGCGAGAAAGGGTACTTGCTCATCGGCCAAAATCTGTCGGATTGCCTCAGCCTGAGCATTCGTTCTAAACAGCAAAGCCATCTCTTCCCAGGCGATCCCATCACGATGAAGCCCCTTCAACCATTGAGCAACCTCAGTTGATTCCTCCAAGGGATCTCCACCAGCGTGAAACTCCACAGTAGTACCCGTGGATCGCTGTGCTCTCAACTGAAGCCCAGTCGTCGTCACCGCATTAGCTTTGGCAAGGATCTCAGGAGTTGAGCGATAATTCCTTGTCAACTCAAGACTTTGGGAATGGGCATGCGAGTCAGCAAACCTCTCCAAGTACACGGAAGTCGATCCAGCAAAGGAGTGAATTGTTTGTGCCGGATCCCCGACAACACACAGATCCTGACGCCTTCCCACCCACAGATCCACGAGCCTGGCTTGAACAGGAGATAGGTCCTGGTATTCATCGAAAACAAAGTGGCGATAGGTAGCCTGTACCTTCTTGGACACATCTGCCTGAGTGGACAGTAAAGCGACCGTACACAAAAGAAGATCGTCAAGATCAATGACACAGTGGGCTTGCTTGGCCTCCTCGTAGGCAACAATGAGATCCGCGACAGTATCCAGATCCAGATGAAGGACTGTCCGATGATGATCACGCGCCAGATCAACATAGTCTTCTGCAAGGACATTGCTTTGCTTAGTCCACGAGATCTCAGAACTCACCTCGGATAGGACCTGTTTGGAAGGTGAGATTCCCAGACGTTTACAAGCCTCAGAAATCAACATATCCCGATTGTCTTCGACCCTCGGCAAGGTTGAGCGGTACACCTCAGGCCAGAAGTACTGAGCTTGACGAAGGGCAGCTGAGTGGAAGGTACGAGATTGGACTCCCCTGACACCCATGGCCTCAAGACGTTGGCGTACCTCTAATGCAGCTGAGGTCGTAAATGTCACAGCAAGGGTTGCCCGCGGATCTATGGCACCCTCGGTCGCAGCGTATCCGAGACGGTGGGTGATGGTTCTTGTTTTGCCCGTACCTGCGCCAGCAATCACCGAAACAGGCATGCCCAAGGATTCAGCGACGGCTCGCTGATCCTCATCAAGGCCTTCAAGAAACTGACTGGAATCCACACCACTACTGTGCCATGGACCTTGGCCTTTTCTTGAGATTTCTTACTCCGGGTTGTGGGCTATGGAAAAAAAGTCGTGACCATGCCCTAGCGTATTAACGTGAAGAGGTACAGTGCTGCTTGCGTGACTCGGCTTGCCCAAGGTCTGGGTGAGTCGCTAGCTCATGTGCCCGCAGATCCTTTCGCGAAAGATTTGGTACTCACCCGCTCTGGCGGTCTTCAACGCTGGCTTACCCAACAACTGTCCACCCATGTGGGAACAACAGGCCACGGGGATGGGATCTGCGCTGGAATCCACGTCGCCACTATGGCCCAGTTCTCAACAATCCTGCGTGGAAAACCTTCACCCTGGTCATCTGAGGCTCTGATCGCGCCTATTATGACCGCATTGAACGACCTGGGTTCCTCCAAAGAATTCCTTCAAGTACGACGCCATCTAGCGGATTCGGAGTCACGACCACGACGTAGGGCCAGCTTTACGAAAATGACTGCTGAGAGGTTTTCCTCCTATGCAACCTGGAACCTCGATATGGTTTCCTGCTGGAACCAGGGTGCGTTTGTACTCCCAGATGGATCTGCAATTTCCTCTGAAGAAATCTGGCAACCCCTGCTATGGAACCACCTGTGTACCCTCATTAATTCTACTCCTCAAGAAGATTTGGCCCTTATTCAGGCTCAGGCTCATAGCCTTCGATCCGACTATAATCGTGTTGCCCTGTTCTGCCCCAGTATTCTCACACCAGCCGATGAGAGTGTCCTAGCAAGCCTGGATTCAGCAGGGGAGATCCTCGTTTTTTCTGCTGCACCAGTTGACGGGTGTAGAGACCTCACGAAAATCTCCTCCAAATTAGCGGTCCATCAGCAGCGTAGTGAAGAGGTTTTGAAACGACTGTGTCCTCCTGTTGAAATCTTGGCGACTGTCTCACAGGACAATCCAACACTATTGAAGGCTATTCAACAGGGCCTCCATACCTCGGTAATACCTCATACATCTTTTGATGACTCCATTGAGATCCATACTGGATACTCCGATCATCTAGGCGAAATACTCACAGATCAACTCATTCATCTCCTCAATGAGGATCCCAGCCTGGAGCCTCGCGAGATTCTGGTTCTCGTTGATCAGATGGCTGATCATTACCCCAGTCTTTCTGCTCTTCTACGCCCAGATATGACTGAGGGCTCTTACTGCTCCCACCGGATTCGTGGATCCGTTGTTCATTCGGAAGTTGCAGAAGACCAGGAATTAGCGTTATTGTCCAGTCTGTTTGGATTAGTACAAGGCCGAGCCACAGCCGAAGACCTCATGAACCTGTGTGGATCCAAAGCTGTCATGGCTCGATTCGGATTCCAAGACTTAGACCTTGACCGTCTCAATCAACTCATTCAATCCTCAGGAATTCGATGGGGAATCAACCAGGAACACCGCAGGATTCACTCAATGGAATCCTTCCCGCACAACACATGGATGACAGGGCTGGGGCGTATGGTCCTCGGTGTAGCTCTTAATGAAGAGGACCTCACCTATCAGGGAACCATCTTCCCAAGAGACGTCGTTGATTCAGATGTTGTGTCCTTAGTGGAATCCCTCGGCCAGATCATCACCCAGGTACGTACCTATGCGGGAACATGGCTGAAACCTGCGGAGCCACCTGAATGGGCGAGTCGTTTTCGTACCTGCCTCGAAGCGCTCACTCCTGGGACATCTTCCCTTGCCAGACGAGTTATTGGGGTCTTTGAGAACCAAAAGTCCCCCGAGATTTCCCTGGTCGAAGCTCGTACACAACTTGAAGAAATCTGGAGCACCTTCGCGAGGGAACCGAGTTTCCTCAACGGCAATCTTGGGGTAGCACCCCTTGGCTCAATGTCAGGCGTCCCCCACAAAGTCATCATCTTGTTTGGCCTAGATTCCAACTCTTTCCCCACCCTACCCACAATCGATGGCGATAATCTTGTGGGTTTCTGCCCAGAAGAAGACCCTCGACTACGTGATCGTCAGGTCTTCTACGACTGCCTCATGTCTGCCCAAGACAAACTCATCATCATCCACTGCGGATATGATCCAACGACCACCCACCGAGCCCCTGAGCCCGCACCCGTCGTAGATCTTTTAGCTTTAGCAGAACTCTGTGTACCCGGTTGCGATGCTCGCAAAGCTTTGGTTCATGACCATGTTCCTATGGTCGAAACTCGAGCTCGGATCTCGGATCACCAGGCACTACTCGAACCCAGGATCACTCGCAAGGAATCTGCAGCGCAAGTCAAGATAGAGGACCTGTGTGAACTCTTCATGAATTCAGCCGCATATTGGCTCAAGCGCAATGCGATGATCCTTCCCTCAGCTATTACTGAGCCTGATCCCATACCAACAGCGATACCTGTAGATCTCTCCCCCCTAGATTCGTGGGCGATCACCAATCGAATGGTTCGACTACTCATGGCCGGGAACCGTGGTGAGGAAATCCTGAATGCCGAACTTCGCCGAGGCTACCTCCCCCCCGGTCGTCCTGGGATCACGCTAGGGCAAAACTATCTCAGCCAAGCTCAGAACACAGTACACAGAGCCAGATCCTTCCTGAGTGAGCCACTGAGTTGGCCAAGTTTCGACCTTGACTCAGATGAAACAGGAAACCTTGTTGGCCAAGTAGGTGTTCGTGGCCAGATTCTCCTTGAAGTCCTTGCAGGAAAAGTGAACCCTCGACATAAGATGGCTGCTTGGATCAAGATTCTTGCCCTCAAAGTTAGCTTTCCCGACCAGCACTGGAGGGCCGTCCTAGTGGGTCGTCGAACAACTGTGACCGTAAACGCACCCACTATTAACGAAGCACACCAACACCTTGAGTACCTTCGAAAAGTGGGTATGAGGGGAGTCGAATCACCCCTACCCCTGCCTGAACTTCCTAGCGCTCAACTGGCGCGTTACCTTGCACGGAACTTCCCGATTAATGCCTATGAGATCGACGAGAACTTCATAAAACAATGGAACCAAGATCCATCGTGGCCACTGATTTGGCCGGACTATCACCAGATGCAGGCTCTGGGTTCCCTCTCGGATGAGGAGAACTCCACCCGAACCTTTGAATCTCGTTTCGAGTCCTTGGTTTATGGGGTTTACGTACCCATGGTGAAACAGGAGGGTGTGCTGTGATTCATACCGATTCCCTGCCTAGTCCTGGCTCCACAACGGTTATCGAGGCGAGCGCTGGTACCGGGAAAACCTGGACTATCTCCACACTTGCCGTACGGTTCCTCGCCGAGACAGACATCAAAATCTCCCAGATGGCTATTGTCACATTCACTGTTGCCTCAACGGCTGAAGTCAAACAACGTACCCAGCAAAGACTCACCGAGACCGCCCAGGCCCTCAGCCTTGCCGAGGCTCCGACCGATGGCTCAGATTTGGGACTGTGGTGCGAGGATACCCAGGAACGGGAACTTCGCAGAACCCGTCTACTCTACGCTGTGGAGGACTTTGATCTTGCCCCGATTATGACCACTCATGGTTTCTGTGACCGATTGCTCTGTTTGCTTGGAATCCTCGCAGACCATGACATCTATGACCAACTCGTACCCGATGTATCAGAATTCTCCGATGAGGCTATCGCAGACCATTATCTACGCCTGACCACCCAGGAGAATCCGGGATTCAGCTATACAGCGGCCCGGGCCTGGGCCAAGGAGGCACTCCTTGCCCCAAGTGCCACTATCTATCCACCCGATTCTTCTCAGGCCCAGCTTGTGGATTTTGTACGACGCAGTGTTGAATCCAGAAAGAGAAGACGTGGGGTGTACACCTTCGATGACATGCTGCTGAGATGTCGTGATGCCCTGCGTGAAGACACCCATGGGGTGGTCAGCCAAAGATTGAGCCAGACCTACCCCCTGCTTTTGGTGGACGAATTCCAAGATACCGATCTCATACAGTGGGAGATCATTAGAACTGGATTTATAGATAAATCGACAGTAATCCTCATTGGTGATCCCAAACAGTCAATCTATGGCTTCCGAGGCGCCCAGGTGAGTGCGTACCTCAAGGCCACAGAGATCTCTGCCCCAAAGACCTTGGATACAAACTATCGAAGCTCCCCAGATGTCGTGCAAGCAGTGGGTGCTCTCATGGATGGAGCCGAACTCGGCGACCCTCGAATCGTGGTTAAACCAGTGTTGACAAGTACGGATACACCTTCACTGATGACCACTCAGCCTTGGAGCAACCCTATACGTCTGAGGATACCGGCAGATTTTGAACCCCGGACAGCAGAAAAGGTACGAGAACTCATCGACTCTGATTTAGTGGAAGATCTGATTCATCTTCTGGGGTCGAAGACGATGTACCGCAAGGATCCAAGCAGCGACCCTCAGCCTCTGCGACCACAGGATATCGCCATTATCGTCTCCACCAATAAGCGGGGAAATGCCATCATGGAGCATCTGCTTGCTCGTGGAGTACCTGGGGTTTTCACAGGGACTGGTTCCGTTTTTGACACTCAAGCCGCCCAGGATTGGCTTCGCTTGCTTCGTGCCATCGAAAGTGGTCATCTGCCTCAGATGAGGGTTGCGAGTCTCACAACTCTTATTGGATGGGATCTGAACCGCTTGGTACAAGCCGATGTTGACGAGTTCTCTGACCTCGTGGCCATGATTCGACACCTTGGTACCCTCATGAACACTTCCACTGTGATGAGTGTTCTGGATTGGTTAGTTGACCATACGGATCTTCGGGATCGGTTGAGCCGCGATGTTGTCGGTGAGCGCAGTTTCATGGATCTCACCCAACTGGCCCAGTTGCTGAGCCAGCCACATGGTGACTTCCAATCCCCCACTGAATGGCTCCTATCAAAAATCCGATCATCGTCAACCAGGAATGACAGTGCACGACGCCTACCCACCCATGCTGATGCTGTGAGGATTCTCACTGTCCATCAAGCCAAGGGTCTCCAATTCCCCGTGGTCTATCTTCCACAGGTTGCTGACCAGTTCGACCGATCTGATCTGGACACCCCCATCGTGGCCCATGATGCTGATGGTGAACGTGTGTTGGATCTTGGAATCTCCAAGACCCCCAGTGAGATCCGCCGACAAGCCTTCCTCGAATCCGCACATGAATCTTTGCGAGCCTGTTACGTTGCTCTGACTCGCTCAAGTGCACACATCACTATGTGGTGGATCCCCTCGAAACGCACCATTGAATCCTCTGCTTTGCATCGGCTGCTCTTCCGCAGATCACCTACACCTCCAGTGAGTATCCCAGTCAACGAATGCGATCCTCGTACGCTGAATCTTCCTGGGATTGTGGTCGAAACCATTCCTGATCAGCCTGAGATTCCTAGGCAGTATTCCCCCCAGGATTCCTCGACCTCACCTGAAGCCAGACCTCATCAAGTCAGACCTCACCTGACACGCGACATTGATCAGAGCTGGAGACGTACTTCCTTCTCCTCACTGACTGCCAACTCTCACCACTATGGTCCAGATATTGATGAACCCAGTGAATCCCAAGAAGTTGGGGCGAACACCGATGCGGATTCCGATCTTGACCAGGTTTCACCCATGGCAGATTTACCTGGGGGAACAGCCTTTGGGTCCTTGGTTCACTCCGTTTTCGAGTACTGGGACCCAGCCAACGATCTGGCTGATGTCATCTCATCGACAATGAATACCAGCGGTCTGCTTGGTTTCACTGTTGAGGATCTCACGACAGCTCTGGCGCCAGGATTGGCTACACCACTTGGTGAGATCGCAGACAACCTCACTTTGGCACAGATCCCCCTCCGTGATCGACTTGCGGAGTTAGACTTTGAACTACCCTTATCCCACGGCCAGGAAGCGACAACCCTTAATGGGATAGCTAAGGTTTTGACTCGACATCTTCCACCGGATTCTCCCCTAGTGTCCTACCCATCCCTGCTGTCCAATGATTGCGATCCTCGGGCTCTGCGTGGGTATCTAACCGGCTCCATTGATGCAGTCCTACGGGTCAATGGCCGCTTTCTTATCGCCGATTATAAGACCAATCGGCTCAGTTCACCACAGACCCCACTGACGCTACGCCATTACACACTTCCCGCCATGGCCCAGGCAATGATGTCCTCCCACTATCCCCTTCAAGCCCTCATTTACTCTGTGGCCCTTCACCGTTTTCTGAGGTGGAGGATCCCCGATTATGACCCTGATCGCCATCTTGGTGGGATCGCCTATCTCTTCGTACGCGGTATGGCTGGCCCTGATACACCAGTACGTCACGGTACTCCTTGTGGTGTTTTTTCTTGGAAACCGTCAAGCGACCTCATCGAAGAACTCTCTGATCTTTTTTCGGGGGTGAGGTCATGACCTCGACATTGGCAGACCTTGTGAAGGCCAAGGTACTCACTCCAGGTACTGTGCGCTTGGCTCGCCATCTGGGGTTTCTGTATTCCGAAGAGGATGAGCTTGTTGTGATGGCCACGGCTTGCACGATCACCAGCTTGTCTGCTGGATCAGTGTGTTTCGATATTCGCCATCCGAGCAGACTCATGGTTGACCTGGAGTCCGAGATGAGTATCACCTGGCCTGATTCTGATGATTGGGAGACTCGACTTCGCAACTCTCCACTAGTGTCCACCGATCTGAGCGCTAGGGATCGTGGATTGATTCTTGATTCGGGTTTGCTCTATCTTACGCGGTACTGGGCTGAGCAACAGCAGGTTGTCGAGTGGGCTTCCACACGGATACTTCCTAAAACTAAGGATCTCAACCCCTGGTTAGACATCTATTTCTCTGGTAAATATGCCGTACAAAAGCAGGCTGCTCAGATCGTCACAGAGTCTTCATTTTGTGTCCTGGCAGGAGGGCCTGGAACCGGGAAAACCACTGTCGTCGCTAGGATCCTTGCAGCTCTATCCCAGAATCGGCAAGAGCCTCTTCGCGTGATCCTCACTGCGCCAACGGGTAGAGCAGCAGCCCGGCTGGGGGAAGCTGTGCGAGAAGAACTGGCATCCTGTCAGGCTATTCCTGAGATGGAAATATCAGTTCACTATGAGTCGAACACCCTCCACAAAGTGCTCGGTATTAAACCCTGGGGCGCAGTCGATTACAACTCGACTCATCCCCTTCCTGCGGATCTCGTCGTTGTGGATGAAGCCTCAATGCTCTCCCTTCACCTGATGACCCTACTGTTGGATGCCCTCAGCGATGAAACCAAGCTTCTCCTCGTGGGTGACCCCGACCAACTCACTTCCGTGGAAGCTGGAGCAGTCCTTGCAGATATCGTGGCCAGTGGCTCATCAATCCCAGTTGCTCGCCTCACAGTGAACCATCGCTTCTGCGAGCAGATCGCCAGTTTGGCAGATGCAATAAGACTCGGGCAATCCACGCGGGCTATCCAGATCCTTGAAGAAGCAGATCCCCAGGGCCCCATTACCTGGATTCCACGAGATCTGGATTCAGGATCATCGAAAACCCTGGAGGTTGTACGCAGCGAAATCGTCAATGATCAACTCAGACTCATGGAGGCAGCCCAATCCTCAAAGATTGAACAGGCACTTGCAGCCCTCGACTCCCACCGCCTATTGCTCGCTCATCGCCATGGGCTTACTGGGGTGGCCCACTGGACTCAGGTTGTCCAGCAATGGTTGAGGGCCCACCATTCACAGATTGGATCCTCTAGGTGGTACGAAGGGATGCCTGTTCTCATCACCAAGAATGAAGATCATCTCTCGGTATACAACGGAGACTATGGCGTGATTGTGCCCACCGATGATGGTTTACAGCTAGCGATACGTGACTCCAACGGGTACTCCCTAAGGTCCCCTGACATGATTCAATCCTGCGAACCCTTGTATTGTTCAACCATTCACAAGGCTCAAGGAAGCCAATTCGACCGGGTCACTGTGATGCTCCCCCATACCTCGGCAGCCATCCTCACCCGCGAACTCTTGTACACTGCGGTGACTCGCGCAAAAACCCAGTTGAGGATCATTGGTTCTTCCGAGACCATCGAACAAGCCGTCTGCTCACCAGCTCTTCGCGCCTCTGGACTCACATCAAAGCTTGCGGAAGGGGTTCCCCGTACCAACGCGTAATCAAACGATGGGCAACAGAGTGAGGCATTGGAAGGGTGACTGTACCAGACTCGATCTCTGTTCGAAGATCCTGGCGTGTGAACCATTGTGCGTGAGTGATTTCTTGAAGATCCGGAATGGGTTCCTGACCTGAAGCTTGAGCGGTGAAGGCCACCATGAGGGATCGTGGCGTGGGCCAGGGCTGACTTCCTGCATAGGTGATCTGGGATACGACCACACCCACTTCTTCGTTCAATTCACGTACCACTGCCTGTTCCAAGGATTCTCCAACTTCGAGGAATCCCGCTAATAGAGAAAAACGCCCAAGTTCCCAGTCAATGTGGTGACCCAGAAGCAAGCGGTCGCTCTCATCGATGACTGCGACGATGATGGCTGGATCGGTCCGAGGAAAATGGACTTCGTCACAGGATTGACAGGTACGAGTTCGACCCAGATCTGTGGTGATGGTTTCTTCCCCACAGCATGAGCAGTATCGATTCCGAGCGTGGTACTGCGCCAAGGCGGCGGCTCTCATGGCTAGAGCAACCTCTCCATCATGAAGATGAGTCAGTGCCTGTCTCAATGGAACCAGGTAGGGATGATCCCCCATGACTCCAAAGATTGGGGTCTCACCCATCGTACCCAAGTAGAGATGACTCTCTGGTTCATAGATCACCCCCTGTGAATCTCCACGCAACAGTGTGCGATCCTCCTTAGCGATGGCTATATCACCTCGGGTCGACACATACACAAGTTCCACTAAACCCATGGCCCATTGCTTGTCCCAGGATGGGTCACTATCCAGATGAAGGGGGCTTTCTTCCTCCCAAAGACTCATGGACATATCGCATCCACCCACTCATCGATTGAGTCCACATCAAGATCCACATCAACAAACTGACCTGTTGCCGCAAAGAAAAAACCTGCAGCAACTTTATGGGTATCGATATTCTTCATGGCTGCCCATGCTCGCGCGTAGACAGCTAATTGCTGGGGATCAGCGTGACCAAATCCAGTTTTCCAATCGACAATGAGTACTGCCTTACCTGGGGGCACCAATTCAGGATTTTCCTGTGCTGCGAAAACCGCATCGATTCGACCAGTGATGGCATGTCCAGCGATTGTCGTCACGAATTCCTCCTCGACTCTCATGGGGCGACCCAAGGAGAAAGGACTTGTCAGAAAATGAGTACACAAAGTAGTAATGTCACCTGGTATTGATTCTTGAACGACAAGAGGTGAGCTCGAATAGTACTGCTCCACCCATTGATGAAATAGTGTTCCTCGGCGGGCTGCCTGCGAGGGTGGTCGGGGCATGGGTCGGGTCAAGGCTTGTACAAAAGCCTCAGAATCTTCGCGTAAACGGACCAGTTGAGAAGCGGATAGCGGCGCTGGAAGAGGAACATCAATGACTCGATCCTGGGAAACCTCTGAGTCTAGGATAAGGATCATCTCGTCCCAGGATTCAATCTGTGTGACCACCTCTCGTGGCAGATCTCCAGATTCCCAGGTCACAATCGAGTCCATAGCTCGACGAACCGCATCACGAGCATCACTGAGAATCAAATTTCCTTCTTCAGGCCATGCCACCGCTTCTCGTCGATGGGGTCGGGGGGTCCGACCCTCATCGCTACTTGGATCCACGCGATGTACCTTGGAAGACCCCACCTCACAGGCTTGTTCAAAATAGTGCGAAGGCGTTCTCTGGGAGAGGGCTTCAGATCTCCAAAGGTGTGATGTCATGACCAGTGTGGATTTCGCCCTTGTCACTGCCACATAGGCCAGACGGTCTTCACCCATCCTCAGAGCCTGTTTGAGGTCATCACCATGAGTTATCAGTCCTGCATTGGTGATCTGGGAGATCTGAGGCATGGCTGGCCAGTCGGATCTTAATGCCGTTGAAAGGGCACATGCAGAACGAATGGGATTATCCGTCAGCCTCTCCCCGGGAAAGACTCCTTGGGTGAGGCAGGGCAGATAGACAGTCTCCCATTCCAAACCTTTGGCATGATGAATCGTCATAATCTTCACCGCATCATGCTGAGATGATCCAGCTTTGGCAAACCCGTGGGAATACTCCTCCTCCGCCCGAATATACCCAAGAAGAGAGGCTAAAGAAGCCCCAGGATGTACCTGTGAAAAACTAGCAACGATGTCAAGGAATCCATCTAGATGAGCATGAGTACCATGGGCACAGATCTCAGTATCCAGCCCAATTTGAGCCACGATACGTCGTACCTGATCCAAGACAGTTCCATAACTACTCTTGAGGGACTCAATATCATGCACCAAGAGTTCAAAACTATGCAAGGCATGTTCGCTGAATCCGGTTTGACCTGGATTAGCAACGGCATCGAATAGACGCTCTTCGTAGGGGGATTCCTGGGCCTGCTGCTTAGCCAGATCCCTTGCACGACGACCCAAGGATTCAAGATCTGCAGTACTCAAGCGGAAACGAGGACCAGCAAGGATCTCAACCACTTCAGGATTAGCACGAATATCCGTGAGAAGAGTCATCATGGCCATCACCTGAGAAATGGACTCCACCAAGATCAGACCACCAAGATCTTGAACCTCCACCGGTATCTGATGGCGACCACAGGCTTCCACCAGTGCGCCCACTTCCCGATGGCGCCTCACCAGAATTGCTATATGACTCCATTGCTCAATCTGACCTGATTCACCAGAACCTGCGATAGATTCGGCAATCCACTCGGCTTCCTCATCCCAGGTATAGAACTGCCTGATAGTCACCTGCGCATCACTGGTGTCAACACTGGGTTGCAACTCAACAGTGGTCCTACCCCCCAAGAGAGGATCAGCTCTTACACCTGCCGAGATGTGGTTGGCCACATCAAGGATCTGAGGCCCACTCCTACGGTTAATCGACAATGTGGTTATGATGGGTTGCGCGCACGGGAATGACTCATGGAAGGAGAAGATGTTATCCACCGCCGCTCCCCTCCACGTGTAAATCGCCTGTAAAGGATCTCCCACTGCCGTAATCGGATATCCCTCAATTCCTGCCTCGTGACCAAAGATTGCGGATAGTAATCGAGCCTGAGCTGGGGATGTGTCTTGATACTCATCAACAACTACTAACCCAAACCTTTCCCGCAGATCCTCCCCCACTATGGGAAGAGTACCCGCCAACTTCACAGCTAAGGCCATTTGGTCACCAAATTCCAGGACTCCTTGTTTCACCTTGAGTTCTCGATATTCCTGGCACAACCTCAGAAGAGCCAGGCGTTCCTCGGCAATCGTCTGCGCCTCACGGATACTTACATAGACATTTCCATGGCGATTTCTTGGAGCCGAATCAAGGCCCTCCATGAACCTCAGTGTGTACTGAAGAATTTGGTCATCATCGACTAAATGGGATTGAATCCTTGACTCCAATCGAGGAATGTTTGTGACCACGGAATCCCATGATTTATTGGCTAAAGTTCCTGGCGGTTCTTGGATACAACGAAGAACTTCATCAGCAAGAAGATATTGCTCCCCACCAGTAATGATCCGAGAATCACGACTCCTACCCATCCAGAATCCAAACTGAGACACCACTGTTGACGCGAAGGCATCATAGGTGGAAATGGTGGGTACCCCGAACTGGGAGTCATCATCGTCTTTGAGAAGATCCAATGCACTAGTGATTCTCATTGCCAACTCTGCAGCAGCCTTTCGGGTGAAGGTAAGACCCAACACCCGTTCGGGGGTGATGGCTCCTGTCCCCACGAGCCAGACCACTCTGGCTGCCATCACAGTTGTTTTCCCGGTACCTGCCCCAGCAATGATCACGCTGGGTGCCATAGGCGAGGTGATTGCCTCAGCCTGTTCCTCAGAGAAAGGAATCTTCATCAATTCACTCAACTGTTGAATATGAGTTAACGTCTTCATGAGTTCTCACTTTGAGTCATAACTGGGCAACCAGAAGTGAAGGGGCAGTACCGACATCCGTCACCACCTAATCCTGGGAACCTCCCTACTCGAATAACCTCTGCAGCTTGGGCAATGCGATGCTCAGCCCAGGATCCATAATCTGATCCAGAGCATTGAGACAAATGGGCTTCCACCACAGGCAGCAGGGGTTCCACGTCAAGGGTTGGCCTATCCATGATGGACCTTTGGGGAAGGACCTTCGGGAATCCAGGATTCCTGGTTTCACTGGCTCGTAAGTACACCAATTCTGCTCCACCAATGGGCTCCCCTGGTTTGATGAGCCCCGGAATCCCGGCCTTAGATAACCCCACCTGGTAGACCCCAAGTTGGATATTCGCCAAAGCTTGATTCCTTGTGGGAGGGTACTTCCCAGTCTTAAAGTCGATAATCCTCAGTTTTCCCTCCTCATCGCGTTCCACACGATCAATCCGACCATGGATCTCAACTGGCCCACCACAATTCATGCGGAAAGACAGGAAGACCTCTGTGGCAAGGACCTCTCGAGTGGAGGCTCGCCTCCATGCGTCATAACGTTCAAGAGCCTCCCTCGCAGCCTGGGATTCTGTGGTCAATACCCAGTCGGCAGGATACTCACTCTCACTCAACCGAGAATCCACAATGTCCATCATCTGATCCAGACTCAAGGACCCATCTTGCACAGCCTCATGGATTACTTGACCAAAGGAGGTTTGCTGGGGAAAAGGCCGGTGAGCACGAGCACGTTGACCTAAGTACCACTGCCGAGGGCAGATAAAAAGAGTGTCCAACTGACTTGCCGATAGACGTACAGCCCCAATATCCAATGATTCCACATTGAGGGAATCCTGTGGCCCAAGTCCCCACCAGGTTGAAGGATCGGCTCCACGAAAATGAGGATTCTTCGCCAGCCTTGCCAACCGATCACAAGCTGCCTGTCTGAGCCCAGGGTGGGCTGTCTCATCACCAACGACTTGTCTGAGTGTGCCCACCAATTCTTGGGGCGAAAGGATCTCCTGGTCATAGGCCCCATCAGAAACTCTGGTTTCAGCATGGATCTGATCAAAGAAAGCTGAGGGTCTCATCTCATCCCCATTCACAGCCGTCAAGACCAGTGTCTGGTGAGAACTTGTACAGGCTGTGTGTAAAAGCCTCATTTCTGACACAAGGATCTCATCGTGACGAGGCACCATATCCGATAATTCCTCAACATCAAGGATCCGAGAACTCAAAGAGCTCAAGGGCCAAACCCCCTCCTGAACCCCAGCCACGGCAACCATAGACCATGATCTCCCCTTGGCACGATGGGCGGTTGTCAGGCGTACTGCTGGGGAGACCCATGAGGTTGACCGTGGAAGATTCTCTGGAATCTCTTGGGAGGTAACCGCCGCACATAAGGCATTAATCCCCTTGTCAGTTGGAAGATCACTGAAAGTAGAGGCCAGCGAAAACAAGGCCACCACGGCATCAAGACTGCGATTCGCTCGTAGAGCTTCACTCTCAGACCCACGTGCAAGGCATTGAAGTTCTTCTGGCCATGTCGATTCATTCCACAGTGCCCAGAGCACCTCCTCAACTGACCCACCCTTTGCGGCAGATCCAGCTTCCAGTGACCCCAGACCCATAGGCGAGGATTCAAGTAGACGAACATCCTCCTCAGCCCATTCAGGTGTATCCCGGACAACGCGAAGTCCCGCCAGGAGTACTCCCACAGCTGGCTCTCGATTTAACTGGATCTCATCCTCAGCAACCTGAACGGGTATCCCAGCCTTTTCGCAGGCAAGAATAAAGGGAGCAAACCCAGCCCGTTTACGAACCAAGATGGCCATCTCGTCATAAGGAACCCCGTCAACCATATGAGCTTTGCGCATCATTCGCGCGATGTAGTGAGCTTCGGCTCTTGTATCAGGGAAGACAACCTTGACCACCTCTCCTTGTCGATCGGCGGTCGTGTTTCTGTACCTTGTCACAACACTCAGATCAATGCCCGAAGGAATGAGGATCCGCCTCCTCAGCCCAGAACAGGCATCCTCAATGCGCTCCGCAACACCAAATCCCTGATTCAAACTCAGTACTTGACTAGCAACTCCGCGAGACTCCCATTCGCCCATGACCTCAACTGCAGAACGACTCCTTGCCCCTCTGAAGCCGAATACCTGAGAATCAGGATCATAGCCAAGGATCACAGGAGTACTGCGGTCAACAAGGCAAGACACAATCTCCAACTGTGGAGAATCCATGTCCTCAATCCCATCAACCACAATCAAAGATCCTGGGGAACGAACCTTGTTCAACGCCACAGGATCCTTCAACAACTGTACCGCTTCAATCAACAATTCTGGATAATCGACGACACCAGCCAACCCCAGTATGTCAAGATACTCGGCATAGAATCTTCCCAGGCTCACCCACTCATCGCGATCTTGGTTAAGACCGCGTTCAATAACATCCTCAGGGGTTAATCCACCTCGTTGACAAGCAGCAATAGCTTCACGAACAGTTTCAGAAAATTCTTGAGTACCCAGCGCTTGATAGAACCTATCTGGCCATGCTACTTCTGGCTGCCCATCAAGAAGGTCGCGAATGTAACCATCTTGTCGCCCGGCAGGAAGCAGACCCACCTGACGGCCCGCCTTCACCAAAACAGACATGCAGAGGGTATAGATGGTGGTCACCTGCAACTGAGAACTGAAATCTGCGTGATGAGTCCCCACCCAAGATCGAAGAGCCATGCGCTCTCTGCGCGAACCAGTAATGAACAGAACCTGAGGAACCCCATCACTTATGTTAGTCAATGATGCCTTCACAAGGGCAGTTGTCTTCCCCGTTCGAGGCCCACCAAGAACAAGCAGCCCTCCGCTCCTATGAGCAGC
>JAIRQE010000020.1 GCA_031256725.1 Propionibacteriaceae bacterium
CCAGCAGCATCAGCCCGAGGAGCAACAAACCCCTGCCCCAACACCACCGTCGAAACAATCATCACAAACGTCGTCAACAAAGCCACAGGCTTCACAAACCCACGACGATTAGAGAAGCGCGATTTCGCGACACCAGTAGAAGAAATCATTATACCCCCAAAGAGCACGTTATAGACTGCAGCACCCTCATGCGCAGTAAAAACCCACGACAAACAATCCTTGAGCGTCAAGGGTCGAGAAAATCTCCATTTCTCGTAGTCCCAAGTCTGCCACAGTGGATTATTAGCCTTCAATCACTTCCCCGGGACTACATATCCCGAATTAAGTAAAATCTCATCTTTTTACACAAATAACCGCACGGTTTATTGCCCCTGACAAGGAGTTATATTCAGAAGTAATCTTTAGTTGTACCCAAAAACCACTCTCAAGGCCGCCCCAATTTAAATATAGCTTGTGCCCACTATGTGGACTCTCTAGGTTCTTGTCCATGTGAACGAGAATTCAGATGCCTACCCAAGCGTCACAATTACACCAATGTAACTATGAAACCGCCTGAGTACCCGTCCTCACAGAAATGCTGCCGTAAATCGAAAATGTGGATAATTTCCCAGGAATAAGAAAACCTGTGGATAACTCGCATAGCCTGTCCGAAAACCATCACAGTAGAAGGGTAGGAAAGGAAAACGGTGCGTACACAGAAAACACAGTCACATCAGCGATCTCCGGCTCGCATATTGCGCTCCCTGTTGGCCATTGGTGCCCTAGGGATTCTTGTCTGCGGTGTTCCATGGGTGATCATCGAGTGGGGAGCCTGGGTTGAACTATTCCACTATGCTCGCAACCCCTCGCTCTTACTACTGCCCGATGATGGCCATCTTGTACTAGCGATATTGACGGGGTTGGGGGCTGTGTTTTGGGTACTTCTTGCATGCAGCGTCTTTCTTGAGATTCTGGAGGCTTGTCGAAATCGAGTCATGCCTCAACGCGGTAAACCTCGACCCAGAAGTTTTCGTTTCGGGAGGGCTTTGGTACGACCCTTGGTTTCGGCTGCTTTCGCATTGACTCTCCTTGGTGGCGGGATCCATGCGGGCGCTGACGAGCTACCCCATGTACCACCCGTTACAGCAGCAGCCTGGACGCAGGAGGATTTAGTGGACAAGCCTTTATACAGTCAGACTGACCACGAGAACATCTATGTCGTTCAACCAGGGGATTCATTGTGGTCGATCGCCGAGAATGTTTATGGCGATGGACGTCAGTGGACGCTCATTGCCCACTCCAATGAGGATGTACTGAACGGATCAATCGATCTCATTCAGGTGGGATGGAGGTTGGTTATCCCCGCCAAACCCGAGGAATCCGTATGTACACCCAATGAAACTGTCGTTGTTCAACCAGGGGACTCCTTGTGGGCCATTGCTGAAACCCATCTTGGAGATGGAGGGCAGTGGCCGAAAGTAGCAGCAGCCAATCCCAGCATTGCCAATCCACGCCAGATTGAGCCCGGATGGGAATTGAAGATTCCCTGCGAGAAACCACCTTCATTGGCGGATGTTGACGAGAACTCTGATATAGCTACTGAATCAACACTGCCTCAAATGCCGGAACCATTGGAGACCAGTTCACCAGAAGACATCCCAGATGGTCTGTCTTCTGGGGTGGAGGCTGTTACAGACGCTTGGGAGACATGGTCATCTCCAACGACCCATGATGCTGAGGATTCCGTTTCATTGAGCCGAGAATCCACCTCAGAAGTACCCACAGATCCAGGTGATGAGGAAAACTTTATTGCCTCCCCTGAAACCATCGGGGTGAGCGCTGCTCTTGCCAGTGGAATGGCCCTGATGATTGGACGCCGCCGTCTTAACCAGCTCAGAGCTCGCCCTGTGGGCCGAAGGATTCTGCATCCGGGAACAGAGGGTCGTCGCTTTGCATCTGCGCTTGATCTCGTGGGCGCACAAACCACTGTTCCAAGTGCCACAGCTCGACTATCAGGCCTCGTTGAAGACATGAAATCCCTTAAGGTTTTCGATTGGACAGATTCTGATTTAAGTAAAATCCTTTCTCGGAATCAACCTGAAGTCGAGACATTTTTGATAGACAAACATGGAATGGCAATATCAGTTGGTGAGGACTTGGAAGGGAACCCCGTCATCGCTGAAATTGGCGGTTCCGTTCCGTTCCTCGTGACTAGCGAAAGAGGGGAAGGCTTGTCGCGTGTCATGCGCGGCATCGCAATGAACATGGCTGTTGAAGAATGCCTCGGTGGAACGGAATTGCATGTCGTCACCAACAACGACCTTTTCGACTCCTTTGAAAACCTTCACCGCCACGTTGATGCCGATGATGCCCTTCAATCTATGAAGGAGATCACAACCAATCGCCTCGGATTCATCGGCGACAATGACTGGAATCGCCTTAAAGAGGATCCCAATTGTGGTGAGGCATGGCGTTCAGTTGTGTTCATTTTTACCAACCCTGTCAATACCACTCAATACACCCAACTATCTGACTCATTAGCGGGTCCTAATCTTGGTGTCGCTGCCGTGGTTCCCATGATCGTGGATGCTCCCACGACTATTCATCTTCCCAGTAGAGGGCTGCGAGTTGAGTCGGAAAATCAAGCGATTCTATGCCCACAAGAAATCACAGTTCGCCCCCATCAGCTTCAACCCAGTGAGCCTATGGGCGACCTTCTCGAAACCTCAGTAAGTGAGGAGACCACCCAAGCCTGGTGGGTTTCCGAGTCTGATATACCCGCAAGCCCTTGTCTACACGTCACCGAAAGATACCCCGACATGCACAGTTCAATGATGAACACTCAGTCAGGAACCCCTAGTACAACCTTCAGCCACCCAACACTACGACTATTGGGTCCGATCACACTTGAGGGTGCCCGTGGTACCCCCATATCTCGCGCTGAACGATCCTGTATGGAGTACTGCGGTTGGCTCCTTGAATACCCTGGGACAACAGCGATGGCCATGGCTCAAGGTCTCATGGTTGCAGAAAGTACACGCCGCTCAAACATGAGCAGACTCAGGGGGTGGCTTGGCTCCGATGAGAACGCCAATCCCTACCTCCCTGAGGCTTATTCTGGTCGCATATGGCTAGACCCAGCTGTCACATCCGATTGGCATCGTATGTGTCTGCTCGTGAACCGTGGCATCGAAGAGGCTGCGACCGACAATCTGCTTGAAGCTCTCACCCTAGTTCGAGGAGCCCCTCTTGCTGATGCCACACCAGGACAGTGGCATTGGGCTGAAGAGCTGCGAACAGACATGGTTTCACTCATCCGCGACATTGGAGTTGTTGCCACCAATCGTTGTGTAGCTAACCAGGAGATTGACAAAGCACGATGGGCTGCCAGTCGAGCATTGACCGCTGCCCCCGAGGATGAGATGCTTCTGTGTGCACGAGTACGTACAGAACATTGTGCTGGCAATCGCATGGAGGTTGAACGTCTTGCTTCCTGGATTTCGCGTAATGCACGAAACCTCGGTATCGACCTATTCCCTGACACGGTCAAGACTCTTCACCATGTACTAGGTACCCTCGTACCAGATAAGCGGTGATGAGGTTCTGTACACATCCAGGTCGTTGAGAGCTTTAGTAAAACACTCTCGTGGATCATGAGTCAATCGATTAGGATGTGAAGGGTACATCGTCGTTCCAGCGAAGGAGGATTTTCGTGAATCCCGCAACAACAGCACTCGTACTCATCGAATTCCAGAATGATTTCACCTCTGAGGGAGGTACCCTACATGGGGCCGTCGCCGAGGTTATGGCTTCAACAGATATGTTGAATAAGGCTGGGGCGGCGGCAACCGCTACTCGCTCAGCCGGAGGATGCGTCATCCACAGCCCCATCAGCTATCATGAAGGCTACTATGAGATTAACTCCGATCCCTATGGCATCCTCGCAGGTGTTGTCGGTTCAAAGTCCTTTATCAAAGGTGGATGGGGTGCCGAAATAGTTGAGTCTATGGCCCCTCACGATGGCGATATCGTTCTCGAGGGCAAGCGTGGCCTAGATGCTTTTGGCTCAACCAACCTCGACTTCATCTTGCGTAGCAAGGGCATCCAGACCGTTGTACTGGCTGGCTTCCTCACCAATTGCTGTGTGGAATCCACCATGCGTAGTGCCTACGAGCGTGGGTACGAGGTCATCACCTTGACTGATGCTGTGGCCGCCACCTCCCAAGCAGAACACGACAACGCCATCCAGTATGACTACCCAATGTTCTCCAAGCCGATGACGGTCGCGGATTACTTGGAAACCCTTGCTGGCGCAAGTGTTGCCGATTCTTCTCGCGGTTACTGATCGCGGTTACTGAGACAGTCTCATTCTCATTGGCGTGAGTGGACGTACCTGGAAGCCAGCTTTCTCGTAGAGTCCTCGTCCCATGGCAGTGGCTTCAAGGTCAACCACATCCAGGTCTAATTCGCGCGCTTTGTCGATGGTGGCAGCCAGTACTCTTTCTGCGTAGCCGCGGCGCCTAAAACCTGGGAGGGTGAAGACGTTGAGCAGGGTACCGTTGCGGCCTCGAGGCATGGCTGAGTTGGCGGGCATGTCGCGGATCGCTAGAAAGACGGTTGCCACCAGGGTACCTTCGACAAAACCAAGGACGCCGATGAATGAGCCATCCTTCATTGCTGTGGGGAGGTAGGCGCGAAACTGTGCGGCTAGGGCTTCATTCTCGTCATGAGCATTGGGATGCAGCTCCTCGTTGAACCTCAACCTGGCCTCAACCAGAGTCTCGATATCATCAGTTGTCGCGAAGCGAATCTCCATTGCCTATCCTTTCGTCAACACATCAGTCTACGACCCTTCACAACCATGATGGATACGGATCGCAGATCGCAGCCGACTGCGGTTCATTGGTGTACACGGAGGGTGGTACATCTATCTCCAACACTCTCGCAGTTGTTTCCTTCGGAAACAACTCCTCCGTTCGGGGATACGGTTTGAGATAGATGTACCACCCTCCGCGTATTCAATGATGGCTTGATGAGAAGTGGGTCGGTTAACTAAGGAGATCCTCCCCGTCTGTGAAGTCCTGCCACGAAGGCAATCCTGCTTCTGAGCAGGCACATTGCGAGAGTACATCAACCATGACAGAGCAGGAGGTACGTTCCCCTCGGGCCAGTTCTTGGCATGCGCATACATCGACCGTAAGATAGTGTGCTATCTTTTCCCAGGTTATACCGAGGCTTCGTAGTCGCCTGATTCTCATTCCTGCCTTCTCGGCACTCATCTGGGCACCTCTCATCCACCTAAGATCCTCCATTCTCAGTTCGATGAGACTTCGGGCAGCGATAATACTGATTTTTGGTCGGACCCGTCCATTACGGCCGTAAAGAAGGGTTCTCAAGGTACCCAAAGAAACTCCTGCCTTGTGAGCAACAACGGGCCAAGGGATCTGAGCAGTGGTAACCAAATGGGACACATGGGCTCTAAATGGGGCCGCAGGTACCCATTGGTCTTCGACCTCATGTCGCGGTATGGCCCTTACAGCGGTAGTACGTGAAAAGGTTGCGAGTGCCATAGTTTCTCCTGTGTTTTAGGCGTACACAGAAGAAGGCCTTTGAGAAGGACCATTTGTGAGGTCAGAGATCGAAATTCTTTGTAGTACTTTGTACGGCTTCCTGCCTCGTTATCGAAACTCTCGCATCAAAGATCTAAGCAGAGTAGTTCCACTCATGTGGGAGTGACTGTCAAAGTAATCCAGGAGTCAATGCTGATTGGTCACACAAGGGCCTGGTAGATTGCGCGAACTGCGTCCTCGTACCGGGAAGTGTCGACAACTACTACCTGCATAGAGTCGGCACAGGAGTCGACATGGATCTCAATCCCCGCCTCAAGGAGGGCATCCGCTATGTTTGCGTTGATTGTTCCACGTGACACAATCCCTGTTGTGACTACTCCGACGAGGGCTAGGCCATCGCGTACTTCATAGGAATCGGGTTCCAGCGTCTGGATTTTCGCAACCACTGTTTCCAGGGTTTTGGAGTCACCACGAATGATGATAGTCCAAGCATCTACGCTTGTCAGGACAAGATCGACAGCGATATTGGCTTCATCGAAGAGTTGGAGGAGTCCTGCTCCGACGCCCAGTGAACCACTCCATTGCACCTTGCGTACAGTGATGGCGGTACATCCCGTACGACCTGCAAGCCCAATGATCTTGGGTGCGATGGATGATGTCACCTGATCGCCTGGGGCATCTGCTTGAATCCAGGTACCCGGATCATCGGGGCGATCAGTGTTACGGATATTGGTTGGAATCCCAGCCCTACGAACCGGATAGATGGCATTCTCGTGAAGGACGGAGGCTCCAAGGTATGTCAGTTGCCTCAATGCAGTATAGGAAATCCTCGTAATGGGCTGGGGTGCTTGTACGATCCTGGGATCTGCCATAAGGATCCCCGAAACGTCGGTCCAATTCTCGTAGACATCAACCTTCGCAGCACGAGCAACAAGAGCGCCAGTGACATCTGATCCACCCCGGGAGAAGGTACGGACAACACCTGAAGGCGTAGCACCATAGAAGCCTGGTACAACAGCACGTTCAACTTTATCGAGAGCCTCACCCAGTACCATGTTGGTTTCTTCGGATAGGAAGGTACCATCTTCACAGAAGCAGATGACCTCCGCGGCGTCAATGAAAGTCCATCCAAGATGGGCTGCAATAATCATCGAGTTGAGGTACTCCCCACGAGAGGCGAAGTAATCCATCCCAGCATCTGCTAAGAGTTGTCGCTCAATTTCAGCGAAGATTGAGTCAAGATCAATATCAACCCCGAGTTCTTGAGCGATCTCAGTGAATCGGGATTGAATGGCCGACAGGGTGGGCCCATAGTCACCATTGCGACGCTCATAGAGTTCATACAAGAGGTCGGTGATCTTAATATCGTCCGACGACCTTTTTCCTGGCGCTGATGCAACAAGGTACCGACGATCCGGCTGGGCCTTGATGATGCCGACTGCCTTCTTGATCTGGGATGCGCTAGCAAGACTGGTGCCACCGAACTTTATCGCTCGTAGTCCCATGAGTACTCTCCCCTCAGCCCACATAGCCGGCTACGGGGATCTGTGGTTGGGGCGCAGTACACAAGGACTGCGCCACGACGAACACCGTCATCCTACTGGTGCGCAACCAAGCACTGCAAAGAAAACCTTCGGTCGCATGCGTAATTCCACCAGGTCGACAAGATTACGACCCTTGCCCACTATCCCTCTTCCTGAGATATCCAGATCAATTGTTTGTGAGATACTTCCACATGTGGTGGCCAGGATGCCCTCATATGGGATTCGACCAATAAGGACATTTCGGGGTTCACCATCCCATTGAAAAGAACCTCTGCGTTGGGTTCCTCATTGAACCATTCTGCTGAAATTTGAAGATAGGAGATGATCTGGTTTTCCAAGTGCTCCATGATGGAGTCTTTGAGGAGCCCTAAATAGGTTGATCCTTCCACGGGTACCAACTCACTCGACCCGTGACTTGAGATGAGTCCACACCACAGGGACCACTGATGTTCACAGTCATCCCATTGTGTTGCGAAACGCTCATCAGGAATAGAAGTACCAAGGTTGTCAAGGAGGAATACTAAAGTCAAAGCAATACTCATGATGGCCCGATCTAGGGCCTCCTTCTCGGTTTCTCCGATCCCAGTGGCTGACTCAAAAACGGTTCGATCCCATGACGGATGGCTAAACCACAACATCACAGTCGCACGCCCTGTACTACCGGTATCAATCAGGGAGGCCTTCATGGTGACCTGGGATTTCGGGAGGATCACACTATTGTCGATGAGCTGCCCGTTGGAGAAAACATCCGCAAGGCGTTGCCTTATTTCAACCCGAGTACTCGCATCCACATATTCAGGTTGATTATCAAGAATACAATTCCTGACCTCCATGAATCCGATGGTATACCTGCCCTCGACCTTAAGGATACGTGGTTCTACCTCAGCGGGAACAAACTATTACAAAGCTCACAAAACTGCTTATCAAAAGTAAGTAAACCAGTCTTCGTACATAAACAGAAAACCGACGTGGACTCATGAAGAAACAAGAACCCAGGTTCTCAAACCCAACCCAAGAGCAAGCAGAACAAGGGCTGTTCCTATAAGAATCCACTGGGTCCGATCCCGATTCTGTCCAGCTGGTACCAGACCCCAAATACACCCTAGAAGGGCTCCACCAACAAGACCACCAAGATGGCCCTGCCAGGAAATATGGGAACCACCAATGAAGGTGATCATGACGTTCAACCCCAACCACATGAGTAACTGTCGTACATCCGACTTGCGAAGCCACAGGACCACGAGCAGGCAGCCCATCAACCCGAACAAAGATCCTGACCCACCATAGGTCAATGAGGTTTCGGAGCTAAGCCAGTACACAGCCAGCGATCCAAAGATACCTGATACTATATAGGTAACTAGGAAGCGAAGCCGTCCCAAAAGGGATTCAAGTGGTGGCCCGAGAAACCATAGACATAAACAGTTCAAGGCGATATGTGTAATAGCAACATGGGTGAAGATCGAGGTGAAGATCTGCCACCATGCACCGTCTGCGATCCCTGGAACCCAGTGGCCCTCGGCTATCCTCTGGCATGCATTCTTCGTCAGATCAGGGTAATAGGCGCCTGGTTGGTCAGCAACCACACATAGTCCCCGCGGAAGCAGACCCAGAAACTGGATCACAAAGTACTGAACCTTCGCCCATGCAGTCATTTGAATGATACCCCAAATAGCCACATTGATCGCAATTAATACGATGGAGGTGAGCCGCGGATTCGCTGAGATTGAACCGCCGTAGCTTCCCTGATGTTGGCGAGTGGTCTTCGTGTGCTCCTTCACACATGACGCGCATTGGAAACCCACAGGCGCAGGAACCATGCACTCCCCGCAAATCGGCTGTCCACATCTTCTGCAATTGATATGTGTGAACCGATCAGGATGTTTGTAGCAGTGGGCTGGGTTCGGTTCATTCACAGGGTCTATTCTACGCTGGGTTATGTACATAGTGTGATACTTCCCCCAAGAACACCGGAATCATGGATCTACACCCTAGAATAAATGCGGAAAGGAAGAGGAATGGAAGGTTTCGAGTCCTACGCTCAAGTCGATCTAGGTGCCCTAGAACGAAACCTTGATGCCATCCGTTCGCACATTGAATTCCGCAAGATCCTTCTACCCATCAAAGCCAATGCCTATGGCCACGGGCTCACTGAGCATTCTGGAGCACAGTACGCTGCGACCCTTCCACGCTTCCTGGAGGAACGCTCGGCCATCGACTGGTTCGGCGTGGCAACAGTCGAAGAAGGGGTACGCCTGCGAGCTGCGGGAATCACGACCCCCATCCTCAAACTCTCCCAAACCCAAAACCATGAACTGTCTCGGGCTATCCAAGCAAAACTCACGCTGACCGTGGGTGATCCTGTCTCAATTTGGGCTGCCAGCGCCGCTGCTGAGACTGCGGATCAGATAGCGAATGTCCACATCAAAATCGACACGGGTATGCGTCGGATCGGCTGCCCAGTATCCCTTGCTCCCCGCCTTGCAGAGCTAGTGGAGGAGGCGCCATTCCTCAACCTTCAAGGGGTTTTCACCCATTTCGCAGCAGCGGAGAACCCTGAGGAGGACGACTTCACTTCCCGTCAGATCGCTCAGTTCACAGAGACCCTTGATCTCATTGAGTCCACCATCGGTCGCGGAATCGAACTCAAGCATGCTGCAAATTCCGCCACTGTCGAACGACATCCGTCCGCCTGGTTCGACATGGTACGCCCCGGGATTCTCTCCTATGGCTACCCTCAATCCCCGGAAAAACCCGTCACCGTACGCCCCGTCATGTCAATGATCTCCCATGTATCCTTCGTCAAAACGGTCAACGCTGGTGAGACTGTCAGCTATGGGAGGACCTGGGTTGCCCCGCGCGATACACGAATAGCCACCGTCGCCATAGGGTACGGGGATGGTTACCCTCGCCTTCTCTCCAATAAGTCAGAGGTACTCATCCAGGGTCGCCGCTACCCACAGGTGGGAACAGTGTGCATGGATCAGATCATGGTCGACCTTGGCCCCGAATCGGAGATTGGTGTTGGCGAACAAGTAACATTGCTTGGACGTGACGGTTCCGAGGCTATTGGTGCTGATGACCTCGGAGTCCTGTCACAAACCATCAGTTACGAAGTGCTCTGTGGTTTCACCGAACGACTCTCAAGGATGTACATCGGCTGAGCACCCCATCACAAATGGGTTTAGGATTCATCCTTCGCATCAACTGCTGGTACAGGTGCAGGAGCAGCCGGAGGTACCGGAGCCGAGGTTACTGCCTTTTCGGTCTCCTTCAAACGCTGCTTGAATGTACGCTTTGGCATCCCGATCCCAAGACCCAAAGAAAAGGCCCCCAAGAGTGCAGCCAGGCCAGCCCCAGCCAAGAAGAACCAGTACAGTGTCTTCCACTCAAAGTCTAGGTTGGCCGTAGCGAGCGTGGTGACGACATAATTAATTTGAATATAGCTGACGATCATCAATGCAATAGCTGCACCAATAAGTACGATACCTACAGCGATTATTGTGGTCCTCAAAAACTTGAGCACAACCCCACCTCCTATGCGGAAATCTGACACTCCTTGTCTTGCATACTCTAGCGGTTTTGCCGTATGAATCAGAGGGTTTTCATTTTGAAGAGATTCGCGGCCCAAGTCCGGTACTACCCAGGATAGGAAGCGTATTCCACAGGGTCCTGCGTGTACTGAGTCATCAGCACAGGCCGGCGCATGTGAAAGTGGGTACGAGCACAACGACTGACCATACGTGTATCAAGGAGGTCAGCCATTCCACCAATACCACCACCAATGATGGGAGTCTTGCGACCAATCGTGGTGACGACACTCTTGCCGGCTGCTTCAGACAGTAGGTGATGGAGCACACGATCCGCAACATGGGCATGAAGGTGGGGGTCAAAGACTGGGGATGTGGCCACAGCAGCCGGTGTACTTGGTAGGCGTGCGCTGGCAATTTGACGATCCAGTTCGCGCTCACCCAACAGGCACATCGCGAGGGCGGTTCGTACCCGTGGATCGTTGAGGTCGTACCCGTGGAGGTGGGCGATACAGGCGACCATACGTACCTGAACAACAATAAGACCAGTGACGTTAATGGGGGTACCAATGATCATCGACACGATTCCGCCAATATTAGAGATCACTCCCTGGATGGTGGCGAGAAGAATATGTTGACGAATGATGGAGTCGACAGCCTCGTTTACCCCCTGGTGACGTTGCAGATGCTTGGCGGCTAGTTCACGTGCTGGCGTCAGTGTGGCAACCCCATCAATGGCCATGTCGATGAGTTTGACCATGGCGGAGTTGAGGCGAGGGCCCGCGATCTGGGGTAGCCGCATGAGAGATTCCGTGACCGCATCCACGACATTCTCTGGTACGGGTCCGATCTTCGGCATGGTTCCCTTTCACAAGCACTCAATGTGCCGTTCCATTCTGGCACGACTTGGGCGAGTACCACCCTCCGGGGAAACCGGGATTCAACCCTGGCCCGCTAGACTGATTCCATGCCGTACATGCCACCTGAGGGGTACCGGTCACGAACCGAAACCGAGATCAAACGCTCGCGGTTTATCACCACCCTCGGGCGTACCAACACTGAAACTGAGGCCCGTACCCTCATTGCAGGAGTGCGCGCCGAATTCCCGGATGGACGCCACCACTGCATGGCTTTCGTCCTCGACGATATGGGAGTACAAACAGCTAGAAGCTCCGATGATGGTGAGCCAGCTGGTACCGGCGGAATCCCCATGATGAACTCCCTTGTCCAAGCCGAGCTAGTCAACATCACAGCGGTTGTCACCCGCTATTTCGGGGGAATCAAACTGGGCGCATCCGGTTTGGCGCGAGCCTATGGAGGCTGTGTTGCCGAGGCCACCTCGACCATGCCCATCGTCATTCGCGAGGTACATCAGGTCTGGGCGATCACCCTCACCCACGCGGAGGTCGGTCGTAGTGAAGAGGAACTCCTGCGTGCAGGTGCCACAATCCTGGAACGTACCTATGGTGACACCGGAGTTGGGTTGAGATTCACCTTCCCCAAGAACCCCGCACCAATCCTTGCCCGGATAACCCAAGGCGCGGTTGTTCCACTCCCAGATGGTGAACAGATCCTTGAGGTACTAGCTGAACATACATGATTCGGGGATACTAATCCCACGAGGAACCGAGGAGTACCCATGTCTGAAATGACCATTTCCATGAACGGAATCACCAAAGATTTCGGAAGAGTACACGCCCTGACCGGAGTCGATCTTGAGGTTGGCCCAGGGGAAATCTATGGATTCATCGGGCCGAATGGAGCAGGGAAGTCCACGACGATCCGAATCCTCTTGGGGATACTGAAGGCTGATTCAGGCCAAGCGCAGTTGTTCGGCAAAGACGTCTGGTCTGATGCTGTGGACATTCATCAAAAGGTTTCCTATGTCCCAGGCGATGTGAATCTGTGGCCGAGTTTGACCGGTGGTGAGGTTATCGACTTGTTTGTACGCCTGAAGAAAACCGGGGACCAGAGGTACCGCAAGGAACTCATCGAGAAGTTCGACTTTGATCCGACGCGCAAGTGTGGAACCTACTCGAAGGGGAACCGCCAGAAGGTTGCGTTGATTGCTGCATTCTCAACTGATGCCGATGTTTATATCTTGGATGAGCCGACTTCGGGGCTTGACCCTCTCATGGAGATGGTGTTCAGGGAATGTGTACGAAAGGTGGCCGCTGAGGGGAAGACCGTATTCCTGTCTTCGCATATTCTCTCCGAGGTTGAGCAACTGTGCACTCGGTTATCCATCATCCGACAAGGGAAGATCGTGGATACTGGAAGCCTACGAGAGATGCAGCATCTGACACGCAACCAGGTACACGTCGAAGCCACGGGTGATCTTGGTGGACTCAAGACTTTGGAGGGTGTCCATGATCTCAGCCTCCACGATGGCGAAGCCGAATTCCATCTCGATAATGATCACACTGCTGGGGTCATGGCATTCTTGGCGACCCAGGGTGCTACCCGATTGGTGTCCACACCGCCGACTCTTGAAGAGTTGTTCATGAGTCACTACGAGGCCTGAGAGGACAACCATGGCAACCACATCACTGGGGTCCTTCTCAGGATGGACCCAGTTATTACGGATGATCCAACGGCGTGACCGATGGGTGATGCCCGCCTGGATCATTGGTGTCACGATGTTCTGTGCGGGATTCGTACCCGCAATGCCTTCGATCGCTGGTAGCTCTGATGAGATGGGCATCCTTGGTGAACTGATGAAAAACCCCGCCATGGTCGCGATGTGCGGGCTCATCTATGGCTCCGAAGTGACCCTGTCGATCATCTACTCCCAGATGATGATGGTCTGGTCAGCACTTGTGGTCGCGGTGATGAACATCCTGATCGTGATCCGCCACACGCGTACCGACGAAGACGAGGGGCGCTTGGAGGTCATCCGAGCCCTGCCCACCGGACGGCTCGCAAACTTGGGGGCAGTCTCAGTCCTGATGGTCTATATCAATGTGGTGGTCTTCTTGGCCTGCGGATTCTTCATGGGAGTGTTCAACGTCGAATCGTTCACTGTGCGGGGATGCCTGCTGTACTCGGCGGCTCTGGCGACGTGCGGACTCTTCTTCGCCGCGTTGACAATGGTGATTGTTCAGATTGCCCATAGTTCCCGCGAGGCCATGGGAATCAGCACGGGATTGTTGGGTTTCTTCTATATTCTGCGGGCCTATGGCGATGTGAGTTCGGAAACTCTTGCGGTGATCTCGCCTCTGGGACTCATTCAGCGAACCTACTGTTTCTACGAGGATCGGCTGATGCCAGTAGTCATCCTGGTGAGTTTGAGCCTTGTTCTGATGGGTCTCGGGTTTGCTCTCAGTTCTCTGCGTGACCTGGGTCAAGGGCTCCTTCCGAACCTAGGTCGGGCCCGCGCACATGCACCCCGAACCCTTTCCGGGGAGTGGGGCCTGACCTGGAGGTTGACCAGGAGTACCATCTTGGCCTGGTCAGCAACCGTCTTCATCTCTGCTGCCGCCTACGGGTCAGTCATGGGTGAGATGGAAGACTTTGTCATGTCCAACCCGCTGTACCAACAGATGATGGGCATCGGAGCCAACGAGAAAGACATCACGGGTCCCGTCGTCACCATGCTGGTACTCATCATGGGCATTATTGGTACCATTCCCGTTCTGACAACGGTTTTTAAGCTTCGCTCCGAGGAAGTCCAAGGCCGCTTGGATTACGTACTCGGCAAGTCAGTCTCACGTTGGCGGCTCTTCATAGGGTACGCCGGTCTCGCTGTCATCGTTTCTGCGGTCATGCTCGTTTTGACTGCCGCAGGGTTCTGGGTGGTCATCCAATCGGTCATGACCGAACCGGTGAGTACACCACTCATCGCCAAAGTAGCCTTCAACTACTTCCCCGCACTGTTCGCTTTCGGTGGTTTGGGTCTGTTTCTAGTTGGCTACGCCAAGAAGTACACCTGGGTCGGCTGGACCTATCTTGTCGTCTCCTTCCTCATGACGTACATGGGTTCCATGATGGGCCTCCCCCGATGGGCCGAACGCCTCACCCCCTTCGGCCTCCTACAACGATGGCCCTCCGAACCCTTCTCCTGGTGGCCCTGGATAGGTTTGATGGTCGCTGGAATAGTTCTAGGAGTACTAGGAGCCCTCGGCTTCCGCCGCCGAGACATTCTTACCTGAGCTCAGAGTCGGAGACTATCGAGTGATCTACACACTCTCCCATGGATGCTTAATCATTTGGGTTGTTCAAGTAGCCAAACGAGACACCGTATACTGAACCTCTCCCAAAGGGTGATCCTGGGTGTATTCTCGATAAGAGACGTCCCAGATCGTGAGGGAATTCCATGTTTGATGCGTTAGGCCGTTCCGTTGCTCGACATCCGTGGAGGGCCATTGCGGTGTGGGTGGTCGTACTCATTGTTGCTTGTGGGGGCGCATTCTGGGGGTACGGCCATGGTGGGCTCTTTGATCGTCTTCATACCCCTGTGTCCCTGGTACAAGGTACGGAATCCGATGAGGTCAATAATCTTGCCTCAACTGATGCTGGTGGAGTGGGGATAACTCTAGTCGTCACTGGTCTGGATATTCCTGATGATATCCCGGATCTGGTGACCTTCCTTGCTGACCATCGCGAGGATCTCAAAGTCGACAATGTGGCAACTATCGTCGACCCCTTCCAGCTTCCCGATCTGAACATGCCCCAGGCTCAGGCATTGTTCTCCGATAAGGAGGATGGTTTCATCATCTCGATTACTTTGGACAAGGATCTGAGTACGGATGGGATCAAGGACACCGAAGCCGCAGTTGATGAGGCCGTTGACTTCTTCGAACAGGATTTGCGTAAGGATTTCCCCACAGCCCAGGTACACCTAATGTCGAAGACATCCCTGTCGAACTCCATTATGGAGCAGGTCAAAACCGATCTTATTCGCGGTGAGGCACTCGGCCTGCCGGTCGCATTACTGCTTCTCATCATTATCTTTGGTGGTTTCCTCGCAGCTGGTCTACCCATCCTGGGGGCCCTGGTCGCCATCGGAATCGGCATGGGCTCCCTGTGGGGGATGACCTTCTTCACCGAAGTCGAATCCTTCACCATCAACATCGCTTCGATCATTGGCCTAGCCCTGTCTGTCGACTACGGCCTCCTCATAGTGTCACGGTACAGAGAGGAGCTAGCCAGAATCCTTGCAGAGCGGAATTATGGTACTAGTCCCGAAACTATGCCTGATAAACCCACCTCCACAGCCATCGTCCGCGAAGCCATGGAGATCACCTTGAAGACTGCCGGGCGCACTGTTTTCTTCTCAGCAGTCACCATCGCGTGTGCATTGTCTGCCCTGCTCATCATGAAGGCCCAGATGCTGAGGATCATCGCCGCCTCGGGGATGATTGTCACCCTCTTAGCGGTACTCACAGCAATGACTCTTGTTCCATCGGTCATCGTTCTGATGAGACGTACGATGATCAAACCGTCAATGATTACGAGAATTCCTGTCCTTAAATCCCTAGTCAAGGCGGTGGGCGATTCCTCCTCGGATCACGGCTTCTTCTCGCGTTTGGCTAGAGGGGTACATAAAAGGCCCTGGATTATCCTTGGTGTTGTGACCCTGATTCTTGTGGCCATGGCCTCCCCTTTGAAGGATCTTCAGGTACGTTCAGCCTTCTCGGATTTCATTCCCGAGGAGAGTCCCTCCTCCAAGGCGTACTACATCATTCAAGAGGACTACCCCGGGCTGGTGGATCCGTCGATCATCATTGTTGCGGATGTACCACCTGAGGACACTGCCGATCTGGTCAGCCATGTGGAGAGAATCACTGATGTGGCTTTCGTCTCACAACCGAGTCCTCTGGCCGACGATGATCAGCGCACGAAGATTACTGTACGTATTGATGTCGCCAACCAGGTGGGTACCCAAGTGACCCAGGAGGTCAAGGATTTGCGTACCCATGACCCAGGCTATCCTATCCATGTAGGCGGCTCCGCGGCCATCCAACTCGACTTCATTCAATCCATCATCGACCGTACCCCAGGCGCCTTCGCCATTATGGGATTCGCGGTCTTCTTCCTGATGTTCCTGATGACAGGCTCAATAATTGTACCCATCAAGGCCATCCTCATTAACGGCCTGTCCCTCTTGGCCTCCCTAGGGTTGGCCACCTTCATCTTCATAAACGGGTATTTAGGGATGCCCCAGGTCCAGGGCATGGAGACCTTCATCATCGTCTGCTTCATCTGTTTCGGTTTCGGTCTAGCCATGGATTACGAAGTCTTCCTCATCGCCAGAATCAAAGAGTTCTACAACCAGGGCCTCCCCAATGATGAAGCCGTTGAACGAGGACTCCAACGCTCTGGAAGAATCATCACCTCTGCCGCAGCCATCATCGTAGCCGTCTTCATAGGTTTCAGTTTCGGTGGCATGATAGCCATCAAACAGATCGGCGTAGTACTGGCCATCACCATCATCACCGACGCCACCCTAGTCAGAATGCTCCTAGTACCAGCCACCATGACCATCCTAGGAAAATGGAACTGGTGGGCCCCCAAGCCCCTAAAATGGATCTACGACCGCCTACACATAGTCCACTAAATAGTCAGCCTACCCAACTTGCAATACTCGCTTTGCCAGTACCAGTTGATCAAGCGGAGGGTGGGGCACATCTGTCGTGAACCGTATCCCCGAACGGAGGAGTTGTTTCCAAAGGAACAACTGCGTGAGTGTGTTCACGATAGATGTACCCCACCCTCCGCGTACATCAGAACAAATAAGGTACTAAGAGAACTAACTAGGCAAAGATTGTGACTGCGGAGCCTGGGTGGTACGTAGCTCCTCCGGCACCTTGAACCCACGAGAATCAGTCATCCCCTTCTCACGCTGGAAGCGGTTCAACCACTCACGCTTGACTGGACCGGTGTACACCTGTCGTGGACGGTAGATCTTTGTCTGGGGAGCATCATAAATCTCCTTCCAATGGGCGATCCATCCGGGCATACGACCGATGGCGAAGAGTACGGTAAACATCTCGACGGGGATACCCAGCGCGGTCAGGATGATACCCGAGTAGAAGTCGACATTCGGGTAGAGCTTGCGTGAGATGAAGTAGTCGTCGTTGAGTGCGGCTTCCTCCAACTGGCGTGCAATATCCAAACGTGGGTCATCGATCTGCATAGCGTTGAGCAGCTTGTCGCAGGCATCTTTAAGCAGTACAGCGCGGGGATCAAAGGCGCGGTACACACGATGTCCGAAACCCATCAAACGGATACCATCACTGCGGTCTTTGACTTTGGCGACGTACTCCTTGACCGACATCCCCGAGGCGCGGATATAGGTGAGCATCTCCATCACAGCCTGGTTGGCGCCACCATGGAGGCGACCCCACAGGGCACAAACACCGGCAGCAGCAGAGGCATAGAGGTTTGCTTGACCTGAGGCCACCATTCGTACCGTTGAGGTCGAACAGTTCTGCTCGTGGTCGGCGTGCAGAAGGAAGAACAGGTTCAATGCGGATGTGGCTTCGGCTGAAGGTACATAGTCACGATAGGGCCTTGAGAACATCATGTGAAGGAAGTTCTCGACATAGCGCAGGTCATATCGTGGGTACATAATCGGCTCACCGACCGAAGACTTGTAGGCCGCTGCAGCGATCGTACGTACCTTAGACATCAGGGCAGCCGAAACCCGCTCGAACTCTTCCTCATCATCAATGATGAGTCCGGGCAGATCATAGCTTTGGAGGGCGTTGATCATGGCCGACATGATCGACATGGGATGCGCGTGTACTGGGAATCCAGCAAAGTGGCGACGGAAATCCTCAGGTAGCGCAGAATTCTCGGTCAAAAGGTGGGAGAAGTGGCGGCGCTCCTCGGGGGAGGGCAACTCGCCCCAGATCAGCAGCTGGGAGGTCTCGACGAAGGAACAGTTCTTGGCCAGATCCTCGACAGGATATCCGCGATAACGAAGAATTCCCTTCTCGCCATCGATAAAGGTAATCTCCGACTTGCAGGAACCAGTATTCATGTAGCCGTCGTCGATGGTGACGTATCCCGACTCGGCGCGCAAACGTGAGATATCGATAGCGTGCTCGTTTTCGGTACCCACAACGACAGGAAGTTCTAGGACTCGTCCATCAGGCAGCGTGAGAGTGGCTGTTTCAGGCATCGTTCCTCCTTGTTGTAAAACTCACAGACAATAATGTCATGGTAGTAGGGAAATGTGTAACTGGTGGCGGACTCTGCCGACCAGCACTGGAAGGACTAAGTATGATCCTAGCGTGGTCAGGGCCTCGCGGAATAGAGTCGATTCCTCCTCGACCTCAATTCTTAGGATTGGGTACGAGCCGAGCCTTGAAGGTGGAAGGCGTACCATGCAGCACCCACAATCCCTGCCTGGTTTCTTAATTGCGCAGGTATGATCGGGGTATTCAACTCAAGGTACGGGAGGTATTTCTCAGAGTCGCGACTGATGCCACCGCCGACCACGAACAGGTCTGGACTGAATAGAAATTCCAGGGTTGAGTAGTACCTTTGGAGTCTTCTTGTATAGGCCTTCCAACTCAGGTTTTTTTTCGTACGTACGCTGGCTGCTGCTCGTTTTTCTGCTTGCCGACCACCGATTTCTAGGTGCCCAAGTTCAGAGTTGGGGATGAGTACGCCATCGTAGATCATGGCTGAACCTATTCCTGTACCCAGTGTTGTGAGGATGACTAGACCCAATTGTCCTTGAGCTGCACCATAGTAGGTCTCAGCAATCCCTGCAGCATCAGCATCGTTAACGAGGGTGACTTCTTTTCTAAGGGCCGCTGCGAAGGTTTCAGCAGCTGGATGGTTAATCCATTCGTGATCGATGTTCGCCGCAGAGCGGGTTATACCATTACTCACCACACAGGGCATAGTGATTCCTATGGGGAGTGTGGCTGCATCCGCGCCAAATTGATTCACCAACTGTGCCACAGTTTCGGCTACTGCTACTGGTGTTGACGGTTGTGGAGTGCTGATACGCACCCTCTCTGCGAGTAATTCCCCTGTGGATAAATCCACTGGAGCACCCTTGATTCCAGATCCCCCGATATCGATACCGAAACCAATCTCGCTCATGGATCTAGTCTACGCTTTGCAAACTCTGGTTCCCTAATTCATAAGATCGCGGGCAACGGGTACCAGATCGTCGAAGGTCCGAGCGTGGTAGACATACTGCATTCGAGCATGGAAATCGTAGTCGGAAAGACGCCCGTCAGCGTGGGCTGAATGAAGAAGGTTGATGACAAGCTGGCGGTCAGAGTCACGGATCGGGCGATCTCCACCAAAGAGCGGCCCGACATCCCTGGGTTCGGTACTCATACCTCAAGTCTACCTAGCCAAAATCAAGAATCACTATTGGATCTCCATAGTGAGGGGTTCATCACCAAGAGTGAGGTAAAACTGTAAACCCTCAAGACTCTCAGAAGAAACTTGATACACAAGTACGCCCCGTGCCTTCTCGCCTGGTCCCAATGTGAAGGAGATGAGGGAGTTTGGGCCCCCATCGCGAGCCCTCATGGCTACGACACTGAATTCGAGCCTATGGCGTACCATGTCAGCGTCGATGAGTTGAACTTCACTGGAAAGACTGGAGAAGGTGTGGGAATAGGATTGGGTACCCAGGTACTCAATTTCAGCAGGTATCGAGACAAAAACCTTCCCAGGAACAGGTCTGAAGTGGGCAATTTCTGTCAATGTGGCCAGGTGACCCAGGACAGTGAAACGCACAGGGCCTTGATCCGTGTCGATGAGCAACTCACCCTGGATCTCATCCTCGATTGGTTCCTCAAAGCCTTCTGTGGATTGTGAGGGCAATGGTGGTACATAGAAGGTTGGGAAAGTAGTTGGTGGATGTGTCCTCGGAGGTCGAGTGGAGGAAAGACCGATGAGCATCAGGCTAACCACCACTAGTATCAGATGGAGGATTGTTCCCTGAATTGGTGGGGACTTGGTACGGGAAGCTGACTTCCTCATTTTGCGTGAAGTCCGTACAACAGGGGGTAGTACAGTCGGATTGGATGACCTGTTGCCGAGGGCAGGCCGATTGATGATATCCCCACGGACGGGGATCACATTACTCTTTTTGTTATTTACCGCCAGTTTGTTGAAGATGGGGGCTTTACGAAGATTGGATCGTGAACTTGAACCCTTGGGATGGATGTTTATCCTTCTCGTACTGCTGCGCTTTAGATAAACCTGACTAAGTGGGGTCTGACTGGGTGTATTTCCAGGTAGTTGGCTTGGAGTTGGGATGTCGTCAGGTTTGAAATTCCAGGTACCCACCATGGACCTTCCTCCCATATCTACAAGGCAGTGTCAGGGACGGTGTCAGGGGACGTATCTCTTGGCTCCAAAGAGTGGTACGCAAGCAGAACGTCAGCGTGCGGAGCCAAGAGATACGTCCCCCACTGACACAATCACGAATCAAGCAACCTTAACACATTCCAGAATAACCTATCGATATTTCTTTCCAGGATCATCTGTGAAGGATTGTTGTACTTCCACATTGAACTTGGAGAACGCAAGGACCTCGTAGGGGCGCGTAGAATAGGGTGATTATGACTACGAACTCCTCTGAGACCCAGGGTCCCTATAACCTTGTTCCCCCGCAGATCGATTTGCCCCAGATGGAGCATGAGATTCTGGCATTATGGGCTGAACGAGATACCTTCACGCGTACCTTGGATCGTCCAGATGCGCCCATATGGACCTTCTATGAGGGGCCGCCGACTGCAAACGGGATGCCTGGAACACACCACATTGAGGCCCGTGCCTTCAAGGATGTTTTCCCCCGGTTCAAGACCATGCAGGGGTATAAGGTACCCCGCAAGGCTGGATGGGACTGCCATGGCCTGCCTGTCGAAATTGCGGTTGAGAAGGAGTTGGGCTTCAACGGGAAAGCCGACATTGAGGAGTACGGGATCGGTGAATTCAATGTCCGATGCCGAGAGTCGGTAAGTCGATATGTCGATATGTGGTCAGAACTAACGACTCGTATGGGCTATTGGGTGAACCTTGATGAGGCCTATTGGACCATGTCCACACCCTTCGTACAATCCGTGTGGTGGGCTCTGAAACAGATCCACGCCAAGGGATTGCTTGTCGAGGATTACCGAGTCGCCCCGTACTGCCCGCGCTGTGGTACGACCCTGTCAGACCATGAGCTCGCCCAAGGCTATGAGGAAGACCCTGTCACCACTGTCTTCGTACGCTTCCCCCTCGCTAGTGGGATCGAATTCGCCGACGGGCCTTGGAACGGCCAGGTGTCCCTTCTGGTGTGGACCACCACCCCCTGGACCCTGGTCTCCAACACAGCGGCAGCCGTACATCCGGAAGTCACCTATGTTGCGGCAACCAATGGTGAAGAAACCCTTATCGTCGCCGAGGCCCTCATGGACAAGGTTCTTGGTGAGGGGTGGACTGTTGTCGCCACCATGACCGGTAAGCAGATGGAGGGCTGGCATTATCAGCGCCCCCTTGATCTCGTGGAACTCCCAGGCGAAGCAAACTACGTAGTCATGGGCGATTTCGTCACCACTGAGGATGGTTCAGGTATCGTCCACATGGCTCCCGCCTTCGGCGAAGTCGACATGATGGCCTGTCGTGCCTATGGCTTGCCCTTCGTGAACCCGATTCTGCCGAATGGTACCTTCGAAGCCAAACTCGACCTCGTCGGCGGGCTGATGTTCACCGAGGCCGACAAGCCGATCATCGCCTTCCTCAAAGAGAACAACCTGCTCTTCCAGGCGGTCGATATCGTCCACCAGTATCCCCACTGTTGGCGCTGTCACACGGCACTCATCTACTATGCACAGCCGAGTTGGTACATCCGTACCACTGCCATCAAGGATGCTCTCGTCCGCGAAAATGAGGCGACCACCTGGTACCCCGAACACATCAAGAACGGAAGGTACGGCGACTGGCTGGAAAACAACGTTGACTGGGCTCTGTCACGCAAACGCTACTGGGGTACACCGCTGCCCATCTGGAGATGCGAGGATGACCACCAGGTCTGTGTGGGCTCCCTGGACGAACTCGGCGAGCTGACCGGAACCGACCAATCCGAGCTTGATCCACACCGCCCATGGGTGGACGAGATCACCTTCGATTGCCCGACCTGTGGGAAGAAATCGGCTCGCGTACCCGAAGTTATCGACGCCTGGTTTGATTCCGGGTCCATGCCCTTCGCTCAGCGAGGGTACCCGGCAGATCAAAACTCGGCCGAGATCTTTGAGTCCTCATTCCCAGCTGATTTCATCTGTGAGGCCATCGACCAAACCCGTGGATGGTTCTACTCCCTGATGGCTGTCTCCACCCTTGTCTTCGACCGCTCATCCTTCAAAAATGTACTCTGTCTAGGGCATATCCTCGCAGAAGATGGTCGCAAGATGAGTAAGCATCTCGGTAATACCTTGGAGCCGATCCCCCTGCTCAACACCCATGGAGCCGATGCTGTGCGCTGGTTTATGGTGGCTGGTGGTTCGCCGTGGAGTTCGCGTCGAGTGGGTCACACCACCATCCAAGAGACTGTACGTAAGGTGCTGCTCACCTATTGGAACTCTGTCAGTTTCCAGGCGCTTTACGCCCGTGTCAACGACTGGACTCCTGGGTGCCCACCCGCAGTCGCCGAACGTCACGTCTTGGATCGCTGGCTGGTTTCGCGTACCCAATCCCTGATCATCCAGGTGACCTCAGCCCTTGAAGGATTCGACACCCTGCGCGCGGGTACCCTCATCCAAGAGTTCGTGGATGAGTTGAGTAATTGGTACGTACGCCGCTCCCGCCGCCGTTTCTGGAATGGAGACAACTCTGCTTTGTCCACCCTCCACGAGACCTTGGATGTACTCACGAGACTGATGGCCCCCCTGGCCCCCTTCATCACCGAAAAAGTATGGCAGGATCTCTTCTTGGCCTCAGGAATTTCCAGCGGGGTATCTCCTGTGTCTGGATCCTGCGACGTATCTTCCTCGTCATCCTGCGCGCAGTCGCAGGATTCAGAAGGTACTATCCCCAATTCCGTACACCTTGCCTCATGGCCCACGGCTGAGGAAACCCTCGTGGATTCCACCCTGGAATCCTCAATGGCACTCACCCAGCGTCTGGTCGAACTCGGTCGGTCAGCCCGCTCGGAAGCCAATATGAAGATCCGCCAACCCCTCTCACGGGCATTAGTGTCCTCGGCTTCTTTGGCCCGCCTCACCGAGGAACTCATCAACGAAATCAAGGCTGAGCTCAATATCGAAACCCTTGAATCCTTCTCTGCGGCCGGTGACCTCGTGGACTATTCAGTCAAAGGAAACTTCCGCGCCCTCGGAAAGCGTTTCGCGAAGCAGACCGCCGAGGTGGCCCAGGCTATCGCAGATGCTGACCCAGCATGGATAGCCAAAGAGATCACCACCCATGGCAAGCTCACCTTGAAGTGGGGTGGCGGTATCCAGATCACGGCAGACGAGGTACTCATCTCTGAGCGTCCCAGGGCTGGATGGTCCGTCGTAGGTGACAACACCGAAACCATCGCCCTTGATGTGGAACTCACCGAGGCCCTCATCCAAGCTGGTTGGGTACGAGAGGTCATCCGTGGAATCCAAGAGCTTCGCAAGAACTCCGGCTTGGATGTCTCCGACCGAATCCATCTGTCATGGTCTGGCACAGGTGACCAAGCTACCGCTGTACGTGCAGCCCAAGACCAGATTGCTTCAGAGGTACTAGCCACCCAAGTCAGTGAAAAAACTACTGGCCCTGCCTGGACCACCGACGATGACCTAGGAATCTCCTACGCCATAGTCAAAGCCTGAAACATCAACAGTGAGGTGTGGTGTCAGGGGGACGTATCTTCTGACATC
>JAIRQE010000024.1 GCA_031256725.1 Propionibacteriaceae bacterium
CCCTCCAAGGACACACCAGTTGGGTCCGAGGGTGCGCCATCAGCGCCGACGGACAAACAATAGTCACCGCCTCCACTGATGGGACAGCCCGAACATGGAACCCAGACGGCGAGACACTCTTGGAGATTCAACACGCCACAACTACACGGATCTGGCTTGACTCGGACACCGAGACTCTACAGATTGACGGTCCAGATTGGCCCCACTGGCAACTCGTCAGCTCTGATCCGAATCAGCCAAACCAACTTGGATCCACTATTGCCCACTACGGCCCCCGAGCCCATGAACTTCTGGCTAACGCTGGTTACTATAACTTTGCTCCTTATGTCAGTTGAACGCGGGGATTAGGTTGTTATCATTATAGCGTTGAGAGAGCCAGGGCGAAACTTGAGTACTCCGTGTTAGCAACGGCCTTTTGTACCCCGGAATTCACTATTGCTGAATCGCGCGCAGTCTACGAAGCCGTGTGGGGGATCTCCTATAACTCCACTTCGTGGGGTGATCGCAAGTACGTGACTAAATTTCATGGTTGCTATACCAGTGTTCGTCCTTGAAGAGTAGAATTCTTCCATGATTGACCTGTACCTCATTACGGGGGCAGTCGGGCATTTGGGGAGCGCGCTGGCCCGGGTACTCGTGGGCGCCGGAAAGAGTGTACGAGGCTTTGATCGGGAGGGCTGTGGGCCCGTTCCCGAAGGTGTGGAGATGTTCTTTGGGGATGTCACCGATCCTGAGACACTGGTTGATTTCCTGCACAAACCTGGGGAATCTACGAGGCTGATTCTTATTCATTGTGCTGGAATTGTGTCGATTTCTAGTCGGTACGATCCGCGGGTTTATCAAGTCAATGTGGTGGGGACCCAGGTGGTACTCAACGCTGCCATTGAGGCGGGTGTGGACAGGTTTATTTATGTGAGTTCGGTACACGCAATCCCCGAGAAACCCCATGGTAACCTGATCGCAGAGGTCGACCACTTTGATCCTGATCAGGTCATTGGTGGTTACGCTAAAACCAAGGCCGAGGCTTCACAGTACGTCATTGATAGGGCTAGTCAGGCGGGACTTGAGTACGTGATCGTACACCCCTCAGGTCTGATGGGACCCTACGACGATGGGCATGGTCACATCTCGGCGCTGATCATCGATTACTATCGCGGGCGCCTCACCTCAGGCGTGAACGGTGGCTACGATTTCGTCGATGTACGGGATGTGGTTCAAGGCATCATTGCGGCTGCCCAATGTGGCCGAAGTGGTGAGTGCTATATCCTCTCCGGTCGGTACTATCGCGTCCGGGAACTTCTTGACATGGTTAGTGCCGTCACAGGTCGCAAACCAATACGCCACTTCCTTCCCATATGGTTCGTGAAAGCCACTGCCCCCTTCTCGGAGATCTACTACCGACTTCGGAAAGTACCCCCGCTGTACACCTCGTACTCCATCTATACCCTGGAAAGCAATGCCAACTTCACCAACGAAAAGGCCGTACGCGACCTTGGATACACCGTACGCCCCCTGGAGGAAACCCTGCATGACACCGTAGATTGGTTCAGGGCCGAAGGACTCATCGTGTGATTCCTCCCCCCTCAACTCCTTACATACCCGAGTCTTTCAAATTCGATAGCGTCCCCGCCCGGAGAGTAGAACCACGTCTACATCATTGGTTGGCCTGCTATCTTGAATCCCAGCAAGATAGGCATGGATATGGACCATCATTCCTCCCACAAGCATCCATGACTGCGCTCATTTAAACCCTTTGTCGCGATAATGAAGACTCTGAAACTTGGGACTTCGACAGTCCTCGCCGCCGTCTCATTGATTAGGCTTTCAGTTGGGAGTACAATGGTAAGGCTCAGCAGAGCACACAACTCAATAGGGGATGACTGGTTTCGACTTGGAACGGTAGTTCTAGGAGAAGCGGGCCGAGGACTCAGGGTTATCTCGTTAACGATCCTTGAAACCAATAAGTGCCAACGATGTTCGCACCAACTTCGCTCTTGCAGCCTGATCTGCAACCGAAGGGTCAGCCTAGAGGTGCCTTCCCTCTAGTACCTGGCCTCGTTTAGAAGGCTAACTTAGGTACCCTTGTCCTAGGGGTACCATAGGACATTCATAGTGACTGGGCTTGTTCATGACGTGCAACCGAGAGCATGAAAGCCGAGAAATACGACAAGAGTAGCTGCGCCCGGAGAATGCCTAGTTCGCCTTTCGAGGACGGGGGTTCGACTCCCCCCATCTCCACTTAAAGTGTCTTATTCGAACACTTGCCGAAAATCAATTTTGAACACAAGGAAGCAAATTGGAGAAGGACAAACATACGGTTCTTTGCCTTTGATTGGGAGGGTTTCATGGAATGGCTGAAAGACAATCTACCCATTGTGCTTAGGTACAGTGGTGGCTCTCGTGTCTGCCGTTATTTCGATAGTCAAAGCTTTAATAGAGCGCGATGGTAGCTCCAGGACATGGAAGTCGCTGGAAAAGTCGACAACTATTTATTGCAGTATGCCTGATGACTTACCAGCAAAGTCCTTAGCTGCCGACATCGTCCACGCAGAAGCAACGAGAGTCAAAGATCGGCTAACCCGAAAGGTCAACTCTGGAAACCTGAGTGCATTGATCTTTGTCTCCGTTGTGGGCGGCACTTTTTCATATTTGCTTGTGCTTTGGGCTACAAACGCTTCTCAAGTATTGTCAATTGTTGCGTGGATACTGTTCGGTCTTATCGCGCTCTTCACCCTCTTGATGGCCATAAGTGGATTTTCGCTTCTATATGCGCCAAACAAGAATTCCGATAAATCTAAAACGAGGGAGTAGGGCCAGCTTGCATTGACGCGTACGGTTAGCCACCGTACACTTGAGTTATGCCAACAGCCATGATACCCACTCGCGATGCTCGCCTTGATCTGCGGATGACCGCAGATAATCGGGCTCTTATCAGTGAAGCCGCTCAGCTCAGTGGTACGAGTCTCACTGATTATGTGATGTCAGTTGTTGTTCGTGCTGCACGTCAGGATGTGCTGCAAGCCAGGGTGCTTCGACTTGATCCTGAAGCATGGGATGACTTCATGGTAGCACTTGACGAGTCAGATACCGATGCTATGGCTGTCCTGAGATCCCGCGTTACTCGTTGGGATTCAACAGCACCGTGAACTTCCTAGAACCTCGTCGTATTCACCAAGGTGACCCAGTTGACAATTTCGACTGTGGTGTCCCGTCACTGAATGGTTGGTGCACCAGGCTCTTCGTAACGAGGTAAGCGGAGACTCACGAACCTATGTGTCCATTGATGCTGGCATCCCCCTCATCGCCGGCTACTATTCACTTTCATCGTGGGCAGTTAGTCGTCAAGAATCGGGTGGTTGGCTCTCACGTAATGCCCCTGAACCTGTGTCGGTCATCCTGCTTGGAAGGCTCGCTGTGGATCAGACTTTTCGTGGTACGGGCCTGAGGAGTGACCTTCTCACTCATGCGATTCGTAATGCGAATGTTGCTGCGAGCCTTGTGGGTGCCCGAGCGCTTGTTGCCGAAGCCCTCGATGATCGTGCCGCACAGTTTTATCTTCATGCTGGACTCCGTCGTTCAGCGGTCAGAAGCGATCTTCTGTTCCTTCCACTGCGTTAGACGACTCATGGCAAACGCTTGAGTGACTGTTCTCAAATTATGGTCTTTAGCGACCGATAAATAAGACCTGACAAGGGATTTCGGTAAGGGCAAAAACGTTCTAATAATGCTCCATTTCCTCCACTCAATACGAAGCCAGGCCGCGCGCCTGGTTTTTGTATTGAACCGAACTGTGGACTCGAATCCGAGAGAGTCCGAGCGTTGGGAGAAGGCCCAGTGGGCCTTCGAGTAGCGAGGCCCGAGAAAGCCCAATAGGGCTGACGAGGGGTGGCTTGCGAAGCAAGGCACGTCGAACCCCCATCCAGCTAATTGTTTTTGGTTAGCATCGGTGGTTTTACGACCTGGGGTGAAAAGAATAATGAACTATAAGCCAAGTTGAATGAAGTTACCACTGATGGTGGTTGGTGCACAGTTTTTCGATCAAAGTGTGCATGATGATGTATTCTGTTCATATGAGTACGGCAGTGATGACATTGGCTCCTGAGGCTGTTCGGTCTTCGGCTTCGGGGGAGTCTGTGTGGGAGAAGGCGTTGATTGAGTTCATTCGAGAGGCGTCTGCGGAGGGTATGACTGTCGTGGTGAGTACGGAAGTCAGAATGATGACTCCGGACGAAGTCGCCCGTGGTTTAAATGTCTCTCGTTCCACGATTTCTCGGCGTATTGCTGACGGCGCTATCAAGTCCACAATGATTGGTAATCGCCACCATGTTCCTTATCGTGAGTTCCAGCGATTGTGGGAAGACTATATGGGTAGGGTTGTGGACGCCTCCATTGAGGATATTGAAGCCGAACTGTTTACCGATGAGTGAGCAGTCTTCTTCTGGTTTCACCGTTTTTCTGGATGCCAATGTTCTTGTCAAACCGGTGACTCGCACTCTCATTATGGCTTCAGCTAAGTCAAGTGGGTACGGGGTTCGCTGGAGCGCTTATGTGGAAAGTGAAGCCGTGCGGAACGCTCGATTGGGTCAGAAGAGCATTGTGGAAGTCCGAGGTTTGTCAGGTGATGAACTTTCCCCTTCAGGGATTAATCCTGATCGTTTTGATGGAACATCAGAAAAAGATCGTCAGGTTCTTGCAGATGCTGAGTCGGCTGGTTGCCTGTTCCTAGTCACTGAAGACGTGGACGATTTTGGGCTCTCAGATCTCGACTTGGTAGGGGTTGCCGCTGTGAATCCTGATCTGTTTCTATCGTTGTGCACGACAGCTGAGGGATACATTGAGGCATTGACCTTGATGACGTCGCGATTCAGGAACCCTGAGCATACTCTGGATCAACTTCATAGTCAGCTGGGGAAAGCCCATCCCTTGACTGTCGCAAAATACCAATTCCTGTTTTCGGTCGAGCCAATACAGTCAACTCATAATCAACCCAGGATCATGTATCGTGGGACTCGATGTTTGGTGTGTCTTGGTACGAGATCTACTATCACTCAGGGACGTTGCCCCGACTGCACAGAGTAGGTAAACCTACCAGGATTCTCGCATAGTGGACTTCCATCTTTCATAGAAATTACTCTGACTAGGGATACTGGCATTGGCTGAAGTGTTCTAATAATGTCCCATTTCCCCCACAGAGGATTGAGCCGAGAGCAGCGAAAGCTTGCTCTTGTTGTCGAGGCGATTGAACTCTGTTGACGAAAGCCGCAGGCTTGAGGAACACCAAAGTTCGCTTATCCGAACACCTGGCCTGGAAAGGACATCCGCATCGACGTGGTGTTCCAGGATTGAGGGATCGAGTTGTTGGTGGCGTTGCCAGTAGTCGGCTTGGAGTCTGGCTTCGGGGTCCATGATTGCGTCGTATGGGCCGGAGAAGTAGGGGCAGACATCACTGTTCTTTGAACGGGAGAACTCAATACTCATTCGTGCTCCGCACTGGCACCATATCAGTCCCGTGAGGTAGTGGGCTGCACATCGCTGTTTGGAGGACGGGTTCAAGGGGGCGCAGCCCCCTGGGTTGGCATTGAGATTGAGCAGAGAGATATCGAAATGACCTGCTTGCTCATGATGAAAGAGATAGTCCACGAGCGAAGCTCGGGGCCATAAAGGCATGTACCGAAAAGGGGTACGACGATGACTCGGTAGAATCGCCAAATAGTGGAACGTCGGATCAGTTGCTCAACGCAGGTGCCTTTCGTAAATACTCATTGCTTTCCACCTGTTCCAACATGAACCAGGCAAGGTCAGCCCGGGAGAGCGTATTGCGGAAAGAATCTCTGCCCAGGTATCCGGCTCGAACCTGTTTCGATAATGGTTTGTCAGTGAGTATTGAAGCGATCCTCACGAGCGTCCAGCCGCAACTAGAATCTCGAATCAGCTGACTGTATCTTACAATCTGCTCATAGCTCGTTGGCCTGCCTCGTCTTATCATGCCCCTTCTCAGCTTGGTGCGAAAGCTCTCAATATCAGAAATGTCTTGTGCGCTAGTTGTTGACAGTGCTATGAATCGAACGACACCGTACTCTTCCATGACGGATAGAATGTTCGCGATCCCGTCGCAGAGCTCCTCATCACCTTGTTTGCCCATGGGGCCAAGCGCACTGAGAACACAGTCGCATCCCTCGATTGCTATCCTCAATGATTGCCGACTATCCAACTTGCCTGCTTTTTTGGTCAAGCAAGGGCTTTCGGAGGAAATCCTGCTTGGATCGCGTGCATAGGCGACGACATCATATCCGCGCCCAAGCGATTGGCAGACAAGCTCTCGCCCCGTTCTTCCCGTTGCACCGAATATTGCCACCTTCATTCAGAACCTCCGTTTTTCGGCTGATAACTAGACAACGTGTTGTATAATCTAATCTACCTTGGCTTGCTGTCGGCATCAACCAACAGTATTTGATTATCTGTCGGATGATTCACAGAACAGGCACAGATAGAAAGGACGCTCCATGAAAAAGCAGCCTGAAGTAACCCAAAAGACAAAGAGGGCTTTCATGGATGCCTTTTGTGAGCTGTATGTCCAAAAACCGATTGAGAGAATATCTATCCAGGAGATAACAAACAGGGCGGGGTATAACCGCAGCTCCTTCTACCAGCACTTCTGCGATATCTATGAGCTGTTGGACTATCTGGAAAACTATGTGTTGGATTCCATGCTTGAAAAACTGCCTGCTGACAATGCTTGGCTGCAAGGGCTGCTTACGCCAGACAACGAGACGAATTTTTACCTGAAAACCCTGTTTGGCGAATTTGGAAGTAGCCACTTTATCGAACGGCTGAAGGCGAGTGTCCCGCTCGACTCCCATAAAACAAGCATTTCCAGCGATGATCCCTTGGCTCCCTATATCATGGAGTTTCACCTCTCTACGGTGCTTTCGCTCATGAGACTTTGGTATCAAAGGGATCAGGACTTGTCGCAAGCAGAGCTGTCCGAATTGACTTATCGGTTATATATGGGAGGAACATCTGCACTAGCTGCTTTTGAGGCTCTTACCCACCAAAATCAAGGGCATCCTGGACGGATCGCGGCTGTGCGGCCAACTTCCGCGCCTGGGTGTTGAGATCACTCGAGGCCACATCAATATCACTTCGGGAGACGACGGTTTACAGGCCTACACTGATGTGAGTGTGACCGGTGGAGTGATTACGGACGATGTAGCCGATGATGGGTTGAAGGCTGAGAAAATCATCTCCATTGGTCGAGCAGTCTTATCTTTATTAAGGTAGATCCTCTCAATAAACTCAAACAGAAAGATAACTGGGGTTCAATACAGCGTCTTATGAATAGCCATCTGAGAGATAGTATGAAAAAAAGAGTATCCATAACACTTGCGGCGGTTTTATCTATCATAATTGTATCTGGAGTGTTATTGTTTATAGTCAATAATACAATCAGTAATGTGTTTGACGAAATGTATCTGTCTGTTAAGGCCCCAAGATCTTCAGACGCTAGCTTTTATTTTATGCGGGAGGTTGGAAGGCTAGCACAAGACCGCGCTCATGATAATTATGATTTTTATATGGGTGTATATAAAAATTCATTGAATGAGGGGGAAAGTATCTCACTTTCGCTAAGTCTAGACACTGAGATCATTCGTGTCTGGGGTGGGATTGAAACTGAGAATAATTATCAAATATATTATACGTACGAATACAATTTCAAAACGAAAACCTTGGAAATCAAACCTGTGAGAATCTGGGCATACAACTCCGATAAGCTGGGTTTCGAAGAGCGCATTGACGATCCTACACAGATCTCCGCGTTTTTAAGGGAGCATAGTATCTCCCGAGCAGATCTAGAACGACACAGAGACTATTTTCTTTATGAAAAATTTTTAACCGACTGGACACAGGGCAACGGGGAGCATAGTTTGTTTTCGGCAGGAAATTACGGCAAGTTTACAATAATTGATAACACTCTGGAAGGTCTGTGATCGTTGACCTTATTCGAGAGCATAGCGCCCCATACTTGTGAAGGTGAATTATGGTGGGGGCGAACCATTTGTCGAGTGCCGTCTGGACTTGTCGGCCCATGTCTGTTTTCGAGTAGCGAGGCCCAAGGAAGTCTGAGAGGGTTGACGAGGGGGTGACCTGCGAAGCAAGGCGCGTCGAATCGCGGGTGGAGCTCCACAGAAACCACTTCAGATTCGAGTGAAGCTTTCAGGGGCTTTTGTGGCTCCTCTCAGGTTCAGCATCTCATCAATATGTTGCTCCGTCAGGAGTCCTCGTGTAGTGGCCCACTCATCGTAGGCATGAAAGTTGAAAGGGACTACATTGGCCTCTTGAAAGACGCGAAGACGTTCCAAAAGAGTTAACGCTTGATACAGATTTGTGTTTTTACTCATTTTTATTTTCTTTCCATGGAAGAGGGTCCCATTCACGCAACAGTTTGTTTGATGACAAGAGTTCTTGCATACTGCCCCGGTGACGTGACACTGTCTCATTGGACAGACGGGTTGAAGTGCTGCACAGTGCTAAAGCAAGTCCAAAGTACTGGGCCATTGGATTGTTCGACTCACGAAGCACAGACAACTCATCATCTGTGAGTTCTGGTTTGCGGTCGATCAAGAGGAATGGCAGCATCGAGATAAGGATCTTCTCCGTCTCTCTTTCGTTCCCCCCCCCCGTAATAACCTGTAAATTTTCATTCCGTCCGTGCAACCCAGCCCTTGTCTTAGTGGCACGGCAGAGACAAGGATGTTGCCCAATGGAAGAACCAATAAAGCCAGACAAATATCGTAGTCAAAGAATAACCAGATACCGGCCAGAACCAAAGCAATGAGAGTTTGAGCGATAATGCCGCCTGCGTTAACCACAATATGCTGCCAAGTAGGCGTCACTAAACCCCTTGGAGGGTAAACATACGCAACTCCACCAAAGTATTCAGGCGCACGCCGTGGTATCTGAGGAGGATAGTCTTTTCGCAGAGGAACAAAAACCCCCAGAGTGCCTATCCCATCACACTCCCACCTAACAAGTTTGGCAACACCAGCATGGCCCAACTCGTGAGTGATAAGGGTAAGGACTCCCATTGCCAGAAGACAAGCGAGAAGTACGATTATAGATAGATCCATAATGATCAATTACCTCATGACACCAACCAGTTGCTCCCCTTAGAATAACAGCGGAGCCACTGGTTGGTTTAGAACCCAGGCGCTTAGCGCCAGATGTATGTCACTGATAGGCCAGCACCACCACCTATGACGAGACTGAGAAGAAAGAAAGAAGGTATCGCGCTTCCTCCGTCATACTCCATCAACTCATCAGTGGTAAGGTCCTCGAAAGCCTTGCCACATACTTCGGAATAGGTATCAATCATCAGAAAATCTTCTTTCAACAGTGATCGAAGCGATGAAACTGATGCTTAATCCGATTGTACCCACAACAGAACAAATCCAACTCGTAGCTGGAAGGAACGGAGTGTATCCAGCTCAGCCCTCTAGATCGTACATCTCATCTTCGGTCATTGGCGGGTGGGTCCACGTGGTTGTTTCGTTGGTTGCACCGAACCATCCTTGAGCCAAGACCACTGGGGCGTCCCCGTCACTGATGATCCTGACTGCCATCTCTTGATCCTGACTGCCATCTCTTTGACATAGGTACCTCTCCCCATAGAAATGGACATCCTTGGACTTGATGCACCAGTCACATCCTCGACCCATGCGACCACTACTCGACAGTCTTGATGTCACACCCGCCACTCAACTCCTCACACTACGCAACAACGCTTTTGTCACTGTCGCCGGAGTCAGAGTCGCCTCACAAACCCCACCCATGCGCAGCTGAAAACGAGTCGTGTTCATCTCCCTCGATGACGGTACGGGAATCGCCGACTGCAAAGCAATGATGAATCCCTCTCCACGAGCTGCCCTTTGGAGCGGCGATGGCACTAAAGAGAACCTGCGAGGTCATGATTCCGCTCAGCAGAAGAAGTAAGAAAGCCACAACCAGGAGACAACTACAGACATACTGAACTCGAACCCGCGAAGGAACCCTCGTGGTGAAGAACCTGACCGATATCGATGCGATCCATTTCCTGTTAATCGGACAGTGAAAGATGAAGGCCCCAGCAAGAGTCGACCCCGCGATTTCACGGACAGCCAAAGCGAAGACATGGCCATTTGAACATCAGAACAAGAACGAGGGCCATGGCGATGTCTAGGGAGATCTTGACCGCATTTCTCCTAGTCACGATGGAACACAGCTGAAAAGGAAGAAACATTCAACATGAAGGCATCATACAGGAATTTTCCATCACCCTTGGTTTTTTGAAACCTCGCATGGCACTATGTCTCAACGCATCATAAGGTCCTTGTGAGGTATCCCGCGAAGCAGCCATTTTGAGGCTCCTCGACTTCCTTGGACTGGTGCAAAGCACAGATTGGGAACGTCATGATGACCTCGTACACTCGTACGCCCAAGAACCGGGCGGATCGCTCTCCTTGCAGAGCTTTGCCGACAAGGCCAAGGAAGGGAATTGCCCTCCTCGCTTTGGCAGCCGCCTTTCTGGCTGTGTCATCTGTGGTCACATTCGCGCTCTGGAAGACCCAAGCCACCCAGGGAGCACTCACCCAATCGGGGACCATGGATTTTCGGCTCGGGGAATCCACCTGGTCCTGCCCCGAGCAAGAGATCAGCGGAACCTTCCCCAGCCTTGATCAACTCGTTCTTCAGCCCAAGCAGACGCTCATCATTCGCCAAGAGATCCTTGGAACCTTCCAGGGTGACAACCTGGCCATCAGGTTCGGCGTGAGATTCCCCAGCCTTCCTGAGGGTACGACCGGCTCATGGCATCTTGAGAGAAATAGTGTGCAGATCATTAGCCCTCGTGGCATCGAGGAGTCGGCCATCACTCGCGATGTCGTTGGTGTCGAAAACGGAACCTGGATCCTTCAGGCAACCCTGTCGATTCCAGCCGATGTCATCTGGGTTGACCCATCACAGCCGGTCGCAGAATCATCTCATATCCCTCTGGGAATCTTCACCATCACCGCTGAGCAGGAGCGCTGCGGGTTTGGGTTCCTGGATCCATGCGAGGAGTCATCATGAAGAGACTTCTCCTAGCAGCCCCGGTTGTTCTTCTTGCAGTCGTCCTTGCGCTTGGGAGCACGACGACCTTTGCCCTGTGGTCAACCGCAGTCTCCACCCCACCTCTTGAAGTTCAACGCGTCGTGATCGGTTTCTCGGTTTCCACCACCCATGAAACAAAGGTGGCGAACTCCATGAAACCTCTGGAGACCACCTTCGGTCTAGAAGAAGCCGACATGATGCTCACCACTGGACCCAATGATCAAGGAGTGTTCACGGTCGCCGTACCGCTGAGTGTTTCCATGACAACCTCGGGCGGGTGTGGAATCGACTATAAGGTGACCCCCAGCAATCCTGACCCAGCGAGTGTCCTGGGCCACGGTGGAATCCCCCCCATCATCTTCCCCGTCTCAACCCCCCAAGAATGCACAATTGAGGCCGCCAAAGGCGCGAACCTCCACTCAGGGGGTGTGGTCGCAGGAATCGGACATGGCCAACCCGTCCAAGACACCAGAACAGACCACTGGTGCATTGTCTACCAAGCCAAGGGACAGAACTACATCAACACCGCAACTGCCGTGGGCAGAACCCAAACTGGTGAACTCATCACATCCCCCGCAGATGCTCAGAGCTCTTGGAGTGCCCATCTCTTTCCTGATCCATGGGTTGAACCATCAACCGTGGTGACCACCACACCAATCTTCGATTCGGGGTGCCCCATATGAGCACTTCAACATCGATACATGGCTTCGGCCAACAATCGGGGTGCCCGCACCCCTCATTTAAGGAGAAATAATGACAGACAAGTCACATAAGAAAAGAAACGCAGTGATCATAGGGATCGCGGGTGCAGCCCTCCTCATGGGAGGTTCCACTTATGCCCTCTGGAGCGTGCAAGGCGATATCACGGGAGTGGATATCGTCGCTGGCAGCATGAACCTTGAGGTGAACCCCACCTCCTATGCTGATGTATCCGAAGACATCTCCCACACCGGGCTTGTCACGGTTGAGGGTGTGACCGCGGGATTCATCGAGTTGGAGTCCCTTGAGGGAACATCTGCTTCCGACCTAGACGAGTGGTTGATTGTTCCTGGTGACACCATTGCGATCACCTTCCCCTATCAGGTGACCCTGAAAGGTGACAATCTCGTTGCTGCTCTGACAACCACATTCTCGACTGATGGAACCTCTTCAGCAGCCTTCTCGGATTCCCTCAAGAATTTGAAGTTCGAGTATCAGTTATTCAATGGTGATGGCTCCAAGGTTACCGACAGAGCCACCCTGGTGAATGAGGCCGTGCTCTACTTTGACTCAGCCCAGAATCCAACCGCTGGCACAACTGAGACTGTCACCACGGTTCACAATGACATCGCTGAAGGTGTCGTCGTGGTCTATGTGACCTTCGACTACGCCACCAGTGACAAGGTTGATATGGACGCGATCCTCGACTTCGCGGATTCAGTGACCATGGAACTCGAGCAGGTTCGCTGCGGAGCTTTCACTGACACCAAGTTCGACGCGATCTGTTCTTAGGATCCGCTGGGGAGTGGTCGTCAGGCCACTCCCCAGATTTCACACTCAACTAAGGGAAACACGATGACGAAGAAGACAAAGAACACCAGCACTGCTTCAATAATCCTCTCAGGAATTGTTGCCGCAGTAACTGTGGTCTTCCTGACACTGGCCGTCTTTCTGGTCGCTGTCCCCAAGACCCTCTCTGGAATGAGTCTCACCGTTCTCAGTGGCTCCATGGAGCCCCGCGTCAGCGCAGGTGATGTGGTCGTGACAAGGGGTGTCAATACTACCAACGTCGACGAACTCACTATTGGTGATATCATCGTCTTTCTCCCCTATCCTGAGGATCCCACCCTGGTCACCCATCGAATCATTGGTCTTTCAGTCACCCAAGAGGGAAGATCTTTCATCACCAAGGGCGACAGCAATAATGTCAACGACCCTTGGAACCCTGTCCACGACTACCAAATCCGAGGCAAGGTTATCTATGTCATCCCCAAGGTGGGCTACCTCACGCACTGGCTTGGTTCCCACACCCTATGGATCTTCCCAGTAGTGGGAGCTCTTCTTCTTGGGTATGCCCTTGTCAGCTTCATCTCCAGTTGTCGATCCCGAAAGACTGAGTCCGAACTAACACAGGCACGGTTGCAATGATCAAGCGCTGGATTCGATTGGCGGCTCTATGCAGCCTGATGGCAGGGGTACTTCTCACGGTTCCCTCAGTTGTCTTTGCCACGAACCAGACCCCCATGAATACCCCTGTGATCCCCATCATATGGGAGGAGACAACCATTCTCACCTGGGATGGGCGAACCCAGGCTGTAGGCGAGACCTCCACCCAACTCTCACATGTCATCATTCCAGGTGACCGCATCACACAGACTGGAACCATCATCAACGGTGGCCCATCCCCAGCAGATACAACTGTGGAAATCATCAATGTGGAGACTCGCCCAGACGAAGGAGCAACCTCGTCCTGCCTGGCGAATTATCTTCGACTCTTCTGGAACATCAACTCCAAGTCGGGAGACAATCTCTGGAGGGATGCCAAGCTCGGTGACCACGAGATCTCCCATTCCACAGGCTTCACCTTAGACAAGGGCGAGGATTTTCAGCTCACAGTTGGGGTGTACTTCCCCATCGAGTCCACAGGCGGTCAAGATTCAACCTGCCAACTCGCCTATTCCGTACGCATCACTATGACTGAGCACACAGACCCGTCCCCAACTACTCAACCAAGCCAATCACCCACCTCTCCAGCATCGACCCCTCCGAACCCTCCAACAAACCCAGAAAAGCCCACGTCGAAGCCGGGCCTCAACACCCCAACTGGTGGTGGGGTCCTCACGCAAGCATGGGCGAAGACCCTCGCAATCATCCTGGTGGGTTTGGGTCTCGTGGGCCTCTACTTCACTCGTCGAAAGGATGACTCTTATGGCTAATTCGACAACCCCGAACAGGGTGAAGAACAACCGATCTCTGTGGAGTCGAATCCTCGGTGGTCTTCTCACCATTGGACTGATCATTTCAACCAGTTTTCTCCCCGGAGGAACTCCGAATTCTGCCCATGCTGAGGTCGATTCTGAAGCCAAAGTCACGGCCATTACCCCAACCTCGGGACTCGTGGCAGGAGAGAACACTGTCACCATCACAGGCGAGGGATTCACCCAATCGCCTCGCTTCGTCACCGTGGACTATCTTCAATTTGAGGAGAAAGGCGGAGCTTGGCCCACCATCAACACCAAGATTGAGATGACCTCAACAACCCGTCTCAACCTCGATTTCTCTATTCCTACTGACCTCTCCATCACCCATGTTGTCTTCTCATCGGGTGGATCATCAGAAATGAGGCTCTACATTGCTTCCCTCAATGCCTACTGGATGTATGGCTCAGGAACCATGAACCTCGGCTATAAACCGATCGCTGATACCCCCACCAACACCCAGATCGGCAACGGATCCATTATCTGGAAGGGAAACACCCACGCGTACACACCATCTGGGTCAACTGGCTCATCGATCAAGATTGGTGGCGGAGCATCAGACAGTTTCAGCGGGAAGATCTTCGGCTTCAAGATTCACTCCGGGGCGAACGTAGCCCAGTTCATGGGCGTACCCACCTTTGATGCAAAGAACCAAGAATACGGGCTGCTGGATTCCGTCACCGGGGTCTTCTTGGGGAACTCTAACACCGGAGGCACGATCACTGGCCCACCAGATTTCCAGCCACCATCACCTCCCCTAGCCTTCTATTTCACGAGTACGACAGACCCCGCGCAAAGCGCCGCGTGTACGAACATCACCGTCGTGAACTCAACGACAGCGACCTGTGTCACACCATCATCGCCCTTGCGTCCAATCCGCTCAGGTATGGCCATAGTCTCCACCAAACCAGGGCCAGTGAACTCAGATTCAGTCACCTACGACTATCTGGGTGTGAAACCCACCATTTCTACGATCTCACCCGTGGAGGGCCCCATCAAAGGCGGTGGATCATGCGTGGTAACTGGACAGAATTTCGTCACACCTGTAGACAGCGCGGTAATCAACGGACTGGTCTTCATCGGCAACTTCGCAACATGGACAGAGAATGACCGCTCAGTTGTTGGGCTCTTCGACCCTAACTCGGGGCTTATGCAATCCTTCCCCTCGTCCCCAGATACTTGGGCAGTGATCAATGGGGCAAGGTACGACGCTCCCCCAACGGAACTCTGGTTCGGCGACAAGAAGGCGACGGGAATCACGGTGAAAAACCTCACCACGTTGAACTGTGCCCAGATCCCAGCACATGATGCAGGGAACGCTGATCTCTCCCTCATTGTCGACGGTACACCCAGCGACCTCAAGAAAAACGGGTACACCTACCGCGCCCCTGGAGTATTGAAAGTCGAGAAACAGGGGTACCTCTGCCCATCAGGCGTACAGGACCCCGAGCATCTATCCGAGTGCATTCTCATGGAAACAAATCACGCTATCATTAAAGGTGAGGCCATCGCATGGCTCTACTTGACAACCTATGTGGAGAAGAATACCAATGGTGACTCTGTGAACATTGGTGCCCCCGGACTCACGGATGTGGTGGTGACCGACGACAAAGAGGGCGAAGTCTGCAAGATCCCCAACCTCACAGTGAACGAACCCTACCCATGCATCGCTCGGGGAGTGCCAGGAATCTAAGCGAACTTGGGGTGACCTCGGATCGCTCCAAGCCCGTCTTCATGATTCACCAATACTCTCCCCGTTACTTTCGTGCTTTCCAGTAGGAGCCGAACGCGCTGAGCGGGGATCATTCGTGGGTTGCATGCAGTATCATGAGCGCCTATGGGGAACATAATGAACAAACATATCGAGCGTATGTTGAACCAGAAGACCGCGATGGTCGGGTCAGTGGCTGACGACAAGCCATGTATTAAAGCGATGCTGGTCGCACGCCGGGAAGGTAGCGCCATCTTCTACTTTGATTCTAATCACGGATCGCAGCGAGTAGCTCATTGGCGTCAGAATCCTGCGGCGTGCCTCTACTTCACATCTGGCCCAATCTACCGTGGAGTCATGCTGACCGGCACCATGGAAATCATTGATGACATGGAGACCAAGAAGATCCACTGGACCCCCATGATGAAGAATATCTATCGAGGTGGGATCACTGATCCTGATTACTGCATCCTCAAGTTCACTGCCACAAGTGGACGCTACTACCACATGTACGAATCAACCAACTTCGACCTCTAGTACTGCTTCCTCTTGCCTTGATTTCGCCTCCAAAATGGAAGGTCACATTCTCAGCCTGAGAACGAAGACTATCGACGAAATCGACATCGTTTATCCAAGCGATCTCTAGCTGCTGAGTACAATCCTCGTGAACAGCGAATCGAGTTCCTCCCATCCGGGGTTGGGTTCACCTGGAAGGGCTGCAATTCGAGAATCAAGAATTGGAAGAGTTGTCTCAATGTGCTGGTTGAGAGCCTCAATTCTGGGTACCTTCTTCTTCTCAGGAGTATTGACTTTGGCCTCAAGCAGGGCCTCAGTGTTGGCCGTCAGATTGGCGTCGGCTTGCGCGGAAACTAGATCAGCAAAAAGAACTGGCGGTGGAGTCTTCCGATCAAGTATCCATTGGCAAGCAAGAATAGGGCGCAAGACATACAGATACTTCTTGAGTGTGACAGTGTCCCCTCGAAGATGTTCACGATAGTTGCCTGCAGCCATACTGAAATAGTGGTGAAGTGCCGATTTTGCCTGAAAGTACAACGCACTCACCTCGCGTACCCACTCCCACTCAGTGGTGGTGCGATAGATGACTGGGGAGTTCATCCACTCGAATAGGGTCGGATTCGAGCCCCGCATTAACCTCAGGGTCTTATCAAGATCCCATCCATTAATATCAAGAACCTCATCTAATTGCCACTCAATGACATCCCGTGTCTTTCCGAGTCGCCAGTAGAAATCTGGCTTACGTACATAGATAAAACGTACGTCATAATCACTGTCCGGGGAGGCAAAACCCCAAGCTCGCGAACCTGATTCAACAGCATGAAGGATACGGACCGACTCATTGGTCTCAATCTCTGTCAACTTCTCTGCAATAATTTCCAGCATCTCTTTAGTCTAATAGCCCGCCCACCCACGAGAAGGTTCATGACGTTGTCTGGCAAAAGGTGATCTATGGAATCTGGGGCAACCAGTGACTCACCAAACCACGGTCCATTATTGAGGCTGCACCCGAAGAACTCCAAGGACTTTACGAGGCAATCCTTCTCTCGTTGATACGTCCCCTGACACCTCCTCGCAGTGATGAGACATTGAGGGTGCAAGCAGTACCACCGAGTACACTTCCTCACGAGGTGCCCATGGGAGTCACCCGGATTGGAATGAAGATGATTGTTGCCCCTATGACTGGCCCTTGGGCTGTACTCGTCTTGGTGATGGCTGTGACTGGAGTCACAATCCACTTCGTATTCCGCAAGCGTGAACGCGATGTCAGACGCCGAGCACTCCTCATCTTTGCGCTAGTCAACCTGGGGTTCTCCATCACCTTCCACCTGACTTATATGATCAGCCCACCACCTGAGGGCTTCCCAATCTTCCAGAATCTTCCCCTACATCTGTGTACCCTCATGAGTTGGTTGATGCCGTTCGCAGTGTGGTTCGACTGGCGGCCACTGCGGGCAGTCATCTTCTTCCCTGGCGCTCTCGCTGGGATGGCAGCATTGTTTTCTGCCGCCCCATCGTATTGGTACTATGGACTCTTTGACCTTCACACCTTCTTCTGGGTCAGCCATGGTTTCAACGCGGTCATCCCCTTCCTTCTAGCCTCCCTCCAGTTGTACCGGCCGAAGCTCATTGAGGCTGCTCTTGCTGCCTTGTACATCTTCATTGCTGCGCTGCTAATCCTCCCGATCACACTGATCTTCCGGGCTTGGGTGGACCCTGGTACGAACTACTTCTATGTCTTCGACCCCGAGGGCGCTGTCGTCCTAGAGTTCTTCAAGAACCTCATCCCACTCCCAGTCATCTACCTGATCCCACTACTGATCGTGGCTATTCCCGTCATGATGGGCCAGTACGGAATCTACCGCCTAGCGAACCGAAGCCATCTCTCCAAAGAGACCTTGACCGAAACTATTGAAGCAACCGCCGACGCTACTTCCGCTTAGTGTACTCACTCAGGGATCTGGTACGGAGGAAACTCTCGCCCACTATGGCGTACACCTTCGCAGCCGTTTCTACCTCTGACAAGGGTACATACTCGTCGGGACTGTGGGCTTGGGTGAGGTCCCCAGGACCATAGACGGCTCCGGTGATTCCTTGTCGGGCGAGCAACTCCACCTCACAGTACCCACGGAATAAGGCCGATTCAGCAGTCGTACCTGTGACTTCATGGTGGGCGCGCTCTAAGCCCTCAGCGAGAGTGGAATCCTCACCAGCCTGCCATGGGGAGAAGGATTGCTCACACACGAGGTCGGCGTCGATGTCGTTATCTGCGCAGACTTTGGCGAAGATCCGACGTACCTCGCTGATGACTTCCTCGATATCCTCGCCTGGGAAAACCTGCCGGTCGAAGGCGATCCGGCAGGTGTCTGGTACGAAGGTGACCCCCACTCCCCCTTCAATGACACCAAGATTCACGCTGGGATCATGAGGGAAACCAAGTGTGGCTCCAAGCCCGCGCAAGGACTCATGGTACTCCTGGAGTGCAGCCACGATTGTGGTCATCTTCACGATGGCATTGTCACCACGTTCAGCCATTCCTGTATGCGATGAGCGCCCTCGTACGACCGCTGTGAACTCTGCCGCACCCTGCAAGGCCGAGGCCACCTGGAGCGAGGTTGGTTCGCCCACGATTGCCTGAGTGCAGTTCTTGAGGGTACCCGCGTTAATCAGCGCTTGGGTACCCTTGAACCAGACTTCCTCATCAATGACTGCGGTGAGCATCAGGCTTCGGTGACGCGGTACCTCGGCTTTGACGATGGCTTCAATAGCGGCCACCATGGCGGCAAGACCGCCCTTCATGTCACAGGTTCCCCGGCCATAGACCTTGCCATCAATGATCTCCCCACCCAATGGGTCGGTTGTCCACAGGCCCAGATCCCCAATAGCAACCGTATCGACATGCCCATTGAACAGCAGGCATTCCTCGGATTCCCCATGCAATACCGCCACAACATTCGGGCGACCAGGTTCGACCTCGTGAAGCTCCACATCAAGGCCACATCTGGCTAAACGCTCCGCGATCAACTGGGCCGCTTCCCCTTCCCGACCAGGCGGATTCTCGGAGTTGGCGCGTACCAAATCTGTGAGGAAGGTACCCAAGGCTTGGGAATCCACGAAGTCGGCTGCAGTACGAGGTTCAGTTGGGTGTACAGAACTTGGAAGTGGAGTACCAGAGGTCACCTTTGTGGCAGTCGCCTTGGTTGAAGGTACTCCCCGGATGGACTTCAACAGGTGGCTGGACAGTTCAATAAAACGGGGATGGGATTGCATCTCCAAACGCCGTGGCCGAGGAAGATCAACCTCAACTTGGGTGTGAATGCGACCGGGCCTCGGGGTCATGGTCATCACGCGGTCAGAGATGTACACCGCTTCTTCGATGTCGTGGGTGACGAAGAGTACGGTCAGACGATGGGTCTCCCAGACCTCAGTGAGAAGCTCCTGCATCTCGTGACGGGTCAGAGCATCCAGGGCACCGAAGGGCTCATCCATGAGCAGGATCTCTGGACGATAGCTCAGTGAACGGGCGAGGGCAACACGCTGCTGCATCCCACCAGAGAGTTGGGCGGGGTAATGATCCTCGAAACCTAGAAGACCCACCAATTCCAGATGTTCACGGGCAACCTCACTACGTTGGGTAGCAGTAAGGGGTTCACCACGCAAGGCGAACTCGACATTTTTGCGGGCGGTCAGCCATGGCAACAAGGTTGCATGTTGGAAGACCACTCCCCTGTCCCGACCAGGGCCAGTGACTGGTTCCCCGCTCACGATGACTTCACCAGTGGTGGGTTCAGTCAAACCAGCAATGATCGATAGGAGGGTGGATTTCCCGCAACCGGAGACACCCACCAGGGAGACAAACTCGTTCTCACCCAGGGTGAGATCAATCTCCTCAAGGGCGCTGACAGATCCGAATCTCTTTGACAGGGATCGAATTTCGACTCTGGGTGTGACAGGATTCGTGCTCATCATCGTACCTTCTCGTAACGGAAAAGCATACGACCAATAGCCCTCATGATTTGGTCGAAGATCAACCCGAGGAGACCCAGGACCACCAGGTACCCGATGATGGTGTCTGTGGCGAAATAACGTTGGGCAACGGTGATTCGATACCCCATACCGCCACTGGCGGCGACCAGTTCAGCGACGACCAGCCAGGTCCAGGCCCATCCGAGGGTGATCCTCAAAGTGTCGAAGATCCGGGGCCACGCGGCGGGGAAAACGATCCTTGCGAGGATCTGGTGGCGTTTCATTCCCAGGGTTTCACCCAGGTGGATCATGGATTGGGGTACCTGATGGACGGCATCGGTGATCATGAGCACCTGCTGGAAGAAGGTACCCATCCAGATGATGGCGAACTTCTGTGAATCACCTGTCCCCACCCAGAGGATCGACAGTGGCACAAAGGCAACCACTGGCATATAACGGACAAAGTCGAAGAGAGGTTCCAACCCTGCTCGGATCCTTGCGGACATCCCCATGAAGGGGCCGATCGCCAGGGCCATCACAGTGGCGAGGAGGTACCCGATGGTGATCCGATAGACGGACAACCCAATGTCGCTCCACAGTTCACCATTCTTGGCTCTGACCACCAGGGAACCGATGACATCCCCAGGGCTGGGAAGGAACAGACTGGGAACAAGTCCGGCTGCGGTGACCGCAAACCAGACCAGCCCCAATACTGTGAAGGTTCCAAGTGTGATGACCAGATACTGACGTCTGGAGATCTTGGCCCGTACCCGGGAACCTCTGTTCGACACCACGTTCCTTAGCTGAGGTACTGTGCGTCGATCGCTTGATCAGGATCGGCAGAACCACTCAACAAACCAGCGGTGACTGCAACCTCTTTGACCGCAGGGAGGGTGGCCGTACGATACTCGCCATCCAACAAGCGCTGGTTGTCGGAGAGACTGTAGAAGATCACACCATCGAAGGCAGTGACAAGATCTGCAGGATCCTCACCAACACCACGGGCGATGATGGCGCGACCATCCTCAACATTGGCGTTGTAATAGTCAACGGCCTGACCCCAGGATGCGATGAGTGCCTTCACAGCATCAGCGTTCTCGGCAGCAAACTTGTCGGAAACCATCAATACATCCGAGATGAGACCCTGCTTGGCGCTCGCATCATAGATGACATGCATGTCTGAGTTCTCAGCCAAGGCGGAGGTGATATAGGGCTCATAGGTCACTGCGGCAGGTACCTGACCAGCAATCACAGCAGCACCAGCATTAGCTGCACCCATGGGCACCTTCTCAATGTCAGTGATCGTCATCCCAGCCTCAGCCAGTGCATAGTTCAATAGGAGATCGGAGGTTGCGCCCTCTTCATAGGCGACCTTCTTGCCTTTCAGATCGGCGACTGTTGTGATCTCACTCGTGGTGATAATGGCATCGGCCGATGTGGCAGCGTCCTCAAGAAGTACGATCTTGGCTTCGACTCCAGATTCGATCATCAGTAGCGCCCCATGGGAGGCAACATTGAGAGCATCAACTCGGCCACCAGCCAAAGCAGCCAACATATCGGCATCAGCCTCGAAGTCGGTCAACGTAACATCCAACCCATTCTCGGCGAAGAAGCCCTTCTCTTGGGCAATGTACCAGGCTCCATATCCCAGCCATGGTTGAATAGCAATTGACACCTTCGTCAAGCCTTCATCCTCAGTCTTGTCATCAGCGGTAGTACATCCACCCATGAATCCAGTAGCCAAGAGAGCTAAAGAAATCAACATAACCTTGGGCATGCGCATATCGCGGCACCTTTCTTTGTAAGTTCAGGTGATAAACCTAGCTAAGTTATGTTACGAAACATTGACGATAGTGACGATGGTGAATTCCTCGTCCTGGGCTACCATGAGAACCTGGTTCAGTTTGCTCTGCACCCCACCATCCATCTTGGAGGACATCGCTTTTATGTTCGGTACACCTGAAGTCCTAGCTCCCGCCGGCAATCCGGAACGTTTGGATGCTGCCATTCGCTATGGCGCGAATGCGGTCTACCTTGCGGGAAGACAGTACGGTTTGCGCTCTGCTGCTGGGAACTTTGATGACGAGCAATTAGCTCAAGCAGTGAGTACTGCCCACGCACATGGGGTTCATGTCTACATCACCTGCAATACTCTTCCACGCGATGATGAGTTGGATGGACTCCCGGCGACCATGGAGTACTGGCAAGAGATCGGAGTCGACGCCATCATTGTGGCTGACCTGGGGGTCTTGAACCTGGCCAAGCACCATGCACCTCAGTGCGCGATCCATATGTCCACACAAACTGGCATTGTCAATAGCCTCACAGCGCGAGAGTTGCATGACATGGGGGCCTCCCGGGTGGTACTTGCTCGCGAGTTGTCCATGGACGAGATCGCCGGGATTCGCGAACGTACCCCGCCAGAACTCGAACTGGAAGCCTTCGTACACGGGTCAATGTGTATGGCCGTCTCAGGGCGCTGCATGATGTCGGCTGCCATGACGAACCGTGACGCCAACCGCGGCAATTGCACCCAGCCCTGTCGATGGAGTTACACCATCGTCGAAGAGAAACGTCCAGGGCAATACATGAGTGTCGAGGAGGATGCCTCCGGTACCTATATCTTTAACGCTGAGGACCTCAATATGGTTGAGCATCTGTCTGCCCTCACAAGAGCTGGGGTTACCTCCTTCAAAATCGAGGGACGCGCCAAATCACCCTTCTATGTTGCCGTCATCACCAACGCCTATCGCGTGGCGGTCGACGGCCTAGTTGCCTCAGGTTTCGACCCAGACTACCGACCCGCCCCCTGGGTCATTGAGGAACTCAACAAGGTCTCCCATCGCCCCTATGGCACAGGTTTCTTCTTCGGCCCACCTTCCCAGTCAACCAATTTCGGAGGGTACGTACGCGACTACTCTCTCGCCGCAGTTGTTGAAGGCTGGGCCGATGGGAGGTTGTACCTCACTCAGCGCAACAGATTCCTGGCAGGCCAAGCCTTGGAGGTGCTCCTGCCTGGGCGAGAACCCGTGTGCTTGATGGCCGAGGATCTGCGTGACGGAGACGGCGAACCTATCGATGCTGCACGCCACCCCATGATGCCAGCCTCCATCCGCTCTGGTACGAGCCTGCCGCCGGGAAGTTTTGTACGTATGGAGATGGCGAAATCTCGATAGGATGAAGATGCGCAGTCCATGGGTACGCTTGAAGACGCGCAGGTCCATCGTGGAAAAGGATCGGATCACGAGCTAGTCTAAGATCATGACCGACTATCCCGATTATCCCCGTGAGAGGCGACCCATCCCTGCTTCCCTGAGGTCACATGCAGCCCAGAATCCTGGTGGGTACGTTGCGGAGATCGACAAAACCATGATCGGTAATCCCGATGGGTATGTACCCAATGAGGCCATCTTAGGGCTCTTCTGCATTGGTACCGATGGGCAAGCTACTGGCGAATTCATCGTCAACCCCCATCATGGTCAAGTCAAGGATGACTTCAGACTATTGGAGGACTCCAATCATTGGCTCGGCTGGATGCCCGACAAACCCGCCCTAGCCATTCGCAAGATCCTGGAAGAGGTACTCAATGAACAGGTCGCCGGGTCAGTCCTGGATTGGGTAAAGGTCCTTAAAGAACCAGTATTCCTCACCTCAGGAATTCGCTCCCCCCAAGACTCCACAAAAATCATCGTGCGACGTACCGCTTTGGCCATAGTCTTCGCTTTAGCGGTACGCCCACCCTCCGAAAAGATCCAAATCCTCACCGGAGCATTCTCCTGGGTAGTCACAGGCCTCAATCAGGGCCCGAGACGGGATCGCACCTGGCTGGACCTAGGAATGACACGCATACAAGCAGAACAAGCCCTAGAAAAACGCATCTTCGAGGATGAAGGAACCAACTAATCTGAGATTCATCCCCCCTCAATTTCTTAGAACCCAACCCCATCGCGTACAATGATTCTCCGGTGCGTAGACGCACCAATGGTACCTATAGCTCAGCTGGTAGAGCATCTGGTTGTGGTCCAGAGGGTCGCCGGTTCAAGTCCGGTTAGGTACCCCACAGGAAGATCGAGCGCAGCGCGAACGTGGTTCGCGCTGTTGTGGTTTTCAGAGAGGGCGCGGCGGATGCTCGCATCCGTGAGCGACCGCTCAGAAAACCACGCAATGTGAGCAAAGCTCGCATTGCCGAGAACAAGCAGACGCACCTCAATGTCAGATGACTGACGTATCTGACACTATTCATGCTTGTGGGGTTTCTGTGTCACGAGATACGTCTCCTGACATCCCACGCAGACAAGTCTGCAACCATTACTCTTCGTAGGGCGGCAGGACTAACTCATCTTGATTCTCCAACTCACGTATACAATTCATGATGTCTTCGTACTTTGGTTGAGAAACAATAACAGAAACAGGCTTCCCGTGAAAGGTCACAAGTACATCGTGTGTCGCCGACATTTTCACGACTCGACTGAAATAATGTTTCGCATCCGTAAGCGGGAAAACAGCATCCAACTCAAGATGTGGGAAGACTTTCTCATATTTCTGAGTTGAGACAATGATTGCCATAGGCTTTCCGTGATGGGTCACAAGTACATCCTCTGTTTGCGACTTAGTAATCAACTGACCTAGTAAATGCTTTGCATCAGAAGTAGAAAAAGTGGCTGCATTCGATATGTCCATGACATCAACCTACCTGCATATCAGCAGATATCCTAACGATTATAAGTATTTACTCTATAATCTGAATTACCTAAGACCTTCATCAACCGTCAGTCCGTACCAAAACTCCACCACGGCACCCGATAAACGGCATCATCGCCGACCCGGCAACGAAAAGGGGGTGCGCCAGAGGAGTTTCGCACCTCAGTATTACTGATACTAATTAGCTTTAACGTGAATCCGGTCAGGGATCAGGGAATCTGAGTACAGACATCCCAAGGTTTCAACCCAAAGAGGCTACGATCCCTAGGGCCTCGCGTACGAGAGCGGCGATGCCATCGAAGTCTCCGGTTTCCAGAAGATGTTGGGGTACCATCCATGAGCCGGCTACTGCTGGTACACAGGGAAGGCGCAGATAGCCAGCCATATTTGAAGCTGAGACTCCACCAGTTGGCACGAACTGGGTTGTTGCAAAGGGAGCAGAGAGTCCAGCGATCCCCTCAGGGCCACCGAATCGATCTGCGGGGAAGAACTTGACTGTATTGATCCCAAGAGCCTGGGCCGCCATGATGTCTCCAGGGGTAATGCACCCTGGGAGGATCGGCTTTCCTTGAAGTTGAGCTTCACGTACGATGTCTGCGCGAAGGCCTGGGCTTATCAGGAATTGTGCGCCTGATTCCACAGCAAATTCAACCTGGTCTGGTGTGACAACCGTACCTGCCCCTACGGTCATCCCCTCAACCTCTGACATGATGGCAATGGACTCGGCAGCAGCCTCAGTCCTGAATGTAACCTCTGCAATGGGCAGACCTGCCTCGACTAGGGTTCGAGCCAAGGGGTAGGCATCCTCTGCGTCGTGGATAACAACGATGGGGATAATGCGATGGGCGAAAAGGTCCATAAAAAACCTCCTGGGATAAAGCGGGCTGCGGTCTTTTGCGACCTATCCTTGGTCGACCAGACTCCCCTAGTCTAACCGAGATCAGTACAGAACCTCTACGTTAGATATCAGATCATATGCTGTGCGGACTGCGCGCTACTCCTCAATCCGGTGTACTTGAGCAAAATGACAGGCGCTGTCATGCGTGCCCACCAGGTCATCATGGGTAGCCAATTCGGGGATCTCAACTGCGCAAGTCTGCCTCTGCTCCTTGGTCATCCTCCAGCAACGGGTATGGAATCGGCATCCCCCTGGCGGATTGGCTGGCGAAGGTACATCCCCGGCCAACACGATCTGTTTCCTGGAATCCTTAAGACTCGGATCGGGTACTGGTACTGCCGAAAGCAGAGCCTGGGTATAGGGATGGGTGGGACGTTCGTAGATCTCATCCTCATTGCCGATCTCCACAATGCGCCCAAGGTACATCACAGCCACTCGGGTGGAGATATGGCGTACCACTGCCAAATCGTGGGCGATGAAAATATAGGACAAGCCCAATTCAGATTGAAGGCTCTCCAAGAGGTTCACGACCTGGGCTTGAACGGAGACATCCAAAGCAGACACAGGTTCATCAAGAATCAACAGTTTCGGGTTGAGAGCAATCCCTCGGGCAACCCCAATACGTTGACGTTGGCCACCTGAGAATTGGTGGGGATAACGGTTGATGTGCTCAGGATTGAGACCCACGAGATCAAGGAGCTCTTGTACCCTGGTCCTCCTGGAACCCTTGGGTGCAACATCAGGATGAATATCGAAGGGTTCACCCACAATATCTCCAACCGTCATCCTAGGATTCAAGGAGGTGTACGGATCCTGGAAGATGATTTGAATATCCCGGCGCAGTTTACGCATGGCAGAACCCGTGGGGGATTGCTTGTACATATCCACCCCAGAGAAGTTGAGGGAGCCCGATGTTGGCTCCTCTAACCTCATCAGGAGGCGACCGAGGGTGGATTTCCCACACCCGGACTCCCCCACAACTCCAAGGGTCTCCCCCTTATGGAGGTCGAAGGAGACACCGTCTACGGCCCGTACCCATCCGGTGACATGCTGGATGATCCCGGTTTTGATGGGATAGTGCTTAACCAGATCCCTGGCTTCCAGAAGTACCTCAGTCATCATCAGAGCCTCCCTGGATGTGGGCTGTGACCTCAGGTGAATCCAGTCGCCAACATGCCGCATATCGAGAACCCTGGTCGAGTTCGGTCAGGGGAGGTGGGCTACCTTGACGACATTCCTCAGCCGCGAACCGGCATCGCGGATGGAAGGGACACCCCTCAGGCATGGCGAGAAGGTTCGGCGGCAGCCCACCAATGGCTGGCAGGACCCCACCAGACTTCGCATCCATTCGGGGTACGGACTCCAACAACCCAATAGTGTAGGGATGGCGGGGATTGGCATAAACATCATGAACCATAGCTGATTCGACCATGCGACCTGCGTACATCACTGCGATGCGGTCTGCGACATTGGCGACGACACCAAGATCATGGGTGATCAAGATGAGCCCCATACCGGATTCTTCCTGGATCTGTTTCAGCAGATCCATGATCTGAGCCTGTACTGTCACATCCAGGGCGGTTGTGGGTTCATCCGCGATAAGGATGGCAGGGTCCAAGGCGATAGCCATAGCGATCATGATGCGCTGGCGCATACCACCCGAAAACTGATGGGGGAAGGCTTTGACTCGTTCGCGTGCCCCAGGAATCTTGACCTTCTCCATGAGTGCAATGGCTTGTTTGAGGGCATTCGCCTTAGTCATTCCTCGATGGATTCTAAACATCTCTGCAATCTGCCATCCCACTGGAAAACAGGGGTTGAGTGATGAGAGTGCATCCTGGAAGATCATCGCAATGTGAGCACCACGTACCTTGCGGCGTTCCTTCTCCTTGAGCCCGAGAAGATCCACTCCGCAATAGTTGACGACTCCCCCAGTCACAAAACCTGGAGGGGTGTCCAGTATCCCCATGATGGCTTGGGCTGTCACTGATTTCCCTGAACCGGATTCACCCAGAATAGCGAGGGTCTCGTGTCGATCCAGGTGAAAACTCACGCCATTGATCGCATTCGCGATCCCTTCCCGGGTTCTAAACTCCACATGAAGGTCCTCCACGTCAAGCAGGCGTCCGTTCGAAGATACCCACTGGTTCGATGAGGTCGACTCGTTAGTAGCCATGATTCACCTCAACTTCGGATCGAGAGCGTCTCGGATCACTTCACCCAACATAATGAAGGACAAGACAGCCAATGAGAGGAAAAGGGCAGGGAACATCAACATGTGTGGAGCCTGGCGGATATACCCCAAGGCTGAAGCATTCGAGATGGCGATCCCCCAAGAAACGGTAGGCGGTTGGAGCCCAATACCCAGAAAGCTCAATGTTGCCTCCGTCGCTATATAGGCACCCAAGTCAATCGTCGAAACCACGATCACTGGGGCCAAGGAGTTCGGAACGATATGAGAGCCCACAACATGCATCGGCGATGCACCAAGTGCTCGAGCCGCTTGTACATAATCATTGGGTTTGGTTTGAAGAACCGAGGATCTCATCAAACGGAAGATACTGGGCCACCCCAAGATCGACAGAGCAAAAACCACTTTGAAGACCACAAGAAGATAGTTGGACCCTGGTGGAGTAGGAATTGTGTACATGATGATGATTCCACCCAGCAACAGTGGGATAGCGAAAAACATGTCAGCGAGTCGGGAGAGTACAGTATCCACCCAGCCACCAAAGTAGGCGGCAATGGTACCGAGGATTGATCCAAGGATTGCTGTAAATCCTGCGGTGAAAATACCCACCATGATCGAAGCCCTCGCTCCATGGATGGTACGGGCGAAGATGTCGCATCCCTGGAAGTCATAACCAAAGACAGCCCCCGGACCAGGAGGTTGACGAGAGTACTCCAAGAAGCAGGCTCGCGGATCCTTGGTGGTGAACAGTTCTGGAACTATGGCCATAATGATGAAGAAGATCAGTAGTGCTGCCGCAAACCAGAACAATGGGCGTCGGCGCATGATCTCCCAGGCATCACCCCACAAGGAGCGTGGTTTGCCTTGGACCTGTTCGGGGGTATCACCCAGGATGGGTTCCACATGTGTATGAGGGGTTTCAGTCATGGCTGATCCTTGGATCCAAGACACCATAGAGGACGTCGACAATGAGATTCACAATGAGGTACACGAGCACGAGACAGATCACAGCCCCCACAACTGAGACACCATCACGTTGGCTGATGGATCTCCACAGGAAGAATCCGATCCCGTTGACGTTGAAGATTCTCTCCGTGACGATGGCTCCACCCATGAGTACCCCAAAGCTAGCGCCGATATAGGTCACCACTGGAAGCAACGAGTTACGCAGGGTATGGATTCCCACAGTACGCGCGGTGGATAACCCTTTGGCTTTCGCGGTACGCACATAGTCCGCTCGAAGATTCTCGACCAGTGAGGTACGGGTCAGGCGTGCTGCATATGCGACAGACAGTGAACCCAGAACCAGCCCAGGCATCAACAACTGCCCCCAGGATCCATCCCCAGCAGTGATGGGAGCCCATCCTAACTTGATCCCAAAAAAGAATTGGGCGAGGCCACCAACCACGAAAACAGGAACAGAGATGAAGACCAGGGTGGAAACAATCACAAGATTGTCAGCGAGTTTTCCTTTGCGGATTCCGGCAAGGATTCCGGCTGCAACACCCACAATGGCTTCAAAGAGTATGGCGATGAATGCCAATTTAGCGGTTGTGGGATACCGAATAGCAAGTTCATGGACGACGGTATTGCCATAGAAGTTCGTACCCAAATCCCCTTGAATCAGTTTCCCAAGATAGAGGATGTACTGGACGATGAAGGGCTGATCCAAGTTGTACTCTGCCCGAAAAGCAGCCACATAAGCCTCGGAGCACGGGCGGTCACCACAGCGACCAGCCGTGGGATCCCCCGGCAACATGAAGACAAGGAAGAATATGAAAAACGTCGTGCCGAGGAGTACAGGGATCATCTGCAGGAGACGACGCACGATGTATTTTCCCAAGACATCCTCCTTTTGTTCGCTACCTAGGTAGCGCACAGGGTGGCAGCCGAGGGTCGACTACCACCCCACGCGAAGTGATTATGAAGCCAACACCACAGACCCAAAGTCGAATGTCGAGAATGGGGTCATCTTGATGGACTTGATATTCGTTGAGAATCCGTACTGGCTCTGCTGAGTCCACAGAGGCATCGCCGGCATCTCTTGGTCGAGGACACGCTCAGCCTCCTGGTACAGAAGGTTGGCAGCATCATTGGTCGTAGCAGCAGCAGCTTCGCGCAGCAAACGATCGAAGTTTGCATTAGAGAAATCCGAGTCATTTGCTGAAGCACCAGTGGCGTACAACGGTGTCAGGAAGTTCTCAATGGACGGGTAGTCCATCTGCCAGCCGGCGCGCATAATACCCTTGAGTTCGCGAGCCTTGATCTTGTTGCGCAGGGTAGCGAAATCAGGAGTTGCTTGAACCAGGCATTCGAGTTCCAGGTTGTTCTTGATTTGGTTACACACGGCATCAGCCCATTGCTGGTGTCCACCATCACCGTTGATCCACAGTTCGAGTGGGCCAGGATAGCCGCCGGCCTCAGCCAGAAGCTCCTTGGCACGATCAGGATCGAAGACGCAATTAGTACATTGATTCTCGCTGAAGCCATCAACTACGGGGCTGGTCCAGCCAGTGGCAGCAACGCGAGCATTGTTGAAGACGATATCCACAACTTGACTGCGGTCAACAGCCATGGAGATCGCCTGACGTACGCGAATATCAGCCATACCTGGGTCAGTCTTGGCTGGAGAGAAGGTCAGAGCCTGGAAGACACCTGTGTCCTTGGTACCCCATCTTGGGGCTCCAGCAGAATCAACAAGGTCCTGCTTCCACATGTCTGCGACCAGATAGTCAGCCGGAATAAGGTCAGTGACGTCGAGGTTGTTCGCCACAACATCCTGGTATGCCGCAGTGCTATCGTTGTAGATCTTGAAGGTGACCTTATCCACAGAACCTGGGAACTTGCCGGAGTACCCTTCAAATTTCTCGATCACGATCTCAGTGTCAGTCTTCGAGGTGACCTGGAAGGGACCAGCGGCAATCGGCTTTTTCGCGAATTCGAGCTTGTCTTCGCTTGCGAAGAAAGCATCAGGCTGTGGTGCGAAAGCAGTGTACCCCAAACGAACCGTGAGGTTGGATGTGGGAGCAACAGTACGAATGGTGAAGGTGTAGTCATCGAGGACCTCAAGACCCTTCATAGAGTCAGCGACCGGAACCTCTTTGCAATCGGCGTCGCCACATTGCATGTCTTCATAGCCTTCGATCATTTCAAAGAAGTACTCGTTCATTTGGGCATTGGGACCATAGGCGCCCCAGTTCCATGCGTCAACGAAATTGTGAGCCTTGACTTCTGTTCCATCCTGGAACATATAGCCCGGCTTTAGTTTGACGGTCCAGTTGATGGCATCATCAGTCTCAATGGACTCGGCGATGTCGAGCTCAGGGGAAGCATCATCAGCGTTGTAGTGGATGAGCTTGGCTTCGGTGGCATCAAGAATATTGCCACCGCAGACCTCATTGGTATTGGTAGGAAGTAGTTCGCTTTGCGGAGTGCAGCCGCGAACTGTGATCGCGGAGATTCCCCCGGATGTACCTGGGTCATTGTTTCCACCATCAGATGCACAGGCGGTGGTTCCTAGGACCAACAACGCGGCAGCAATTCCGGCTGTCAAGATCCTGATAGGAGTACGCATATTTATGCTCCATTTCATTTTATAATAATAAATTCGACAGAAGAGTGTTGCTCCTCGCAGTCAACCTCACCATTCTGCCATAGAGAATTCCCTGAAATCTACCGATTGACTTAGTTATTTTTGAGAGGGTACGCTGATGGGCTCATTTGCCATCTCTACTACTTATATTTTAAATAATTCCATAAATGATAATTATCATGAAAGATAAGAAGCAATCACTTGCGCTGTGACGAGCTCTAAAAGCCCAATACTGTCTACTTAACCCCAGTCAAGTGAAGAGAACTTGGAATATCTATGCGTACTGAGATTGGAGTAGAAGGTCTGGATCCTGCGGCTTGCGCGCAGGATGACGAAGGGGGCCTGAGCTGACGACGATCTGATCAATGACGGTGGTCCTGAGCAGGATGGCGACGGAACTGAGGTGCCAACGGATCTGAGCAGAATGACGACCTGAACCTGGATGAAGGACCCAGAATGACGAAGGGCCGCCCTGCGGAACAGAGCGGCCCTCTCAAGTTGAGAGTTCTTACAAGGCTCGGATGATATCCTCCACACGCTCCTTGGCATCACCGAAGAGCATCATGGTGTTTTCTTTAAAGAACAGAGGATTCTGAACCCCAGCGTACCCAGCATTCATCGACCTCTTGAAGACGATGACTGTGGTCGCATTCCACACCTCTAGGACTGGCATACCAGCGATGGGGCTGTGCGGATCATCCAAGGCAGCGGGGTTCACTGTGTCATTAGCGCCAATGACCAAGACCACATCTGTGGATGGGAAGTCATCGTTAATCTCGTCCATTTCAAGGACTACATCATAGGGAACCTTAGCCTCAGCCAACAAGACATTCATATGACCGGGAAGGCGACCCGCCACGGGATGGATTCCGAAGCGTACCTCCACACCTTGGGCGCGAAGCTTGGAGGTCAGATCCGCTACTGCGGCCTGAGCCTGGGCGACAGCCATTCCATAACCTGGAGTAATGATGACCGAGCGAGCATTGGTGAGCAGGGATGCAACCTCAGAGGCTGTGGTCTCGCGATGTTCGCCGTAATCCTTGTCGTCGCCTGTGATCTCACCGTCGGAACCGAAGCCACCAGCAATCACAGAGATGAAGGAACGATTCATAGCCTTACACATGATGTACGACAGGTAGGCACCCGAGGAACCCACCAGAGCACCAGTGATAATGAGCAGATCATTATCGAGGGTGAAACCGGCCGCGGCAGCAGCCCACCCGGAATAGGAGTTCAACATCGAGACCACAACAGGCATATCGCCGCCACCGATACTCGTCACCAAGTGAACACCGAGAGCTAAGGAGATGGCAGTGACGAGTACAAGTTGCCACAGATGAGGCTCAAGGACGAACCATACTGTCAGACCGATAATGACCACGACTGCCGCCAGGTTGATGACATTGTGGTTGGGGAGCATGAGCGGCTTCGAACGCATCTTCGCTGAGAGCTTCAGGTACGCGATGATCGACCCTGTGAAGGTCACAGCGCCGATGAAAATTCCCACGAACAACTCTCCACGATGAAGTCCCGTCGAATCGGCTAAAGGCACCTCAAGATAGGCGTTCCATCCCACAAGTACAGCTGTCAGCCCCACAAAGGAGTGCAAGAGTGCGATGAGTTCAGGCATACCAGTCATCTCGACCCGAAGGGCAAAGAAGATGCCGATCACAGCACCCGCAGCCATGGCGACGAGGATGGCGATGATTGCCCACGAGGGCCCACTTGGGGCAACACCCTCAGATCCAGTGACCTTGAGGACTGTACCCAAAATAGTGAAAAGCAAGGCGATGGCCATGCCGACCATACCGAAGATGTTGCCCCTCTTGGAGGATTCATGCTTGGAGAGTCCAGCAAGGGCGAGAATGAAGCAGAGGCCCGCGAAGATATAGGAGCCAGTAATCAGTGATTGGGTCATGGTCACGCCTTCCTGAACATCTTGAGCATTCGCTGGGTCACAACGAACCCACCAAAGATATTGATACTAGCCAGGAGGATTCCCGTAATCGACAGTATGGCGATTGGGACTCCCACATGTGACGTACTTAAACCAATCAGAGCTCCCACGATGATGATCCCAGATATGGCGTTCGTTACGCTCATCAGTGGGGTATGCAAAGAGTGATTCACATTGCCGATCACGTAGTACCCAATCACCACAGAGAGCATGAAGACCATGAAATGACCCAAGAGCTTATCGGGTGAGACCCAGAACATCGCCAACAGAGCCAGCACACAGATACCGAGGACACCCCAGGTAATCCGTGGATCCCTCTTCTTCGGTTCCGCCTTAACAACCGGAGCCGCCTCAGTCTGGGCCGCAGGCGCAGCGGAGACCGAAACTGCTGGTGGTGGCCACATAATCTCACCGTTACCCACAACAGTCATGGAGCGTTGGACGACATCGTTCATGTCGAGTGTGAGGACACCATCCTTGTCAGGGGTGACAAGCTTCATCAGGTTAACGATATTCGTTCCATAAAGCTGTGAAGCTTGGGTTGGGAGACGACCAGCAAGGTCTGTGTACCCAATGATCTTGACACCATTACTGGTGATAACCAGCTTATCAGCCACCGATCCGGCGACGTTTCCACCAGCACCAGCAGCCATGTCCACGATCACCGAACCCGGCTTCATGGAGGCCACCATCTCTTCGGTAATCAACCGTGGGGCTGGCTTACCCGGAATGAGCGCTGTCGTGATGACGATGTCAGAAACCTTGGCCTGCTCGGCGTACATCACCTCAGCGGCCTGGGCATAAGCCGCAGATGCTTCCTTGGCATAACCGTCAGTGGAGACCTGCTCCTCGTCGACCTTCACAGCCACGAAGGAGGCACCCATGGACTCAACCTGCTCGGCCACCTCGGGACGGATATCTGTGGCATGTACCACAGCGCCCAAGGAGTTGGCGGTACCAATGGCTGCAAGTCCAGCGACACCAGCACCCGAGATGAAGACTCGCGCCGGTGGTACCTTTCCTGCCGCAGTAACCTGCCCAGTGAAGAAGGAACCGAACTCATGTGCCGCTTCGATGACCGCACGATACCCACCGATATTGGCCATAGAACTCAACACGTCCAAAGATTGGGCCCTAGAGATTCGTGGTACTGCGTCCATCGCCAAGACTGTCAGGCCACGCTTGGCCAGATCATCCAGGAGTTCTGGGGACCTCGGCGCCGCGATCATCGCGATCAGGGTTGCCCCCTCGCTCATCGCATCAAGTTCGGCGTCTATAGGTGAATTGATCTTGCACACCACATCCGCTGCCCAGGCAACAGCTCGTCCAACAATCTCGGCTCCCTGCTCGGCATACTCAGCATCAGGATAGGAAGCCTTGGCCCCCGCTCCTTCCTCAACTACGACCTCGTAACCCAGTTTGACGAGCTGGCCGACTGTCTTCGGCGTTGCTGCAACTCGGGTTTCCGCAGGAGCGGATTCCATTGGGATACCTATCCTCATATGGCTCCTTCTTACTCGGGACTCAGCTACCTTGTGAGTCCATGTCCGATTTAGTACAGACAAGCAACTGTACTGCCCTAGGAACTTTTTAGTTCTAGGACCCTCATATCTTGGTCACTCTATGACGCCAAGGGCACTCTTGGCCTCCGAGACTACACGGTCAGCGGTGATCCCGAATTCTTCATAGAGCTTGGAAGCCGCCGCTGAGGCTCCGAAATGGTCGATACCGATCTTCCGACCGTCGCTCCCACAGATTTCGGCCCACCCATACGTGACTCCAGCCTCCAGAGAAACCTTGACGGCTTCTGGAGGAATGACATCCATCCTATACGATTCTGGTTGACGAGCGAACCACTCCAGGCATGGGGCCGAGACAACTCGGGTCGGTATCCCCTCCTTTTCCAAGGTCTCGCGAGCCGCCACAGCAATCTCCACCTCGGACCCTGTTGCGACGACAACAACTGCGGGGGTATCTGTACTCGAATCGATCAGTGTGTAGGCACCCTGAGCCACCTCGGATGCAGGCGCGAAACCTGTACCCTCACTACGATCGAAGGTTGTCAAATCCTGGCGACTCAAGATGAGTGCTGTTGGATGATCCTTGATTTCCAGGATGAGTCTCCATGCTTCGGCGACCTCATTGGCATCAGCCGGACGGATCACATCGAGATTCGGGATGAGCCTCAAAGAGGCGATATGCTCCACAGGCTGATGGGTGGGGCCATCCTCCCCCACACCAATAGAGTCATGGGTCCACACGAAGATTGATGGAATCCCCGATAGGGCTGCAATCCTTGGGGGGGTTCTCATATAGTCAGAGAAGACCAGGAACGTACCACCATAGGCCCTTGTCAACCCGCTGTTCATTGCATTGAGTATCCCACCCATCGCATGTTCGCGGATACCGAAGTGGAGGGTACGTCCATTCGGATCAGGGGTCCAGTCTTGCGATCCACGGTGTGCAGGCAGGAAGGAGGGCTTCCCCTTCATAGTCGTGTTATTGGATCCAGCCAAATCTGAAGATCCACCCCAGAGTTCCGGTACCACATCAGCTAAAGCGCTCAACACCTCTCCCGAAGCCGCGCGCGTCGACTTCTTCCCAGCAGGGAACTGAGACAAAGCAACATTGAGCCCAGAAGGCACCTTCCCAGCCAGGATTCGGTCAAGGAGTGCCTTTCCTTCCGGGTTTGCGCTAGCCCAAGCCTCAAACTTGGGGTCCCACAGGGTACGCGCAGTAGCTGCCCTCTTAGCTGCATTGGCCCTAGCGTGGGTGATCACCTCATCGGCTACATCGAAACTCTTCTCGGAATCCATACCGAGGTGGGTCTTCAGTGCAGCGACCTCCTCGGCCCCAATCTTGGCTCCGTGGATCGAATGGGATCCAGCCTTGTTCGGCAATGGCCATCCGATGACTGTGGTGACCTTAATGAAACTTGGGCGATCAGTGATTGCCTTGGCGGCTTCAATGGCCTGAAAAAGTTCTTCAACCTTCTCTTCGTAGGTGGTACCCCCATTGGTAAAGTCCACTGTTTGTACATGCCATCCATAAGCTTCATGACGTGCGACAACATCCTCGGTGAAGGCAATCACAGTGTCACCCTCAATGGAGATCCTATTGTCGTCATAGATGAGAATGAGGTTGCCTAGGTCCTGGGTTCCTGCCAAGGATGCTGCCTCTGAGGCGATCCCCTCCTGCATGTCCCCATCTCCACAAATGCAATAGACGAAATGGTCAAAGACCGACTCCCCTGGCTTGGCGCTCGGATCGAACAGCGCCCTTTCCTTTCGGGAAGCCATCGCAAAACCGACAGCATTGGCGACACCTGCTCCGAGGGGACCTGTCGTACACTCCACTCCAGGAGTGTGACCATACTCTGGGTGTCCAGGAGTCAGAGCCCCCCAGGTACGAAATTGTTTGAGATCCTCCAGTTCGACACCATACCCGCCAAGATAAAGTTGAGTGTACTGAGTGAGCGAAGAATGCCCGATTGATAGTACGAAACGATCCCGGCCCAACCAGGTGGGATCACTCGGATCGGTATTCATAACTTTCTGGTACAACAGGTACGCGATGGGTGCCACTGAGATCGCTGTCCCCGGATGTCCATTCCCGACTTTCTCAACTGCATCAGCCGCTAAAACTCGTGCAGTGTCGACTGCTCGTGCATCCAACTCATTCCAACTCCAGGTAGACATGACATCCCTTCAACTTCGGTTCATTGTCACTCCCCAAACGAGGAGGATTTTCCACAAGCCAGCCTATCCGATTCACCGCAATCCAGCCCCCTTGGGTCCACCTCCGCTCCCCCCAAATCTTCGCGAATCGCGAAAATCCTGGGCTTTCACCGCGACGCGCCGATGTAGATGTGGAAAAGACTAGGTTTATCAAATAATGGACTGTATGCAGAAATAGGAATCAGAGGGAGAAACCCATCCTTTCCCCGAGATAACGAATCAATGCCCTCATCCGAGATATCGAGCGAGGTAGATACAAAGGCATCGAGCCACAACCCTGGCTCACGCCGTCAGACGTTCACCCAACGGGTGTTGCGTGATGGGGTACGTACCGTTGCCTTTGATAACCCCTAAACCACTCACCTCATTGCCTCTTTTCTTTTTAAGCTACCCGAAGTTCTTCTATAGGGTGTCGACGAGCAGCAATGATGGCTGGTACACCAGCAGCGGTCAGACTGACAGCAAGCGAAAGAACAATAACTGCCAAAGTGAACTGTCCACTAGGACACAGATCGCCTAAAACGAGCAACAAGTATGCGATGCCTACACCGAGTGCTGCTCCAATGCTGGCAGAAATACGTCTCACCCGCCCCATCTGCGGTAACTCACGCTCGTCTCTCGTGGCATCAACCAACTGTATTGGTAAAGTTCGCGCTTTCACTTGGTTAAAAACCCCATAATGGTGGCGGACAAGCATCAGTAGCAGCTATAAAGTCTGGGCCATGAAAGACAAGTTCAACCGACTGGTATGGCTTTCGGCTAGGCGACTGAGCTAACCAATCCTCAACAAACTGCTGCTCACTCGGAGGCTCCGCAGAGTCGTAACCATGCTCCAATAAACACAGGTGATTCGCCACTTCAAGTGGATACAATCGATGATAGTCTTCAGCAGTTAATGGATCATTGAAACCAACCTGCTCAGCACATCTTGCTTCGTCGGACTCATAAAGTGGCACTTGCTCTTTGGGTAAGGTAGGCCCCTCGATAGTGCCACCACTATATATGATCTCCCAACCAGCATCCTCCAAGCAATCCTGCAATTCACCCAGTTTCCCATATGTATGGGACGGTAGGGTTTGAGGAGGGCCACTTGAATTATCAGTCTGACCCTCCTCAACCAACGCACAACCAACAAGTACTAAGGCCACAGCTAGAACTCCAGCCACCCATACATTTTTACTTATTCGTCGCATTTGATTACCTATCCTTACGTCGCGCCTATCCGTGGGCTTGTCGTATTTTGAAAGGGGATGTTTTCTAGACCTCCCTCAATATCACCAAGATTACACCCCTCCCTCTGAAGAAAAACAACGATGTCCATTATTCGGGCAAATCGAGATAGTTTTTATAAAATACACAACAAAATACGCTGAAGATTGCGGGAATCGAGCCATTTCCCGATGAAAGACAATCTCAACTCAGCCATTGCGTTCCACCACCTGACGGGGGAATGCCAGATTAACGGTGGGCGGGCGTCCTGGCATTGTAAGTCGTCACTGGTTTCTAGCAGGTGTCTCACAAAAAGGTTGGTACGCCCATCCCAGTACAAAACTCAACTGCTAAATCCGCAAGAGTCGACCGATAAACGCTCGAGATTCCGAAGGGCTTTTCGAAGATATCGTAAAATCACCTCCCTGCTACTTCCTCACTACGTATGGCGAAGATGTCGTACAACTGCACGGGTGAGACGGGCAGTGGTTGTACTAGATATGGGCGCTGGAGTCTCAGAGTTCGGGGAATACCATGTGGTCTCCAGATATTCGCGTACCTCATCCAGGGTTTGAGCGAGGTCTGGATCACAGCGCGTGGCTACCTTCTTCAAGGCAGACCTCACGGATGTACCTTCGGAAATGAGACCAACTTTGATTGCCTTGCGGCGAATGACTCGCCACGAGCGCTCAGGAGTGTAACTGCGAACATAGGCTGTACGTACTCCAAACCCCACACCAGCAGCGATGAGTACACCCACTGCAAGTCCAAGAATCCACCCCAAACCACCAGAGGAAATTCCAGGATTCTCATTGTTGGGAGTACTCGGTTGGTTCGATGGAAGATCGCTAGGAACAATTGTCGAAACCCCATCAGGGGTGGTAGGACCATCACTGGGCTCAGGAGGGGATGTGGTTGGATCACCTGGTCCTGCTCCTGTGATGCTGGGTGTCGGCTCATAGCGTACCCACCCAAGTTCAGGGTAGAGGGCCTCTGGCCACATGTGGGCATTCGTGTTCCTGACCTCGACCCAAGCATCAACATCACTTGGACTGACAAGGAACCCAATACTCACTCTCATAGGTATCCCCACCGACATCGCCATGACAGCCATTGCCGTTGAGAAGTGAATACAGTATCCCTGCTTATTCTGCAGAAAATCCCAGACCGGGTCACCTGTTGTCGTCCATGATGGGGACAGGGTGTACACAAATTCCGGTCCCCGAAGATAGGATTCGATGGCCGCCAACATCTCCCCTTGGGTACTCGCCGATCCAATGATTTCAACAGTGAAGTTACGAATCTCCTCCTGGTAGGGGGTATTCACCAACGGCAATGCATTAGGGCCAATGCCCCTATCAACATCAATCACAGTCAATCCGCTACGGTCCAAGACCGTTGACTGGATGGTATAGGTATCCCCACGTTGGATATCCCGAGTCGCCTGGAGGGAGTCTGTACCCAACTCGTAAGCAATCCCGAACCCAGAGGTACCCGTAATCCCTCGTGGTCCGACTGTGGTGGGAAGGTACCTCCCCATCGGATTACGGATCTCCATATATACCTCACCATTGGGGCTCCACGGATCCTTGTCCGAGATCATACGACCTTCGTCGCCCTCCCAGACCATCTGGTCATCATGGTAGACAGACCTCGCTCCAGGATCTGGGGTCCATACTGTACCCGAGAAGGAGGTCAACGAGATCGCTCTCAAAGGCCCGTTGATCTTCCCTCGAACAAAGAGGATCACCTCATCCGACTCTGAGCGCAATTGATTCGACACATCAATGGGGCTGTTCAACTGCACACCAGTGGAGTCTGAGTATTGTCCTCTCAATCTTTCAAACAGATCAGGCATTTCACCCCACCCAGGAAGAGATGGTGCTACTACGGTCGCCACAAGCCCACAGATGACTCCCACGCTCACCACGGGTACTGACATGACTCGCAATCCTCGTGGTGTGGTCTGCATCCTTTGAGCCACAGCAACCAAGAAAAGAAAGGTCACCCCTGTCGCGATTGCCAACCCCAACCCCTGACTGGGATTACCAGCAATAAACAGTATCCAGCATCCCAAGATGGGCAATCCGGCCCACACTGGGCGCGCAGCCCCCAAAGAAAGGAAGACCACCAACAAACATACTGGCCCCAATCCGAAGACTGCCAATGGCATGAAGACCTCCGGGTTCGACACGGGACGCATGTACTGACTCAAAGCAAGGATGGAGTCCCTCACAGCCCAGGCAACATCGGTCAGTGTCGAAGGTGTGGGGAAGGTCAATGGTGTACCACGGACAACGAAACACAGGTACCAAGCCCAGACGAATATCCCCAACACAGCCGAGACGAGAACCGAGATTCGTGGAAACCTTTCGGTAAACCGAGGTATGGTACCCAGCCATACAACAACGGTAAACAGAATCGGAAGAGCAATCATATGCCCTTGCCATAACCCCGCCACCATGAGGTTTGTGAGCCCCATACATGTGAATATGAGGGATACACAGCTGAACAGTGCAATCAGCCCACGATTCATCGACCTCTCCTCAGTTGGGAACCTGCGAAGTTAGATAGGCGCTCGCCCGCCTCCGCTAAGGATGAGACCCCCGCCATGGACAGTACGCTCCACCCGGCTTTGTCGAGAGCCGCTCCCACCCTCTGATCATCTGACAGGAGTACAGCAAGGGCACCCCCATTACGTCGACTTCGCCCCTGGGGTGGACTCACGATAGTCATATCCTGACCATCTGTGGCCATGATGAGGAGAGAGACCCCCTCAATAGGATTTTTGGTTATGGGTCCTGCCACCTCCTCATCACTGACAATCGCCAGAAGGGTCAACAGCTCACCCAGATCGGAACGAACCATCTGAGATCCACAGGCCAGATCCACGTCAAACCCAGCCCTATCCATGTCCACCACCCATGATCCAGCCAAGGAGATCGCAAGTTCACGAAGAGCAAAGGGAGAGTTCTGCGAGACCATCACTCCCACCCAAGCGCGATCTGCCTCAGTAGGTTCCTCTGCTCGTGTCATCAATTCTCCACGGCGGGCCGAGGATCGCCAATGTACTCTGCGCAAATCATCGCCTGGGCTATAGGCCCGTACAGTGGTGTTGTCCTGATGGGGTTGAACATATCCGAGACGACCTACTGTCCCCTCGCGATCCTCAGCAACCACAAGGCTGCGAATCTCCACGATCCTTGGCCAAGCGGTCACCTGGGAGGTAGTGGCATCCACCACCCTTGCCCACCACAGACCCAGAGCACTGAAACGGGTCAAGGATGCTGGCCCGAGAGTCCACTGACCTCTGCGCGGTGGTACAAGCTCATAGGCGAGAACAGCTCCTTGAGGTCTCATCCCCCGAGGTAGTACGTCCACAGCAGAACTCAACTCATCTGGTACCCATTCCTCCAGACCCGTGGAATCAATGCTCCGTGTTGTGAGAGCAACACGGGGTATGAGGTGTACAGAAATCTTCTCACCAGCTGAACCGGGGTTTGGCCTAGCAACTCGAACCAGCGAATCCATAGGTTTGCGCCCTTCGATGAGCAGAAACCTAAGACCATCGGTAAGGATGGCGATGAGGATCAACACTCCAGCCCCAACAGTGGGTATGGATGCGAACCCGAAACCCATGATGGTCAAAAGCAGACCTACGACACCAAGAACGATGGTCCTGGTCAGGGGGCGGATCCCGGCTGACATTAGCGAACCGCGACCCGGGCAACAATCTGGGCAAGGGCTGCTTGTACCCCTTCCTCGGAGGTGAAACGCCCATAGGAGAGTTTGTGGCCCCAGACATGGGGTACCATCTTTTGCACATCATCAGGAATGACATACTGTCGACCTGCGAGTACTGCAGCACTCTTAGCTGCTCTCAGCAACTGGATTCCTGCTCGTGGAGATACTCCAAGTTTGGCCTCAGGCATTGAGCGTGTAGCCCGAGCAAGATCGACAATGTACCTTTTCACAGATTCAGCCGCATGAAGGGATCGTACTGTTGACACCATCTGACTCACCTGCTCGGCTGTGACAACCGAAGTGATCTTATCCATGGGATCGCTTAACTCCTGGGAATCGAGCATCCGTACCTCATCCTCAGCACCTGGATATCCTAAGGACATACGAACCATGAAGCGGTCACGCTGGGCCTCAGGAAGGGGATAGGTGCCCTCCATCTCGTACGGATTCTGGGTCGCCACCACCATGAAAGGCTTCGGTAGTCGATAGGTTTGCCCATCAACTGTGACATGAGATTCCTGCATGGATTCGAGCAAGGCGGACTGTGTCTTTGGTGAAGCCCTGTTAATCTCATCGGCGATCACAATATTGGCGAAAATCGGCCCAGGAGTGAACTCAAAGACACCCGCTTGGGGACGGAAAACTGAGGCACCTACGATGTCTGATGGGAGTAGATCGGGTGTGAACTGGATCCGCGCAGCATCCGAATCGATGGCAGCAGCTAGCGCCCGAGCAAGAGTCGTCTTCCCCACACCAGGGATATCCTCAATGAGAAGATGGCCTTCCGCCAACATGGCGATGACCGCCAATTCGATGGCTGGGGTTTGCCCCTTGAGTACGACCTCCACTGCACGAACAATTGTGTATGGATCAATCGTGGGGAGCGAGGATACCCCTCGTCTCAATTCTTCAGGCCGTGGATGAAGCTCAGACACGCCATTCCTCCTCGTCATGGGGTCCATCAGATCCCCCTCCACAAACACACGCTATCCCTAGCATAGCCGGTAGGGGCCATGGCTCCATACGGGCTGGGTGTAGAATGAACCAAGTTCTATGACAACAGTTCCACATGCTCATCGCCCCAATTACAAGTATGTTCTCATGCTTGGATCCATGTGCGCCCTGGGAGCGATTTCAACCGACATCTATCTTCCCAACCTACCTGATGTACAAACGGACCTAGGTTCGACTGCGGCTGCGGCCCAGTTCACGATCACGGCCATGATGGTTGGTAATGCTTTCGGTCAGCTTTTCATTGGCCCCATGTCGGATCGCTTCGGTCGACGTCTTCCCGTTCTCATCGGGGTTTCGATGCACATCGTGGTTTCTTTGCTGTGCGCCTTCGCCCCTGCGATGCTTCCGTTGATCGTCTTTCGAGCCTGTCAAGGGTTCTTCAATGCTGCCACTGCTGTGGTTGCGATGGCTGTGATCCGTGATCGTTTCGTGGGTAGGGATGCATCCCGACTCATGGCTCGGCTCCTGCTCGTCATTGGCGTTGCCCCACTGTTTGCTCCAACCATTGGTGGGTACATTGGTGACTGGGTTTCCTGGCGTGGAGTCTTCGTTGTCCTAGCACTCTATGGCGCCTTCCTTTTGGTGGTTGTACTCATCAAACTGCCAGAAACTCTGCCTCCTGAACGTCGGGTATCATCGGTGACCTCAACCTGGAAGGGGTACCTTGTTCTCCTGCGGGATCGCCACTTCATGGTTTTGGCGGTACTCCCCTCCCTATCCACCTGTGTTCTGATGAGTTATGTTGTCGGCTCCCCCTATGTCTTCAAACAGGCCTATCAGATGTCGACCACCCAGTTTGGTGTGCTCTTCGCTATTAACGGATTCGGTTTGGTTGCAGGCGCTCAGGTGGGTGCAGCTTTCATGAAGCGGTTCAATCCTGCGGTGATGCTTCGGTTCACCATCCCCGTCATGGCAGTACTCACTGGCTGGCTCTTTGTCGTATGCCTGACAGGAATAGGCGGACTACCACTGATCCTGGTTTCCCTGTTCATGGTCTGTTTCTTCATCAACTTCGGCCCACCGAATGCGTCAACCTTGGCCTTGGGTCGCCACGGTGAACGAGCAGGTACGGCCGCTGCCTGTATCGGGTTCCTCCAGTTCGGTATCGCTGGAATGGTCGCTCCTATTGTGGGCTTGCTGGGGGAAAATGCGCGAGCCATGGGCACTGTGATGTTTGCCGCCTCCATGGTTGCCGTTTGTACTGTCGCCATCGGAACACCCTTGTTCCGTCGCGGCGGAGCAGCCCAGATGGATGAAGCAGCTATTCGACCGATAGGTCCACAAGACTAAAGCGCAGCCCCCTAACGGGCGACTAGGTCCCCCCAGCCGCCCGCCCCCCCACCTGTACCTCTGCCAAACGGCCGTGAGCAGAGGGTACGTGTGCGAGTCCCTAGAGGGTTTCGCGGTCGATGCGCGCCAAGGCTTCCTTCCATTGAGCAGTCAGCTTGGCCACATCAAAATCGGCAGTTGAGTGATCATGACAGATTGTGATCTTTGTACTCGTAGGACTGAGTTCCTCAAGGGTTACGTCAACCCATGTCTTCGGGGAATCGTCATCTTTATGCCATGAGAATCGAATCTCTTCGAGGGGATGGAAGGAGCGTGTTACTCCCCAGGTGCCATCTGTGGCTCTCCAAGTGTCACCCTTGTCACCAAGGCTTGCACCCTCCCCAAGCAGCGCTGTTTGGCCGTCTTCAGTCAGAAGGACCGCCCACACAGTTTTGACCGGAAAGTCCACCACACGTGAGACCACGGTGGTGACTGACGCTTGTGAATCGGAAACCTGCTCCGTCATAATAAAGCCTTTCTGATCTGCCAGGGTCACCCTGGCTGACGAGCATCGTCGCTCGTTACAACAAGACCATACTCCGACCCGGCCTATATGAAAAGAGAAAAACCTAGACAGAAGCCAAGTATTCGCCAACATTGCGGCAAATTTCCTTGAAAGACGGGATTTTCGATGATTTACATGGATTCATCTAGAGTGGACGTGTGCATATCAATCCTCTTCCTCTGGTAATGCTGTGCTTCCTTGGGGTGGCCGGGTGTAGCCATCCTCCATCCGCTGAGTATGGGCCCGATTTCACCCAACCTGGGCTCGCATCTGCCATGGTTGAAACCCTCATGGTTGAAGCTGGTACCACCCGGGTCATCCATGTCGAGATCAGCACAACTGAGGTACAGATCTCGGTTGTCCGTGGTCGTGATGTCACCAGTTTCGCTTATCGTAACGGCCAGATTTCCACCATCGACTCTGACATTGAGTATGTCGGCCAAGCCATCTTCGACCCACGAGGGTTCAACCTTGAAACCATCGATTCCCTCTTCGCTCAGGCTGCAACCTGGTCGGGCTCCAGTCGCGGACAGCGCCTCCAGATCCTTGACTATTCCTCGGGAGATCTCTACATGGCGGTCACCACCAATCCCGAAACCCTGCCTGTGTTCTTCGATGCTGACGGTGAGTTGGTACGTCCCATAGTTGCCAAGGATTTGGGTACATCCCTAGCTGAGTTCCTGGAAATCGACCAGGAGGTGGTACGTGTTGGAGTCGAGGTGGATGGGACCCTTTACGCAGACATCCCCGCTGGCGAAGATCAGGTATGGAGGATCCTCAGCAACGAAAGGTTCCCCACCCGTGAACATGTGAAGTCTGAATCCAATCAACCTGAGTCCTTCCATTCTTCTATGCTCACCAATTCAGTACTTGATCGGCTCATAACTAGTGCCTCCATCCATCTCAAGTCTCCAGTAGATTCTGGAATCACTATGGTAATTGAGTGTGAGATGGGTGAGAGGTACCCGTCGATACATGTCAGCAAGGGTGGCACCAAGGTTGTGATGCATCTAGATGGAACCCTCAAAACAAAGTGAGCTCCATTCGTAACATTTTCATGAGGGAGGGTGGGAGATATCTGTTCTGGGACGTCTCCCGAGCAGAGGATCTGCTTCCAAATGGGATCAGATCTGTGAGTGCCCAGAATAGATATGTCACCCTTCCCACAAAACTAAGGTGACCTCCACATTGCACGATTATTGGGGGACACATAGGGGCACTATCTTAATTTCATATGGCAGAAACACGCTAAAATAGAATTAAGACATACATTGAAGGAGTCCGTGTGACTAATCCAGTTCTTGCGAAATCAGAGGCTTTCTCCCCCAATTTCGTTCAGCACCAGACCTATGGCCCCGCTGGGCAGTACCAATCCTATGATCCTAATCAACCCCAGGCGCAGTACCCAGGTCAGTATCCTGGCACTGAGCAGTACGCTCCTCAAGGCCAGCAGCCTGGGTATAACCAGTCCTGGCAGATGCCCACTCCTCCAGAACCCAAGATGACCCTTGATGATGTTCTCACCAAGACTGGCATCACCTTGGGCCTGATGATTGTCGTGGCTGTTGGCACTGTATCCATCGCTACGGCTCTGGGGATCAACCCTGGTCTCCTGATGGGTGCAGGACTCATCGCAGGTCTCGCCACCATCATCTTCCCTTTCATTGCTGCAGCACGTCGCAAGATCGGCCCCGGGATCGCAATCCCCTTCGCCATTCTTGAAGGTGTGTTCATCGGCGCTATCTCATGGATGTTCGGCTCAGTCTATGATGGCATCGTTCTTCAGGCTGTACTCGCCACCCTCGTTGCCGCCGGCATCACACTGGCTGCATTCAAGTTCGGGAACTTCAGGCTCTCCTCCAGAATGCGCAAGATTGTGTCGATGTCGATGTTTGCCTTCGTTGGTGTGGCCCTCGTCAACTTGATTCTTTCGTTCACTGGTGTTCTCGCCAATGGCGGTCTCTTCCCGGGACCCCACGGTGAGGTCACGATCTGGGCGTGGGTTGCCGCAGGTGTTGGAACAGTACTCGCTGTCCTCTCACTTGTCGACGACTTCCAATACATTGAGCAGGGTATCCACAATGGTGCTCCCGCTTCTGAGTCGTGGAGGGCTGCCTATGGCCTCACAGTCACCCTAGTGTGGCTCTATGTGAACCTTCTAAGAATCCTGTCCTATCTTCGCAGGTAGGTTCGCAGACACCACATGTCAGTGTCATTGTCAGAGGCCGTATCTCATGGCACCTAAATCGCTTCGATGAGCCACTCCAAATACACGATCATGTACCTCTGAGAAGTGTCATGAGATATGTCCCCTGACACGCGCAGACATGGAATCCCCCGGCCCTCACCGCCGGGGGATCTTCTAATTCTTGAGGGGGATCACCTATGAACAATCCCACTAGGGGCTACCCCGGATTCCCCCTACTCTCGTACAAATCCACTCACCCTGGCAACCAAGTCGGACTAGACTGATCCTATGACTCACGATCCGGAAGCCGCGTGGCCCCTCACTGACACAACCCCAGGGTACTTCCCCTCCACGACTCCCCAGCAGATGCCACCCAGCCAGATGATGCCCTATACAGGAAGCCCACAGTACACCCCCGCTAAACCAACCCCAGGCTTCAGTGTCACCCCAGACAACAGCACAATGAGACCCGGTCATCGCATCGCCATCCTAGCCATCATCCTTGGTGCTGCCGTGCCCCTCACTGCCATCTCAGCCAGCTACTTCGAGTTCCTCGGAATGATAGTGAGTTGGGCAGGAATAGTCTTCGTAACCGCCATAGCCTTCGGTGTAGGAATCCGCCGAAACTGACCTCCACGAGCCGTTTCTATCCGTTCAAACAAGCCCAGAGGTGAGGGTACAACGTACCCCCAAGCAAGCACTAGTGACGCATTCACACAAGCGAAGGGCAAGATCGGGATACATCCGCCCAGCACCCTTGTTATTCATGATCAAACAAGCGGAGGGTGGGGTACATCTGTCCCAAACCATATTCCCGAACGGAGGAATTATTTCCCAAGGAAACAACTATGTGAGTGTGTTTGGGACAGATGTACCCCACTCTTCGCGCACACAAACAACACTCTAGTCCGAAAATAACTGGTGTTTGGGCAGGGTTGTGTGTCTGGTGGGATGCACCATTGTGGTTGTGATCGAGTGTTGTGTCAGTCTGTTTGTTGGAGGGTGACTGTGTATCCAAGT
>JAIRQE010000027.1 GCA_031256725.1 Propionibacteriaceae bacterium
GGCTCCCCCACCATCACCAACGACTCCGCGCATCGAATAGGTGAAGAAGGTCATATCCAAGCGAGCAAGTCCGCGTGAGATGACTGTCCACAACAGGGATCCCAGGGGAATCAATGCCAGAACAAAGAAACCCACAACAAAAGCGGTGGCAATGTTGTTCGTGACCTTGCGACGGGCACTAATCCCGCCCATTGTTGTTGCTGTGCTCATTTCTTAGCCCCATATCCTTTGGCGATCCTGCGGGCTAGAGCATTCACAACAAACGTAATGGCAAATAGTACAAGACCGAGCGCAATCAGGGCACTAACCTCAATACCATGTGCCTCGGGGAAGTTCTGTGCAATGAAGGCAGCTACTGTGTTCGGGTTCTGAGAAGTAATCAGAGACAAGCCCACAAAGAAGGCTGTTGGGGAAATCACCATGGCCGTGGCCATCGTCTCACCCAAGGCTCGGCCAAGGCCCAACATCGCACCCGAAATGATTCCGGAGCGAGCGAAGGGGAAGACCGACATCTGGATCATCTCCCATTTGGTGGCACCCAAGGCAAGTGCTGCCTCTGTTGAAGAGGATGGCGTTTGCTGGAAGACCTCGCGACAGATGGCCGCCATGATGGGCATCACCATGATTGATAGGACCACAGCGGCGGTGAAGATCGTACGACCAGTAGCTGAGGGCTGCCCCGCAAACAAGGGGAACCATCCCAGATTCTTGCCCAACCATCCATAGGCTTGAGCCATAATGGGCGCCAAAACCATCAAACCCCACAGGCCATAGACCACAGAGGGCACAGCCGCGAGAACATCAATGATGGCGCCTAGGAGTGTGGAAATCCTCTTCGGTGCGTACCAGGTGATGAACAAGGCCACACCGATGGCTACAGGGGCAGCCATCGCCAATCCGAGGATGGAGGCCCATAAGGACCCGAAAGCTAAAGGGCCGGCCAAGGCCCACAGGTTTGAGGCCTGTAGCGGCAGTTCTGAGGCTGAGGCCCATAGAGCTGGCCACCCTTGGATTCCCAAAAAGATGGCCACGCCAGCCAAGGCCAGCGCGACCAGGAGGCTAGCTCCGGTCACGATGGCCTTGGTCGAGTGGTTCGCTGCGCGCTCTCGACGAGGAAGTGGCGCAAGTAGTGCGAGATCCGTCATGGGTTTCAGCTAATCTGACTCACTGCCGCGTCTACCTTGGCAGCCAAAGTGGCGTCCCCAGTGATGGGTGCAGATCCAGCATTGTCGGCGGCTGCCTGCTGTCCTTCAGCAGAGACCACATAGGTGAGGAACTCTTTCACGAGCTCACCTTGAGCGGCATCAGCATAGGTACCACAGGCTGCGATGTAGCTGATGAGAACCACTGGGTACGTACCAGCGTCTGTCAGCGTACGGTCCAGAGCCACCACGACGTCTGAGTCAGCGCGACCCTCTTCCATTGGAGACTTACCAACTGCTGCTGCAGCAGCTGCGGCGGAGTATGCCTGGTAATTTTCGCCAACCTTGACTGCGACTGTACCCAAGCTGGAAGCCTGAGAAGCATCAAGGTAACCAATGGCACCCTGAGTAGCTGCCACGGTCTCACGTACACCCTGGGTCTTCTCAGCTGCTTCACCGTGGAGGCCTTCCGGCCAGGTCTGCTCTGCTGCCCATGTCCAAACTGCAGGAGCAGCCTTGTTCAGGTAGTCAGTGAAGTTCTCAGTGGTACCAGACTTGTCGGAGCGATGTACTGGTGTGATGGCGACCTGTGGCAGTGCAGCCCCAGGATTCTGGGAGACAATGGCTTCGTCGTTCCATGTGGTAATCGCGCCAGTGAAGATCTTCGCGATGGTTTCAGCATCAAGGTTCAATGATGTGATTCCTTCGAGGGTGAATCCAATGGCGATTGGGGAAATATATACAGGGATCTGTACGAGAGTCGAATCCGCTGCACATGCTGCGAAAGTTCCAGCCGCCTCATCAACGCTGAAGGCAGCATCTGTACCAGCGAAAGCATAGCCACCGTCGGCAAAGTTCTGGCGTCCTGTGCCTGAACCCGTCGGATCATAGTTCACAGTCACCTGAGTATTGGTGTTCTGGAAACCAGCCCTCCATGCCTCCTGAGCTGCGGTCATTGATGAAGCTCCACCAGCATTGATGGTACCCGTAAGTGTGCTTACAGTTTCATTGTTGTTGGTTTCAGGAACATCAGCCTCGTTGGCTGCACAAGCTCCCAAAGAAATCGCGATGGCAGCCGCGGTGGCCACCAGGGTCGTCTTCTTCACATTGTCTCCTTAAGATTCGTGTGTTACCACTCACGTTAGAGACGAAAGATTGACGAAAACGCCCACAAAGGTTAATGCCAGGAAAACGATCAGGAAAGGATTGGAAACGACCGAGCTTTTACACAACCTCAGATATCTATGATATCTTTGTTGGTGAGATGACTTCTGAAAAAGAACAGAACCAAGACTGGCTCCACTGGCGTGATCTGAAGAACATTGCGCGAGCCTCCCTGCGAGCGAACCTTGTGGCCTGTGTGGTGGTCAGCGTTCTTGGTGGGGTGATCATTTGGCCCATCTTTACCGCGAGTTCCATCATCACCACCAGTTATGATTTCCTTCTTGAGGGTTCCCGTTTCCTGGGATGGACCAATGCAGAAAACCTTCTGACAAGCGCCGATGTGTGGTTGAAGAGAGTCCAACAATGGACCTGTATCGGACCCGAATCCACAGCCGGAGTGATCTCCAACGTGTACAACACCATTGAGAATTCCGGTGGTATCGAAAAAGCCGTCGTCTATGCACTCAGCCACGCCCTCTTCGGTGGTGAAGTCAGTTTGTCGATCATTGCCACCACCGCAGTGATCATTTCCCTTGTCGTCACCTTCTTTGTGAGGGTACCACTGCGTATCTCCACCCTGCGTTTCTACCTCGAAACCCGCACCTATCCCGATACCGAAGTGGTACGTCTGCTGTACATCTTCAGAAAGCGTCGAACATGGTTCATGGCTCGTGCCAGGGTGTACAAGTATCTCAGGTTGGGATTGTGGGGACCCACCATCGTGATGCTACCCCAAAAGTACTACTCCTATCTGATGTATGACTTCATCCTGGCCGAAAACCCTGATGCCAGTCCCATTGAGGCCCTTCGACTCTCCCAAACCATGATGAAAGGCAAGCGGCTCCATGCCTTCCTGCTCGACCTCAGTTTCCTTCACTGGTACGCGCTAGGCCTAGTCACCTTCGGTTTGACGATGTACTTCTATGCGACTCCTTATCGAAGTCTGGCCATAGCCGAGTTGTACCTCCGTGTACGCAATGAAGGCAAGGAACTCGGCACCGAGAGAATCGAATTATGCAACGACATCCTGCTCACCAAACCTCCCGCAGGCCAAGACCCCATCGAGGGTCAGACTCCGCTCATCAACATCTATCCCCTGACTCACACTGGGCTCCCCAACCGAATCTCCAGGATGGATTATCACCGCGACTATTCCCTAGTGAACCTGGTTCTTCTCTTCTTCTGCTTCTCTTTCATCGGTTGGGTCTGGGAGAGCCTTCTTTCCGTGGCGTACGAGGGCCATCTGGTTAATCGAGGAACTATGTATGGACCCTGGCTGCCCATCTACGGTCTCGGAGGGGTCGCCGCACTTATGTTGCTCAAGCGACTTCGAGATCGCCCCTTCCTCATCTTCTTCGCCGCCATGGGTGTCTGCGGGGTTATTGAGTACCTCTCTGCCACGATCATCTACACCACCAGTGGTTTGAAGTACTGGAGTTACTCGGGTTATTTCTTCAATATCCAAGGTCGAATCTGTCTAGAAGGACTCCTTATCTTCGGAATGGGCTGCTTCGCCGTGATCTACTTCGCCGCTCCCCTGTTCGATACGTGGATTAACAAGATCCCGATCAGAGTACGCCTATGGATCATTGGGATTCTCATCACATTTTTCGCTCTGGACGCCACCTTCACCATGATGTACCCACGCATAGGTACTGGGATCACCGAATGAGACCCCAACTCTTGGGAACATGCACGCAACTAGACCATTCGTACCTGAACTCCGGTCGTATGGTCCGTATGGTCTAGTTGCGTATTGTGTTTTTACAAAAATCAGTACGCACGTGGACCAAAGTCATCGCCTCTGGGTAGTCGTCGAGAAGGGCGTTCATTGGCTCATCAACATCCTCAGGTGCTACCGTGTCAATTCCCCCAACTGTGTTAGCCCGACGCTTCCAGTCGCCCACAGCAAACCACTCCATCTAGGCTGCCGCAGTTCCTGTCTTCAAAAGACGGTGGTACTCCTTAATGAGGTCGATAGTCAAGGGTTGGCGAGAACAGCCAATCACGAGGTCGAGCATACGAAAATGATTGGAAGCCTCAATACCATCATCTAGGCGCGCATCCCCCGGACAGTCTGAGTTATATATATAGTTATATATATCTTGCTTGCTCCTCGGTGAGGGTACTTCGATTCGATTAGTGTGGAACACCATAAGAATTTGGCTCAGATGATTTGGTTCAGATGATAAAACCCACCTTTGAGTCGTATTTCTTTCTCCTCATGCAGGGATGCAATGAACCTCCTAGCATTGATGGGGTATTCCTCGGACGAAATCATCGTCATTCTCCCTCAAAATCGACAATGGCGTTGGCCCACATAAGTATTACTGTGTGGCACCTTCCACAGGGCCGAACCACTCTTCTATGCATGTGACCATGGTGGACTCGAACTGATCCTGATCATGGTGTTCGCGGAGCCATTCGGTGAAGGTACCATCAACGATGGCATCCAGTTCAGCTCGGCAGGCATCAGGGTCGGTAACAGCCCTAAGTACCATCTTCTCGGCTTCGGCGGGAGTTGTGTAGAGGAAGGGGTACCCCTCAGGAAGGATGGCGTGAGCCCAATCCTTATCAGGCATGACACCTATAGCGCCCGCTACCATGGCCTCAACGTACTGCAAACCATAGGATTCCTCATCGGAGGTGGCCAGGAAGGCTGTAGTACGAGCCAAGGCAGCCCAATAATCGTGACGGAAAGGCAGCAGAGGCGACACTGTGGCCCAGCGCTGGCGACCAAACTCCATAGCCTGGTTCGAGGTGAGATGGGATTCGACGAGGCGTACCTCCACTTTGACTGGGGTCTGTTTGACGACCCTAGACATGATCTCGAAGAAGAGTTTGGGGTTCTTGCGCGAAGACATATAAATCGCTGGATAGAGGACGACGGGTACCTCAGTGTCCTGGCGCTCCTGGGCATGCTCCAGTTGAATACCCAGGTTGGCAGAACTCATTTTGGCCTTCTCGCCGAGATGTTGAGCAGTCCAGCGCTGGAGTTCCACGCGCAAGGCGGAAGCTGTACGATCCGAGTTCGCAATCGTTGGGAAGAGCGCACAAGAGAGCGACAACTCAGCGGCCTCAATCTTAGAGGCGTACCGCTGAGGACTCCACCATACGAAGTTCACTAGTTTGGGCGACTCGCAGGTTTCCTTGAGTACACGCCAGGTTGGTACAGAATCAATCACATTCATATTGATGACGACAGTATTCTCACCATCAACCATCTCAAGAGGCATGAGTTCAAACTCTTTGTATTTATGGCGCTTGGTCCCAATGAGAATTGCCCCTGGGAAGATTCGAATCAAACGCCGTACGAGAGTATCTCCCGCATCATGACCAGCAACATGGCCAGCATCATCAATAGTGAGTCCTGCGTACTGAATTGCGATTTTCATTGACTACCCTCTTCTCGGTCAGATTCTGTGATCCATCCTATCGGTTCTTCCTTCGACTGCTTGAGGAAAACTATCTAGACCAGCGTTCCGAAATGCGGACACTATGGGGGCTAATGGTTGTAGACTACCCAACTCACTTAAATCTCAGGAATACCCGAACCAAGACATGTGTAAGAAATGCTCACCCCACGTTGGGGAATTGTACAGACCTGGCCCAGCTTGTCGTCTGTCACATTATTCATGCCAGGTAAGCCAGTATTAATGGGAGCACCTTCGGGAAGGGTGGAAAAACTCACACCAATCTTGACGCAAGGTTCTTACCACTGAAACTGCCACGTATCTTTTGACGAAGAATCATGGTCTGGTGGGGATGTGAGTTTTACAAACCAAGGGTGAAGGGAAACTATCTTCTACCCAAGGAAAAGATATATTTCAAGTGAGCGCTCACAGTTGTGTGTGACTAGGTAAAACATAGTTTTCTTGTCGAGAATAAACACCATTTGTTGAGGACATGAGAATTGTCATGCAGAGCAAGTACCCTGGGTGGAATTACCGGTTAACGCTCTTTTTCTTCCCAGTACTCATACATCTTTTCGTAGAGGATGTCGTACATCTGCCGCATCTGTTCTTCCTCAGCCTGCGCATCGGGGCCTTCGGCAAACCCCTCCCCGAAATCAAACTGGATAGATGGATCAGGCAACATGTCATCAGGAAGACTGGAAGCCATCGGGTTCTCTTCCCAATACTTATTTCTTGCCTCTTCCAGTTCGGGATCAAAATTGGTACAGACCTCCAACAAGGCTCGCAACTGATCCGGTGTGATTGTTCCAGGAAGAAGGATTGCAGGCCACTCACTTCCATCCATCTTCGAGGGCATCGCCGAATCATTGACACCTGGGAAACCATTCTCACGAGCACAGGCTGCCCACTCATTATTGGCTCGAACCATTCGCTCCGCTTCAGCGGGATCCATCATGTACGAGTCGTTTCCATAGGCAGCATTCTCGTCATACCCGGATATCTCCAAGCAGTGAGCATATATTTCAGAGTGATCGACCCCATTAATGCTTAATCGCGGCCCATCTCCCGTGTTCTCAAAGAAATCATTCATCATCTTGTCTTGCTCAGGGGTCATCTCTCCAGAAAAGGAGGCGCTGCCTGAGCCTTCATTAGACTGAAGTATGAACCCGTCTTCGATTGCGAAGAAGGCCATCGTGAGTTTCCCCTCACTGTTCTGACTAAGTTGCACTTCAATTCCAGCTTCGGTCATACAGTCATAGTAAAGTTTCGCGGCCTCGACCAACTCAGATCCCTGTTCCTTGGGTTTTCCTCCCAAGGTGGGCAGGGCATATCTATCCGTGGTACATCCACCAAGACTACATACCAGCCCCACAGCACACAGCACACCAGCGATGGATCGAAGAAGACTATTGAGGTTCATGGATGCTCCTTATCGCTTTTGTTACACCGCTCGAAGTGTGACTGTCGGAGGTTGACGCGCTGCCTTGAGTGAAGGGTACAAACCGGCCAGGATTCCCACAACAACAGACATCAGCGGGCCAGCAACCAAGATCCACCAGGGGATGGCGAAGGTGATGGGAATCATTGCTGTAATACAGAAGACAACGTAGGCACCAAAGGCCAGCCCCAGGATCCCACCAAACAACCCAATGAACCCTGCTTCAAGAACGAACTGGAGTGCGATTTGGCCGGTACGTGCCCCCAAGGCTCGACGTAAACCTATCTCTCCGCGGCGTTCCATGACCGCAACCACCATGGTATTGGCGATGCCGATACCGCCTACGAGTAGAGCAATCCCGCCTAAGCCAAGAGCAAGGATGGTAAAGATCTGGAAGAAATAATCCTGGATCCAACCGTATTGGGTGGGTGTATTCACCTCGACACCCTTGGGATTCGCTGGATTAGCAGTGACTGCCATGACAGATTTCACATCTTCCAGTTTGCCCTGATGCGCGCTCACCATAATCTCGCCTATGGCAAGATCAGGCCAACGCTCCTCAGCAAACAGGGGCGCCAAGATAGCAGCAGATTGAAGCTGACCAGCAAAATCTGGCAGATCCGACAGGATTCCTATGACAGCCCACCAGGATTGCCCTATCCAAATCCTGTGCCCCACCTCAGCACCCAGCATGGTTGCTGCATACTCACCAAGTACAACCGTAGGCAAAGTGGAGGTTGCCTGATCAAACCAGCGCCCATCAGATATGGTCGCACCAAGAGTATTGACTGGATCACCCTCAGCAATGAGGGCCAAAATACCCTTTGACTGGGTTTCGGGAATCTGATCAGTACGATAAACAGAGATATCAGGCAAATGACGAATAGTGAGGACTGCTTTCACAGGCCACACCCTCTCAATCATGGCAGGAGCAGTCTCAGGTAGTGGGGTTTGCTCGTTGGTCTGGCGATCAGTAGCAGGAGTCACGAAAACCAGATTGGCACCCCATGCCTCGAAATCCTTACGGGCTTGGGCTTGAGCAGATGCTGGTACCCCGATAACAGCAACCAGAGACGCGATGCCGATGGCGATCCCAATTGCTGAAAGCACAGCCCTCAGTGGACGTCCACGCGGACCCAAGCTAGCTGTGGCAAGGGTATCTCGAAGACTCAGTCGAATACGCTTAGAAGTCTCAACGGACACTTCGGAACCTTCATCGCTTGCCATCTGGGGATCACAAGATTCGGACTCCGTATCAGTAAGCGAAGTTTCTTCCACGGATGACGTGGACTGATCCATAAGATCATCAAGAGTTGTCACAGTTTCACCTCCTTGATGGGCTCTTTCATGGATTCCGAGCTTGATTTCTTTTGGGTACGCACACGAGCGATGCGCTGACGTACCCGATCCTTGGCGTCAAGGGTGGGTTCCATTTCGCTCTGGTCAACCACAATCGGGGGTGGTTCAAGGAAATCTGGATCTCGTACCTCGACTACTTCTCGGGGCTTCTTCTTGGATGTTTTCAACCCCTTAACGGACGGCATTTCACCAGATTTGGTATCTGCGACTACATTTCCATCCAGGAGGCTGATCTGCCTCGAAAACCGAGAAGCGAGACCTTGGTCATGGGTGATCACGACCACGGTTGTACCGTCGGAAGCAATGGACTGTAGTTGGTCAACAATGAGCTGCCCACTGGATTGGTCAAGTGCCCCCGTGGGTTCATCTGCAAAGAGAAGACGTGGCCCACCTGCAATAGCGCGAGCAATCGCAACCCTTTGCTGTTCACCACCGGACAGTTGGCCAGGTCGGTGGCTAGCACGAGGAGCCAACCCCACCTTCTCCAGGGCCTCAAAAGCACGTTCTCGCCTCGTCGCTCTTTTGATCCCTTGGTACAACATCCCTTCGGCAACGTTCTCCCAAGCCGATAGTGTTGGCAGCAGAAAGAACTGTTGGAAGACAAACCCTATCGATTCTGCACGAAGGCGAGCTTTGGCTGCCTCAGGAAAATCTGTTGGATCCAACCCGTCAATGAACACCTCTCCCGAGCTTGGTTGATCCAGGATTCCCATGATTGACAACATGGTGGTCTTGCCGGACCCTGAGGGACCCACAACAGCCACATCTTCGCCAACCTCAATATCTAGGGTGACATTATTGAGCACTGTCAGGGGAGGATTACCCGGATATGTCTTAGTGATCTGTTTCAGGCTTACCAAGGGAACTGTTGAGGCCATCGGCTCTAGCTGGGTTTGGGTACTCATATCATCACCACATCAGGGAACGATGACTTCATCGCCAGCATTGAGTTGATCAGAGAAGACCTGTACCCGCGTATCGGCCACCAAACCAATCTCAACCCTAATCAGGGTACCGTCCACTAGCTCCACGCAGTACCCACCCTCTGCCAAAGCCATGAGAGCCGTTACGGGCACAACCAGTGACTCCTCGACCTCATCTTGGATGAAGGAGACCGTGATGGCACTCACCTCAAGAGCGTCACCTTCCGTAGGATCTGCAATGCTTATTCGAGCCTTGGCAGGGATAGTTTGGTTGGTCTGTGGATCAAGTCGCGATTCTGTGATCCCACCAACCTCCCCTTCAATTTCCGTACCATCAGGAAGTTTCATGATGGCCTTGGTTTCATCCGAAATCAGCCTGCGCTGGGCTTCGGTCAGGTCCACATGCCCGTACAGAACAGGTCTAGTCCACGTGAGTACTGAGTCACCTGCTGTAAGCCCAACCTTGGCCGTGACATTGTGAATCCGTATCTCAGGTTCACTCACGATGATCGCTGACTTGGGGCCAATGGTATTCATTGAGAGTCGATTCACGACCGTTTGGGCCTCGGTGACGGCCCTCTGTGCTGTGGTCACTCCCGCCTGCTCAGAGGCAGTGTTCGGCGGTTGATCAAGTTCGTTACGTGTGGCTTGAGCCAGATTCAATGCTTCTTGCGCGCGTACAATATCTGCTTGAGTGCATACAGACGCACAGTTTCCCCTGAGGGCTTCCTCATAGGTTCTACGTGCCTCGTTGACATCGTTGTCGGCGGAAACAATTGCTGACTGACTTGGTCTGCGATTCCTTGCATTAGTCAGATCAGTCTGGGCGGCAGTCAGATCCTCCTTGGCCTTGTTGAGCGCACTTTGAGCTTCAGTCCTCTCGGTATCCAGGGTCGAACTTGGGGGTACAACGCTATGCCCCGCTCTTGAATACATCACGGCGATAGCTGCTGAGAGTGCGTCATCATAGGTTTGGTTTCCTGGCTGTCCAGCATCCAGCCCAAGGCTTGCAAGGGCTGCTCGAACCGAGGCAACATCAGGACCAGAGACACCAGGAGCAATATCTCGCCATAGCGGGAGTTCACCACTAAGAAGGAATACTGGTACACCCTCAACTTCCATGATGATCTCGCCAGCTTTGATGGTATCCCCTGCTTGAGGGATCTTTGTGACGACCCCTCCACCACCACCAAGGGTATGGACATCACCATAACCCAGGGTTCCTGAGATAACGAAAGCAGACACCAAAGAGGTCTTCTCGACTGTGGCAGTACGAGTCCTATCTTCAACATTTTGATTCTGGTGACGATTCCCAAACCAAACAGCACCACCTGCGACTAGAGCGAGGACCACAACTCCTGCTCCCAGACCAATCAAAACCCGTCGCTTGGTTGAAGGATTCTTTGCCTCCCGCGCGGTCTTTTCTCGCTTTTTCATGCCAATCCAATCCTCTTCGTTGGTATAGGTAGCACTTTAGTTTATCATCTCGCTTCTTTCCATGCCCTCATTCGTGAGAGTGAACATGAATCATCCTTAGGAATGATGCCTCATCATTGCCAGCCACGAAAGATTTTCATCTTTCGTGATGAATTCTGAGGTAGTGTGCCATTATGAAAATGAGACCAATCACATTGCGCCATATGGTTATGGGACAGGATCTGAACCACCATGGCACCCTGTACGCCGGTCGATGCGTGGAATGGATGGTGGAAGCCGGACTTATCGCCGCGTGCGATGCCACCCATCGAAACCATATCGTCTGTGTTCACATTAATGACCTCTACTTCCGTACTCCTGTACAGCGTGGAGATCAGGTGGAGTACACCACCACTGTGTGTTATGTGGGAAAATCCAGCCTCGTGGCCTATGTAAGGGTGGAAAACGTCATCAATGGTGCATTCGTGGTCGATGGCTTCTTCACCTATGTCAACGTCACTGATGATGGTCGCCCACTCCCTCATGGCCTCATCCTTGAGGCTGTCACTGAGGCTGATAAAGAACTCATGCAACTGGGCTCAGGATACGCACGCAAACCGTGAGTTCACTAAGATTCCGCGTTCGGCCCAACAATAATGATCCATCCAGTGGACCAGCATGGATCATTAGTAATCCATAGATACGCTGTGACAGTCTGCGGGAGTGTTGAAAGGTCCCTGGACGTTTCATACAAGAAATGAAGGGACTATCATGAAGACCGCTATTCGCATTAGTGCGTTGATCACAGTTATTCTTGTGGGAGCTCTGCTTGGTGGTTGTGGGGCTGATCCTGACAAGACCCTGCAGACCGTCGTGGATCAGTTCAATGAGACCACTCCGATGATGGTGGATGATCAAACCCGTCTCGACTCTGCTGAACTACTTGAGAATCGCACGATGAGGATGAACTATACCCTGACCTCCTATGCCTCCACTGATTTTGATGAGTCAATGATCACGGCCATGGAAGAAGCGATGAAGCCCCAGGTTCTGGAACAAATTCGATCCAACGCAGGTTTGGCCATTTTCAAGGATTATTCAGTGACCTTTGAATATGCTGTTCGTGGCAGCGATGATGTGGAACTCTATGTGATCTCCATCACCCCCGAGGACTACACATAGTCTGTACCCTCTATTCAGGTTTGCCCTCATCTGCAAGGATCTGCGGTATACGACCGAAGGAGTAGTATGCCGCACAGGCACCCTCTGGGGAAACCATACAGGTACCAATGGGATTGTCAGGGGTACACCCTTTCGCAAAGACCTTGCATTCCCATGGCTTGATCTGACCGGTGAGTACCAACCCACACTGGCAGGCGGGATGATCAGCAACCACAGCCCCGGGCAGATCGAAGTGCTTCTCTGCGTCAAAGGATTCATACTCATCTGACAGACGATAACCGGACACGGGGATGGATCCTAGTCCCCGCCACTCAAAAGAGTCCTTGGGGGTGAAGACTTCTTCGAGTACACGCTTTGCTTCGGGGTTCCCCAGTGGACGTACCACCCGTGAGTACTGGTTCTCGACCTCACATCGACCTTCAGCAAACTGCTTGAGCATCATGGCAACAGCCTGCAGAATATCGAGGGGTTCAAACCCTGTGACAACGATAGGGATACGGAACTCTGTAGCCACGAATTGGAAGTGATCCGAACCAACCACTGTTGCGACATGGCCTGGTCCAATGAGTCCGTCCAGGGTGACATTCTTGGTTTCAAGGATGGCCCGTACCGGCGGATTAATCAGAACATGATTGCAGAAAACATAGAAATTGGTGATGCCGATCTTCTTGGCATAGGCCAAAGCAGCAGCTGTCGAAGGAGCTGTGGTTTCAAAGCCCACAGCAAAGAAGACGACCTTCCGATCAGGATTATCCCGAGCAACCTTCACAGCATCCAAAGGGGAGTAGATGAAGCGTACATCTGATCCCTGAGCCTGAGCTTGGAGGAGGCTTCCAGCCCTGCCTGGTACGCGCATCATGTCACCGAAGGTGGTGAAGATCACACCCGGCTGGCCTGAGAGCCACACAGCATCATCCACACGACCTGAGGGAATCACGCATACCGGGCAACCCGGCCCATGCACGAACTCCACAGCTTCAGGAAGAAGATGCTCCAAACCATGGCGATAGATCGTATGGGTATGTCCCCCACAGACCTCCATGATCTTCCAGCTACACCCAAGCTGTTCTGCCATCTTGTGGATGGAAGCAATCAGATCCTTAGCGGCTGCAGGATCACGAAACTCATCAACGTACTTCATCGAATCTCCGTCTGTTTGAAGGCATCCAACTCGTCATCCCAGACCTGCCCGAGTTTCTTAATCTGATCCAAAGTCTGATCGGCTTCTTCGGCGTCTATCTTCGATAAGGCGAAACCAACATGAACGAGTACCCAGTCCCCCACCTTGATTCCCTCATCGACGAGTAGGCCAATAGAGACCTCACGCTCAACCCCACTGACAGAGACAGTGGCAAGATCCCCCTCTAGAAGGGCGACAACCTCACAGGGTATTCCTAGACACATAATTCCTCCTCACTAACAGATCCGTGGTAGTGGATCGGTCACAAGCATGTCGACAAGTCGTGTTCCTCCGAAGGCATTGCGTACTGCCACAAGGCCTTGTGGATTGCGGACAACCTCGCCAACGATAGACGCTTGGGAGGCTCCCGCATCATGGAGAGCCGCAAGTGCGGTCTCAGCAACCTCACCAGAAACAACAGCGATGAAGCATCCCTCGTTTGCGACATAGAGAGGGTCGATACCCAACATGTCGCAGGCACCCTGTACCTGTGGTTCGATTGTGAAGGCTTCCTCATCAAGAAGGACACCCTTACCTGAGGCCTTCGTTAACTCGTTCATCACGGTCGCGACTCCACCTCGTGTGGCATCGCGCATCCACTTCACCGATTCAGGATTGATCGCATCATAGATGGCTTCAACAAGTCCATTGACTGGCGCAGAATCGGATTCGATGGTGGCTGTGAATGCGAGGTTGCCTCGAGCAATCATCACAGCCATTCCATGGGAGGCGATGGGACCAGAAATAAGGATACGATCACCAAACTCTAGTCGAGAGGCCCCCAAAGTTCTTTGTGAAGGCACGACACCAATCCCTGAGGTATTGATGAAGATCGAGTCGGCTGCTCCACGTGGTACAACCTTCGTATCCCCCGCGACGATCTGTATTCCTGCCTTCTCGGCAGCCACGCGCATATCCTCAACGATCCTGCGCAGCTCATCGATCGCGAAACCCTCTTCAAGGATGAACCCAGCAGTCAGCCATTGAGGTCGGGCACCAGTAACAGCGAGATCATTGACTGTACCGTTGATCGCCAGTTCACCAATACTGGCTCCAGGGAACCTAATCGGTTGAACCACATAGGAATCCGTGGTGTAGGCAATCCGTCCTGTCTCAACCTGAAGTGTGGCAGCATCAGGTAAATCGATGGAAGCAGGGTTTGAGAAGGCTGGCATGAAGACCTCTTTAATGAGTGCTGCAGCAGCCTTGCCGCCCGAACCATGTGCCATGGTCACTCGGTCATCTGTGAGCTTAGGTTCCCTACCCAACCCGTGAATCTGGCCTGGGGCATCCTGCTCCGTTGTCATCGCGATGATCCTGTCGTCTCATGTCTCCTGGTGGTCTTCTTAACGTTTCAGGAGAACCGTTTGGAGAAGTCAGAGTCTTATTCTCCCAACAATCAAGCAAGCATACCAGTTCGGTTGATATGAAGATGGAGGTATCCAGCAAGGGCTTGTCCGAGTGCCAGACCTCCGTCATTGGAGGGTACCACCCGGTGCAGGATTGCTTCGTACCCCTGGGACTGTAAGTGGCTGGCTAGGTCCGCTGAGAGTAGCCGATTGGCAAAGACTCCACCAGTGAATCCTATTTTCTCGGGTCCAGATGTGAAAGTAACAACCATTGTTGCCAGGAGATGGGCTAGTCCAGAATGGAAAGACCGCGCGAGACATTCCACTGGCGTATGTTTCCTCACGCGATCAAGGATGAACTCCACTAGCTCTTCCACTGATCGACAGGGAACTTTGTGGTGATGAGTGCATTGTAGAGCTCGGGCCTCCAATTCCATTGCCGCCTGGGCCTCATAGGAGACCTGGTGACAGATTCCGATCAGTGAGGCAGCCGCATCGAAGAGCCGGCCCGTACTCGTGGTGCGAGTCAGATTCACCTGAGCCTGTAATTGGGAGTTGACGAGAGCCATATCATCCACAGATGGGCATCCCGGGAGATCCCCAGTTGCCCACGCCTGTACCTTTGCTGGATCTATGTCGTACTCCCACAGCAAGCCGAGGGTAGATTTCCACGGATGACGTACCGCAGAATCCCCCCCAGGAAGCCAAAACTCAGGCAGGTGATCGAGCCGACGATACTCAAGTGGGTTCTCACCTAGACGAAGGATCTCCCCACCCCAGATGGTGGCATCATCACCGTAACCCGTGCCATCAAGAACGACGAAGGTGGAGGGGGCTTCATGTCCTACTTCGGCGATGAGGGAGAGCGCGTGTGCGTGATGATGCTGGACTTCAAGGACGTCCACCCCCCACTGCTCAGCCTTATGTATCCCCCAGGCATGGGTTGCATATCCTGGATGTTTGTCGATGACGACCAGAGAGGGTTGACGCCTATGCGCCCCTATCATCTGTTGAACGGATTTCTCATATGCTGCCTGCGTCTCAAGGGAGCCCATATCGCCAATATGAGCACTCAGGAAGGCCATTCCGTCACGGGTCAGCGCAAAAGTATTTTTGAGTTCTGCACCCACTGCGAGGACACAGTGATCCTGTTCACCAAGGAAGACTGGAAGGGGTGCGAACCCTCGACTGCGCCTGATGGGGCGGATCTGATCGGCATCTGCCATGATCACCGAATCCTCCACGGGTATATGGATCCCTCGGTCATGCATGAGGAAAGCGTCAACGATATGCCCTAGGTCCTGGCGAGCATCCTCATTACGGTAGGTCAGCGGCAGCGAGGAAGAGTTCGCGCTAGTCGCGACAAGGATCTCATCTTCGTCAATCAGCAACCGATGCAGTGGAGAATAGGCCAGCATGACCCCCACATCATCAAGTCCTGGGGCTACTGAGGGCGCACAATCATAGGTGGGGGCCTTGGGTGTAAGTACGATGGGTGCCTCCCGCCCACTGAAGGCTCTGCGGTGTACCTCCCCCAATTCTGCGATCCTGGAGGCAGCCTCCACAGACCCCGCCATAACAGCAAGGGGTTTGCCTGGGCGACGTTTACGGGTACGCAAGGTGGTCACAGCTTCTTCATTGCGTGCATCACACATCAGTGTGAACCCGCCGATGCCCTTCACAGCAAGGATCTTTCCTTGTTTCAACATGGATTTTGCCTGAGTGATGACCTCAGTAAAGGAGGAGGATCGCTCGGACGAGAGTCTAGATTCTGCGACTTCGCGCAGAATGACAGTTGAGTCCGCATCTCGTCCCACGTCACTCTGCGCGTCCTTTTCCCTGTCATTCTGCGCAGAACGAAGTGGAGTCGCAGAATCCAGACCATGGGATTCCTCCAACCATAGGGTGGGTCCACAGTCGAAACATGAGATCGGCTGAGCATGGTACCGTCGATCCTCAGGGTCGGTGTATTCCTTGCGACAGGATTCACACATGGGGAAGTCAACCATTGTGGTCAGTGGGCGGTCATAGGGCACATCACGGATAATCGACAAACGCGGGCCGCAATTCGTACACGTCGTGAACGGGTACTGGTATCGCCGATTGCTGGGATCCTCCATATCCTCTATGCAATCCGCGCAGACTGCACCATCTCCGGGAATCAACGTGATGGCACCAGCCGCTCGACGAGAAGCCACGATATGGAATCCCGATTCTTCTTGGATTGGCACTTCCGTACTATGAAAAGAAAGAATACTTGCCATAGGTGGGATTTCTTCCACTACAGCATCACAGAAACTCTGAAGATCCGAGGGAAGCCCCTGAACCTCGATGAACACAGAATTATCGTCATTCCCACACAGCCCAGTGACCGGAAAACGACTCGCGACACGGGCAACATGGGGGCGAAAGCCCACGCCCTGTACCACTCCTGTGATGACGACCTGCTGGCGGATCAAGGCGGCCACTTTGTCCATCCCTTCATTGGTCGTAGGATTCCTATGTCTAAGCTCGTCACGAGCGTAGCATTGCTGGAGGTCGAAAGAGGGGTTCATGCACGAACTTTCCCTATGCCGCTCTATCGGTTCAATCGTGGAGAAGGTGGCTGAAGGACGCCGCGTGGCAGTCGTCGAAATCGAGGTTGGCCACTTGCGCCAAGTCGTACCCGAGACCCTTGTACATTGCTGGACCCTCATCACCCAGGGTACAGACCTCGCAAACTCACGCCTGGAGATCCAAGAAAAACCTTGCATTGTGGCTTGTCAGGACTGTGACAAGGAAACGACCTTAACCGAATCACCTATACTTGAGTGTGGATTTTGCACAAGCAAGAATGTGACCCTCATCGCTGGAGAAGAGTTCATGGTCACCTCGTTAGTACTGGAGGATTGATATGGGAAGATTTCACCGCCACGATGATGGAACAACCCACAGCCACGATCATGACCACGCTGGCCACGACCACCATCATGGCCATCCCCATGATCACGACCATGAGCATGGTCACCCCCACGAGCATCCTCACGACCATGAACATACACCCGATCCTGAGCGGGCCGAACTCATTGGCGACCACAGTGGCTACTCCACAGGTGGCGAACGTATTCAGGTTCTAGAGCGCATCTTTGATGAGAATGATCGAGCAGCCGAAACCAACCGTAGCCTCCTTGATACCGCTGACGTCACAGCCATCAACCTCATGAGTTCTCCTGGGGCTGGAAAGACCACCCTCCTAGTTGCCACATTGTCCGCCCTTCAAGACAGGGTACGCTGCGGAGTCATCGAAGGGGACATCGAAACCTCCATAGATGCAGATCGACTTGAGGGGTTTGGAGCTCAAATCTCTCTGCTCAATACAGGCGATGGCTTCGGTGGGGAATGCCATCTGGATGCACCCATGGTTGCCACAGCACTCACACGGCTGAATCTTGAGGATCTTGACCTTCTTTTTATCGAAAACGTTGGCAACCTGGTGTGTCCAGCCGAGTTCGATGTGGGAGCCCATCGCCGAGCCATGGTTGCCTCCGTCACCGAAGGTGAAGATAAGCCGCTGAAGTACCCAGTGATGTTCAGAAGTGTGGATGCAGTCGTCATCAATAAGATCGACCTTCTCCCCTACCTTGACTTTGACATCGACCAATTCCAGGCCAACATCACAGCCATCAACCCCACGGCCACAATCTTTCTCACCAGTACAAAAACCGGCGAGGGACTCCACGAATGGATTGACTGGGTTCAATCAGGGACAGTCAATTAGGACTCTGTCTTTTTTCGACTGAACCGGGAAGGAATCGGCTCAATCCCCGCATCTCGGGCGGCTCGACGCTTGTCGTTGATCCGGCAGAGTATCTCGGCAATCTCGTACATCGCAACCATGGGGATCATGAGGGCCATCATGGTCAACGCATCAGCTGTGGGAGTCGCGATGGCTGAGAAGAGAGCACACAAGACGACTGCTGGTCCACGGAACTTCCCTAGAGCTTGACCAGAGATAATCCTCAACCTATTCAAGCTCACAAGTAACACAGGCAACTGGAAGGCCAAACCAAAGACCAGGAGCAACCGCAGCTCGAAGTTCATGAAGGTACCCATGTCGTTGAGGTTCGTCACAGATGGTGGATTGAAGTTGAGGAGCATCGCAAAACCACGCGGGCAGATGCTGTACCCCATCGCTACCCCAGCCAAGAACAGAGGTATGGCTGCATAGAGGAATTGTCTGGCAGTACGTCGCGCAGCCTCGCCGAGTGCTGGCACGATGAACCTCCACAGGTGAAAGAGCCAGATAGGGCAGGCAGCAATGAATCCGGCAACAAAGACGACTCGGAAATACAGGGAAAAACCAGCCGTGACCCCCTCAGTCACCATTTCGACACGGTCGCTAGGGCGACTCTCATTGAAGATAATCACGGCCTGATCAATAGGCCAACGTACGATGCCCAGCAGTTCCCTTTGAAAGAAGATCGCAATGAGTGCCACTGCCAGAATCCCGATCATCGACATCAGGAATCGATAACGTAACTCCCGCAGATGGTCGAATAGCGACATCGTGCCATCTGTAGACTGGGGTTTTGGTGCCCGCAACCACGCGAAGCGCGAACCCTTTTTGGGCACAATCCCTACCTTGCCCTACCTATTTGGTATCGGTAACCTGTTCGGGTACAGTCTCGGCCTCAGCCTCGTGTGGAGAAACCTCTGATGCCACAGTCCCAGTAATCTGAGCAGTCTCATCACCCTTCAATTCCTCTTTGAATTCCCTGATGGCACGGCCAGATGCCTTGCCCACTCCAGCGATCTTCGCACCACCAAAGATGATGACCACGATTACAAGAATAATCAGCAGCTCTTGCCAACCCAGCATTGCAAATGCCAGTAAGGTGTGCCATCCAAGGCTCATGTCAATCCTCCATCACCGCAGGATGAGTCCGTCTCATATCGAAGTTGATCCTACCAGGACTCGCTTCCACGCATCTGCAATTTCACTAACTTCTCTGCCGCACATTCATGTATGCTCTATTTGAATATCTATTTCCACGCGGACACCCTAACCTTCAAGTGAAGTCTTTCTAATACCTATCTTGCATGTATGCCGGACTTGCCACGATTCACTCAATCTGATTTGTGGGTCCTCTGAAGCATCGCTTACCTCTCTACGGGGATTCAATTATGATTCAGCGATCCTTGCTAAAGCGAAAGAGATGTTTCTCGAATGTTGTGGAAACAACAACAACAACTCCAAGGATACAAGCAGATAGACCCGCACCCAGAATACGTAAACCTGCGCGCCATATCATCCAATCAGGATAGGGGTTGTCAACAAATGATACCCACAAGAGACCAGCAGCGATAATCAGGCAGGCACCACTGGCCCATATAAGAGTCTCAATTAAATATTGCCACATAATGGCTACTCTACCTACACGAGCATGGAGCGCAGAAGCGATTTCAAGACGCCGTAATCGAACCGAAACGTAGCCTAACCCGAATCCAATCGCTGTTGACACCCATGGTGCATATGCTGTCAATCGATTACCATATAAGACTTCAAGATCATCAGAAACACCAAGACTCGAATTCAACTGCTTTGTTTCGATCTGACTATGTTGTACTGATCCATTCAGCGCCATATAACTCAAACCATTCAGCGTCTGGTCCGATGGCCATATTTCGGTCCAGCATTGCTCAAAGAGCCCACTGCTCGGAACTGATGCAATCACTGAGTACCCGAGATCACGGGACCGCCCATCATTTGGCCAGGTGTACACACCCGATACCATAACTGGCCCACTAGTAGTCTGGATCACACGACCCGGCGCAGCCCCTAGAACTTCGGCAAGATCAGCAGACAACCACACGCCCAGCACATCATTCGTGGACACCTTAACGGGCTGCGCGATAGTGGAAAGCATACCCAGTACGCCAGGAGTGACTTCAATAACAGTTATCCAAGAAGTAGGCAGACTGGCGATCTGAAGAGAATCACCGCGTCGAATTGCCCCGGCATGCAATAGGGCATCCGTATGGGCCAATGCCTCACAGCGACGACCGTCAATCGACTCTTGAGCTTTCAGAACTTGGACACTTGCTCCAGCTGCACGGAATTGAGCAGCATCCCGAACTATGGACACCATCATACGGACATCAACCGAAGCAACCACGCCGATGCTGACGCAAAACACCAACACAAAGATCACCGCCCTAGTCGTTCCAGACAACAGATTTCGCAGCGATTCTGATCCCACAGAACTGGCTCTCATCCTTGTGGGCACGATACGCCTTCATCATTGGATCGCGGGACCTGGCGTGCCCGCTCTATACGAATACGAACTCGCTCGGATGGCCCCCCAGAGGACAAGACGCCTAATGGTTTTTTAATACCAACAAAAGACTCTTCGTCAGAATTTTGCTCCCCACTCCCGATCTTCTCATCACTAGAGGAAAATCTAGTTTCAATGCCTGTGTCGTCACAGAACACTACAGTAGGACGATAAGTGGATCGTTGGTTCTTCGCACTGGAAACCACGCCCTGATAATCCGCCAAATCAATAACCCGGGTGCATGCATCTTTCGTCCTCAAATCATGGGTCGCCACAACCACTATCGTGTCGTCCTGCGCAATTCCCATCAAAACATCGTTTACTGTCGAAGCAGTTGCTAAGTCTAGCTGAGCAGTTGGTTCGTCCACGAGCAACAAGTCACACTTGGCCACCAACGCCCGGGCCAACATCAGCCGTTGCGCCTCTCCTCCTGATAGGTCTCGAAAGACTCTTTCCGCCACCTCCGCCAGCCCAAAATGGATCATGACCTTCATTGCCTCATGCTCTGCATCCTGTCTAGCCAAACCCTGCGCCAGTAATGGTAGGACTACGTGATCTAGCGCAGTGCGGCGCGGCACACCATGTGGGTTTTGGAAGACCCATCCCGTGTGACTAATTCTGTGCCAAGTTACCTCTCCCACGAGAGGCTTTACCCATCCAGCAAGGATCGATAGTAGCGTTGACTTTCCAGATCCTGATGGTCCCACTACTGCCACTACCTCACCTGGTGATAAGGTAATATCCAGTCCACTAAACAATTCTTTTGTGCCAGGAAATCTGTGTGCTAAACCTCGCGCTACCACTCCTATCTCACGACTAGACCCAAATCGGCCTACTGACACGACCTCACTCCGTTGAGTAGATCCGGCTTGCGCAGTCCTTAGCATTGAATCAAGGAGTCTGGTAGCAGAGTAACAGAGGATGGGCTTGCATCATTCGTTACTCTGACATAGGTGCGCCCCAATGACGAAGATACAATCTCTACAGGAACGGTGTCTCCCTCAACTACCAGACAACCTTTCCCGAAGTCAGTTACCACAATCGAACTTGGTGGCACTACAAGCACCGATATCGGCTCTGCCAGTTGTACGGTCATTTGCATAGAGCCCTGACCAGTCGAAGTAATGTACTGGTATTCTTCATCTTTTTCAACTAGAGCCAAGAATTCTTTGCTTGTGACCCACCCATCGGCGCCCACTTCCGCCAAGGCATCCCCATACGAAAGCATCCAGTTATGTCCAGGGACCTCAGCTAATACCAGCGCCTGCAAACCACCCGCTACCTGAAGTATATCATCACCATGATTCACGATGTCGCCGATTCTGACCAGGCATTCTCCAATCATAATCTCAGTTGCTGGTAGCCACATCACGGATGAAAGTGGCAGATCACCAGAGTCTGACTTGCCGCCCACAGACGCGAAGAGCTTGGTCACTGCCACTCTAGTCTTCCAGTCAAAGCGACTTGTCACATCCACTTCATACCCTAGCCGATCCAGTTCTACCTGCAGCGCTGAGACATCTGGACCTGCCATTCCTGTAGACAAGTCCCGCCATAGCGGCATACCAGCCGACAAGCCAATGACGGGTTGACCATTGACAAAAAAAGGAGCCTGTCCAGAAACCAAAGTGCCTCCCGACAAACAGGAACTTGCACTCACCACTCCTGTTGAGTTCGACCGCAAGCTCACTGACTCGTGAATCTGAGGGACTACGGAAACTTTGTGCGCTCCATCGTATATCTGACTTGACACTGCCACTACCGATTCTGCATCTGACGATGCAATAGATACTGGAGGACGATGTGGCAAAACAAGAGAGCCTATCAGTATGCCTAGGGCCACAAGCACAACCATCAATAGACCAATCATCCCTAGACTCAGCCCATGCAGTCCACGATTTAGCCAAGCAACTCCATCACTTGGAGAAGAAATAGGCACTGTTTACTCCAATTCGCCTTCCATACCGTCATACAAAATCACCTCTGAAACGATTCCATGAGCCGCACGTTCAATGTGACGACACTCAGAACAAAGGCCAACTGTTGAAACGATATTCACTACCTATTATGCATTAGTTCCATTGCCTGTTCAGGAGTCAGCGTTCCGGTCTCCAACGAGTCCCAAAAGCATAGAGCTCCTTGATCTGTAGCAGGGATCCAGCTCGGGTCCTCAACCATTGCAGAAAACTCATCATCCGACAACCCTGATCCTTCATCAAGACCGTGTTTCTCGAAGCATGCCCGAATCAGCATTCCTCCAGACAAACGCTCAGGATTCCATTTCGCCTCGAAATAGATAAACCGAACTAAGTCAATAGATCCTTTGGAACACTCGACATCCAGTGATTGAGAAACCGGCTTATTGGGATCAGGGTTACCTGCCGAAGGAGCCATCTGATAGCCGCCGTCATCCAGGAACTGGACGTCGTACCCGTTTTCTGCCATGCATTGCATAAAACGATCCTCGGCCTCACGCTCTTCCGCGTCTGTAACCACATAATCTGCCAGCACGGCCTTCTCGAACTCGGTGGGGTCGCTAGCAGTCAGTACTTCATCAATCCAAGCCTTCATAGCGGGGTAGACATCCGGTGTCTCTGGTTGCTGAGAGACCGTACACCCACCGAGAACAAAGACAGCGAGTCCCAAAGTAATGGCAACCGCCGTGCGAGTATGCATCATCCTGGTATATTAGTTCTCATAATATCATATTTTGCTGATACGGCGTGGTGCCACGAACAATACCTACTCTCCCAGTCTCAGCATTAACTGCTGAAGACTTCCCTTGAGTAACCCATGCACCTTTGAGGGTAAGAGGAGTACCAGCAAGATTGTAACTAATCCAAGGAGCCGTCTTAATACAAGTCGAGTTACTCACGGCTATTGAATACGTAGCGGTAGTATAACTACGAGTGCATCCTCCATCTGTCTCAGTGCCCGTTGCAGCTTCAACTTCTGAAGGAGTCCCTACTACTAAAGCGCCTACTGCCAATACCGCAGCAAGAACAGCACTAAGGCTTCTTCGATACATTGTTGTTTCCTTTCTCCCATGGACATCCCGAGCCACTTAACGTCGAAACCCATATTATATTATTATCAACGTATCATGGTCTCTCGAAATACTCAAATCCGATTGTCTCAACCTCACTGATAATTTGATGTGACCTACCTGAGGATGCGTCAAACACAACTCCCTCCCCAAGCCACTAGACTGGGACAATGACCCCACTGCTGCTGGATATTGGGATGGCTGAACTTCTTGCCATCGCTGTACTGGCTGCGCTGTTTCTGGGACCAGAGAAGGTTCCTCCACTCGCTAAGAAGGCGGCACGAGTCTTTCGTTTTCTGCGCAATGTGGCAAATACGGCAACCGATCAAATCAAGACCGAGTTGGGCCCAGAGTTTGAGGATCTCCAGGATCTTAATCCAAAGAACCTCGTGGGTAGTGTTCTGTCCAGTGATACTGATCCGATGACGAGCGAACTCGAAGCCCTCAAAAACGAAATGAACGGGATGCGTACCGAAGTAACAAAGATGAGGCTTCAAACTGGGACACCCCTATTCCCGATGCCCACTCGCCCTAAGCCAGCAGTAACACCTCCGCAGCCTACTCCTCCACCCAGCCAGGAACCATCTGGAGAGTCGGAAGAAGCGGCTCCGACCATTACAGCCGCACCCACCACACCAACAAAGCAAAAGCAGTCAAAACCCTTCAACAACTCGGCTACAACGTAACCCTCGCTCAAACAATCTGACTGAACCGGTGTGTGTTTGATGCCGCTGATTTGTTGTGTGTTCACTGGGGTTCCAGCGGTTGTTGTTGTGAATAATACAGGGTTTCGATCTCGTCTGGGGTGAGGTAGTCCAGGTATTCGTGGAGTCGTTGGGTGTTCCACCAGTGAACCCAGTCCAGGGTCGCGTCGAGGACGTCGGTCAGGGTCGCAAAGGGACCGTCCTGGGAGACACATTCGGTCTTGTAGAGACCATTGATGGTCTCAGCGAGGGCGTTATCGTAGGAGTCACCCACTGTCCCGAATGAGGGAATGATCCCTGCCAGGGCGAGTTGTTCACCGTAATGAATCGCAGTGTATTGACTTCCATGATCACCATGATGAATGAGTCCTGGGCTGATCGGGTGCCCATGGTGTTCCCGGTCAGCGAGCGCGAGGTGAAGAGTGTCGGAGACGAGTTTTTGGGTCATTTGTGACGCGGCGTGAACCGCAACGATTCGTCGGGAGAACACGTCAGTGATGAACGCTACATACACCCATCCTGACAGGGTGCGAACATAGGTGAGGTCTGCGACCCAGATCTGGTTCGGAGCCGAAGCAACGAACATCCTATTGACGAGGTCACCAGCAGTGGGTGTGGTTTTCCTGGTCGTGATGATGTGTCGCCCCCTCACGAGGCCTTTCATCTGGTCGACTCGCATGAGGCGCCCAATCTTGGACTCACAGGCTTCAAACCCTAGACGTCGCATCAGGGCCCACATTTTCCTGCGTCCATAGAATCGTTCCCTGGGTAGGCGACCATGCTCATCAACGGTTTCCCTGATGGTTCGCATCACATCAACAAGTTCGGCATCAATAATGGATCTGGTTGAGGGGGGACGTGTTTTGAATGCCCGGTAGGTTCTCGCTGCGATCATGACCCCGTACTCGCGTAGTACTCGGCATATCGACTCGACTCGGAAACCTCTGGCCCTCATCACATCAATGAACTCTACTATTTTCGCTGTTGACCAGGGTCGAGTTCCCCGGCAAAGAAAATCGATGCTGCTTTCAGGATTTCGTTGGCTTCTTCAAGATCACGGACCTTGCGTTCCAACTCTTTAATCCTTGTCGACTCGGTTTGTTTCTCCACCTGAGCGATTCCTTCAGGGGTTCCCTCATCAAGCTGGGTTTGAACCCAACGACGCAAAGACTCACCCTTGACACCAACCTTGGGTCCAATAGCGAACGCAGCCTGATAGACAGAATCATATTCATCCAGGTGACTCAACACCATTTTAATGGCCCGATCCCGGACCTGTGCAGGGTAACGACGTGGCATACCACTCATCCTCTCTAGTCCGAAAATAACTGGTGTTTGGGCAGGGTTGTGTGTCTGGTGGGATGCACCATTGTGGTTGTGATCGAGTGTTGTGTCAGTCTGTTTGTTGGAGGGTGACTGTGTATCCAAGT
>JAIRQE010000002.1 GCA_031256725.1 Propionibacteriaceae bacterium
AAGATTTATGATAATGATGGCAATGTCTTGTGTGAGACTACGGTGAGGGCTGATCTGACATGGGAGTGCACACTTGAGGAGCCTCTTGATGATGGTGACTATGATTTCACTGCAACAGAGACAGACCAGGCTGGACACGAGTCTCCGAAGTCTGATTCTGTGAAGATCACGGTTGATACGGTTGCTCCGTCGAAGCCTGTTGTGAACCCGACCAATGGTTCAAAGGTCAGTGGTACCGCTGATCCCGACTCCACGGTCACGGTCTACGATGAAGACGGTAAGCCAGTACCAGGATGTGTGGACATTCAGCCTGACGAAACGGGTTACTTCGAGTGCACCCCAGAGGAGCCCTTGAAGCCTGGTACGGAAATCACTGTTATTGCTAAGGATGCTGCAGGGAACACCTCAGATCCAGTGGTCGTCACAGTCAATGCTATTTCGATTGTGATCGCCCACCCGACAAGGATGCCTGACCAGACTCAGGTCGTTACTGGGTTCAACTTCAACCCTGGCGAAAATGTATGTCTGGTCATCTATTCAGATCCGATGAAGGTTGGCTGTGCTGATGCTGATGCGGAAGGAAAGGTGACATTCAATGCCATCGACCTCTCTAAACTGGCTGTCGGTACACACACTGCCACCCTCACTGGCGAAGAATCCGGTGCAGTCTCCTCAACCTTCCAGGTTGTTCCGAAGCCTGTCGTAAAGACCGGTGGTACCTCTTTGCCACAGGCAGCATTCCCCCTCGGGATCATGCTCCTGGCCGCAATGATGGTACTCTCCGGTGTGGTGATTCTTCCTCGGGCCAGAAGGACAGAGTCGGTTAAGCAGTTCTCATGATAGAGGTTGGGTTCTTGTGATCCCCCTTGCTTGAACCCAATCAAAGTCGCCCCCCAGGTTTACCTGGGGGGCGTCATTCTATTTGGTCCTGTACTGGTTACTGCTGTGATGCACAGAAATTGTTGATGCACCGGGATTGTGATGTAGAGATTGTGATGGAGAGCGTTGATGCATGGAGAGGGTGGGGGGACATCTTTCTCAAACACTCACGCAGTTGTTTCCTTGAGGAGCAACTCCTCCGTTCGGGGGATACCCAAACACGAAGGGTTGAAGAACACGGCAAGCTTGCTTGACGATACCGAAACCAAGGTTTGGGTTGACTGACTCAGTACCAGCCTCGGCTGAGGAAGAAGTTCCAGGCGCCGCAGGGGGTGGTATAGCGGCCTTTGATGTACCCTAGGCCCCATTTGATCTGGGTGGCGGGGTTTGTTTGCCAGTCAGCGCCGGCAGAAGCCATCTTGGAGCCAGGAAGAGCTTGGGGGATTCCATAGGCTCCAGAGTGGCGGTTTTGGGCGTTTACACGCCATCCTGACTCCTTTTGCCAGAGGTTCACTAGGCATTGGAAGTCTTCGTCGCTCCAGCCACGCTCCTTGACCTGCTCGTAGGCAATCGCCTGGGCAGAGCCCGGGGCTACATCAGCGAGAACGTCGGGGGGTTTCGTACCCGTTGTTTGGACTTGGGTAACGGGCTCGGTGAGGATGGTTTCTTCAAGGACCTTTTCCTCGAATAGGACGCCATCATGGAAAACCTGGTCGACCGTTTGGTTCTTGGAACCCTTGACTCCTGCTACGGAGATGGTGACCACGCCCTTGGGCTTTGCTGAATCCTTGGTATCCTCGATCTCGAAGGGGATCTCTACATCGCGGTTGATGGTGGTGATGTCGACTCGAGTGAGTGTGATTTCTAGGCCATCAGTGAGTTCTATGCTGGCATCTGGGGTGATCAAATCATCGTCATCCCAGATAAGTCCTAGCTCCTTGAGGGCTCCTGCGGCTGTACCGAAGCCATGCACCTCGTGGGTTTCACCATCGGCGATGACCACAACATCGTGACCGGTTTCAACGGTGAGTTCCATTCCTTCGCGGGGGATGGAGGATGTATGAGGGGTTGAGACACGCAAAGAGGATTCGGTGAGGCCAAGATCGTCGATGACGCCAGCAACAGTGGTTGAGTAGGTCCAGTACTGCCCAAGCTGACCGTTCAGGGTGAGATCAACAGGGCGTGCATAATCAACCCAGATCACCATATTGTCGGTAACAGGATCCAGGATGTCGTGGGAGATTCGGTCACGGGGGTTGATGGAGATGTCCTGCTTGGCGAGTGCTTGGGATACTGAACCGTAGACTAGGCGCTGCGAGGTGGCTTGGCCTTCAACATAGACAGTGACCTCATTTCCGAAGGCCAGGTTGATTCCTAGACCTGCGAGATTGAGCGCCAAGAGCCCAGCGATTGATAAGGCTGCCGTTTTCACGACGGACTCGTAGGACACGTAGTTCTCCTGCTGCTTGAAAATTCTTAAGTATCCCCACGGGACTATCGACGAGTCTATCCTATTCTGGATAGAAAGCCAAGAGAATCCTGAGAAATCCTCAGAAACTAAGAGGTGAGGGGTTTCGCCGACAGGGTGTAATTCCCTGCCTCAGCAACAGCGACGGCCACAGTCTCGAAGTCTAAAGGTACGCCAGAACTGATGATCATGGTGCCATCAAGATTCACTGAAACTCCATCCACACCAGGCAACTCGCTGACCTCTTCCTGGACATGAGCCACGCAATTCTTACAAGTCATACCCGTGACACTGTAAGTGGTTTCCATGGCTGTACTCCTTTGGTGATACTTCTGCTCAGAAATCCATGATAGTCGTTTGGTGGTACCGAATGTGGAAAAAGGGAGAGAAGAGCCAGAAAGAAAAGCCAAATAGGGAAAGGCAGGCAGTGAAAACCTCCACTATCACAGGGCTCAAATCAATGCAAGATCAGGACTAAAAGCGGTAGACAGTACGTGTGAAGCCTATTGTGGATAACTTGTGGATAAGCGCAGGATTAAGCGGTTCGAAAGGGAAATCAGCTGGGTGGGTACACTTCCAAGTAACAGAATCCAAGGGAATGGACTTAGTGATCCACATGCTGGAATTACGCGTAAAACTTGAAGAATTGTGGAAATCCCGGCGTTTCCCCGAGTGACGCGGCGTGTCAGAAAAGTTTTCCACCGAGAATGAGGGAGTTATCCACAAGTCCTGTGGATAAGTCTGCGCTCAAGGGCAGATTCATCCACATCTTTGCACATCAGGGTGTGGACCGTGGGTTAGGAATTTGGAGGGAATTCAGAGTAAGTTCTCTCACACTTGAGGTCATGGACGGCGAAGGAGAAAAACTGTCGGACCCCTGGTCGATACTTGACGATAGAGAAGAAACGATGGTGAAGGGCCGAACCCGACACCACCGTAACAGTGGAGGAAGGACGAACTCATGACATTAGCCCATGAGCTTTCGTACACCCGGGAGGACACTGTAGATCGGGTGCCCCCACAGGATGTGGCTGCTGAGCAGTCAGTCCTGGGTGCAATGCTGATGAGCAAGGATGCCATCGCAAATGTAATGGGGATCGTTAAAGGATACGATTTCTATAAACCGGCCCACGAAATGATCTTTGAAACCATTCTCAGATTGTATTCTCAGGGAGAACCAGCCGATGCCATTACAGTGGCCGCAGAATTAACAAAAAAAGGCGACATTGGTCGAGTTGGCGGCCACGGGTACATCCACGATCTGCTTGCCACTGTCTCTATCGCAGCCAATGCAACTTACTATGCTGACATTGTTCGCGAGAAGGCCATTCTTAGACGTCTCGTGGATGCCTCCATTCGGATTGCCCAGTTAGGCTACGAAGGCAAAGGCGATGTTGATGAGATCGTCGACCTAGCCCAGCAAACGATCTTCGAGGTCTCTGATGGGGCCTCAGGTGAGGATTACCGGGTAGTCTCCGATCTGCTCCAAATCACCTGGGACGAGATGGATGCTCTGGCATCCCATGGTGGCCGATTCTCAGGTGTGCCAACAGGTTTCACAGAGCTGGATTCGTTGACCAATGGTCTTCATGCAGGCCAGATGATCATCGTTGCAGCTCGACCAGCCATCGGTAAATCCACCCTGGCTCTCGATTTTGCTCGAAGCGCTGCCATCCAGAATCGGATGACCACTGCCGTCTTCTCACTGGAAATGAGTGCCTCCGAAATCATGATGCGTCTGCTCTCTGCGGAAGCATCAGTACCACTAGAAAACATTCGTACAGGCCGCCTTGATGACTATTGGGAGAACCTCGGGCAGGTGAGCTCCAGAATCAGTGCTGCACCACTGTTCATCGATGATTCCCCCAACCTCACCATGATGGAGATCAGGGCAAAGGCACGCCGGCTCAAGCAACACCATGATCTCAAACTTGTCGTCATCGACTATATCCAGTTGATGACCTCGGGTCGCAAGGTCGAATCGAGACAGTTGGAGGTCTCGGAATTCTCTCGACAGATCAAACTGATGGCCAAGGAACTCGACATCCCTGTCATCGCAATCTCACAGCTCAATCGTGGAACAGAAGCGCGTGCGGACAAGAAACCCATGCTTTCTGATCTGCGTGAATCCGGTTCTTTGGAACAGGATGCCGACGTAGTCATCCTGCTCCATAGATCCGACTTCTACAACGAAGCAGATCGGCCAGGAGAAGCAGACCTGATTGTGGCCAAGCATAGAAACGGTCGAACGAAGACAGTACACGTCATCTTCCAAGGGCGAATGTCACGATTCGTTGATGACCCCGATTCCGGGTTCCGCGAAGCAGATGAACCCTTCGAGGAATAAACTAATACAAGACCTTCGCTAGAGCATCCACAGCAGGAAGGCAGTGCCAGAATTGGTGGCCCAAACCGGCCACAGTCGCCGTTGTACCTCGAATCTTTCTGGCAGCTAAACGTGAGCTGAGGGAAGTGAAAGAATCCTGGGGGCACAACTTGGATACAGATCCACGCACAAGATGTGTAGTCGGCAGGGTAAGATCCTCCAGGCGTACCCCTGTGTCATCCCCTGAAAGCATGGTGACTGAGGCTAGGAAGTCTGGGAAGATGTAGCGAATCGAGGGTTCCTTGAACTGCTGGATGCTCGCCTTTCGTACCCAGGAACTCGGATAATTGGGGGGCACAGTCTTGAGGAGACGTACATAATCTGCCGCATTATGGAAAGCCAGACGCCCAATGGAACGCATAGCCAAGGTGACTGGTTCCATGAAGGTAACCTGGGAGACCTCATAGGAGGCCTGGACCGCAGGAAGTACGGCCGCAGCAAGGGAGCAGCCCGTGGAGAAGGCTAAAACATCGACAGTACTATCACCATCAATATCAACAGCCTCAATGGCAGCATTGAGATAGGACAGGGTGAGCAGGCCCCAGGAAGAGGGATCACCATCAAGGAGGTCCTGGCGTACCGCAGTGGAAAGAGGCTGACCATAGCGAGAGAACCCAGGAAGTTCACAGGTCACAATGATGCGACGACTATGCGCAGCCCATACCGCTAGTTTGGCTGCCTCCCACGGGCCCATGGCTTGGTTAAATCCAATAAAATGCAGGGTGATGCCCAGGGGGTTATCGGGGAAAGCGACTAAAGCATCAACGGGAGGAACCCCCCTGGGAGCAACAGTGATGCGGCGTACACGACCACGAGGTTGTTCGATAGCAGAAAGAATGGGTACTGTGATGGTTTCTAGGCGGCGCAACGAGGTCTCCATGACAAAAGTCTACCCCCATTAATTGAGGGGCCGGTTCGACTTTGACGTTTTCGTGTCAGGAGGGACAGGTTAACACCCTTTCCCTGTCAGCTACTGAGGTAGGTGGAGAATTTCTGGAAGAATAGGTACACCGCCACAGTGGCGGCTCGGGAAGGAAAGCAATGCCTGGTACTAACCTCACACGTGTGGAAGCGGAAGAGCGAGCGGGGATGCTCGCTGTACATTCCTATGAGATCAATCTTGACCTCACGGGTGGGGGGGAATACTTTAATTCGACGACTACGATTCGTTTTTCGTGTAGCCAGCCAGGGACTTCGACCTTTGTGGATCTGATTGCTCCCGAGGTACGTCGGGTGGCACTCAATGGGGTGGAGCTTGACCCGACGGTGGTTTTTGAGGATTCACGGATCACGCTGGAAGGATTAGAGCCAGAGAACACGGTGGTCGTGGAAGCTCTGGCGGAGTACTCCCACACGGGGGAGGGGTTGCATCGGTTCACTGATCCGGTGGATTCGAAGACCTATACATATTCCCAGGCTGAGGTTGCGGATGCTCGCAGGATCTTTGCTTGCTTTGAGCAGCCTGACCTGAAATCGCGGTTCACCTTCCATGTGGTGGCCCCAGCCGACTGGACGATCATCTCCAATCAGCCCACTCCACAGCCTCAGGTTGATGGGGATAAGGCCACATGGGTTTTTGCTGAAACCCCCATCATGTCCACATATCTTGTTGCGATCATTGGCGGGCCTTACGCGCGGTGGATCGACTCCTATCTGTCCACTGATGGTCGTGTGGTTCCCCTGGGTCTGTTCGTGAGGGAATCCATGGCGCAGTACATGGATGCCGACGAGATCTTCGACATCACCCGTCGCGGATTCGAGTTCTTTGAATCCGCCTTCGAGGTTGCGTACCCGTATGAGAAATACGATCAGATCTTTGTTCCACAGTACAACGCGGGAGCGATGGAAAACATTGGTGCTGTGACCCTGACCGAGGATCGCTACATCTTTAGGTCCAAGCCGGTTGAGGCCCTTGTTGCGGCTCGGGCGAACACGATCCTCCATGAGCAGGCCCACATGTGGTTTGGGAACCTTGTCACGATGAAGTGGTGGAATGATCTGTGGCTCAATGAGTCCTTTGCTGAGTTCATGAGCCACCTGGCTGCTTCATCGAACACCCGCTGGACTGATGCGTGGACCGACTTCCTGGCTTCACGCAAGATGGTGGGGTACCAGCAGGATCAGCTTCCCACGACCCATCCGATTGTTGCTGAGATTCGTGACCTTGCTGATGTGTTCGTCAACTTCGACATGATCACGTACGCCAAGGGTGCATCTGTACTACGCCAACTCGTCGCCTGGGTGGGCCAGGAATCCTTCCTGAAGGGTGTCCACAACTACCTCATTAAGTACGCGGAATCCAATGCAACCCTGGAAGACTTCCTCGCCGAGGTTGGTCAGGCATCAGGGCGTGACCTGAAAGCCTGGTCGAAAGTATGGCTGGAGGAGGCTGGGGTCACAACCCTGCGTCCGTTGGTTGTCGCCAACTCGGAGGGTGTTTATGTCAAGGGCGGGATCACTCAGGAGGCTGCCAAGGTCTATACCCGTTTCAGCGAGATCCCCCACAGGGACCTTCCTGAGATTACGGTGAACCCCAGTCTGCGTCCCCACCACATTGCGGTCGCTGGCTATAACCTCATTGACAAGGGTTTGGTACGTTCGTGGTCCTATGAGGTCGATATTGCTGGTGAGTCCACAGATATTGATGAGTTGACTGGGCAGGTGATCCCAGACCTGTTGATCATCAATGATGGAGACCTCACCTATGCGAAGATCCGACTGGATAAGGGAAGTCAGGCGGCTTTGCCTCGGCTGATTACTAAGAT
>JAIRQE010000016.1 GCA_031256725.1 Propionibacteriaceae bacterium
CTTCATCGACAAACCACTCTTCACACTCCAACAGTCTTCCGCGCCCCATGGTTTCGCGGGCAAAAACATGTGATACACGGGCACCCACTACGCGGGCACATAATGTGATTGTCGTCGTCGTGTGTCCGCCAATGTGAGGTACCACTACAATGGCATCCATGTCTAAAGTGCTTTTCGAGTTGCCCAAGGGTGAATTGGTGGGGTTGGCCTTTTCTGGGGGCCTGGATACCTCTGTTGCTGTTGCCTGGATGAAGGAGTACGGCGCAATCCCGTGTACCTATACCGCTGATATTGGGCAGTACGACGAGCCCGACATCGACTCGGTACCTTCTCGAGCCGGCCAGTACGGAGCCAGGATCGCCCGACTCGTGGACTGTACGGAACCCCTAGTCAATGAGGGAATCATCGCTATCCAGTGTGGCGCCTTCCATATCCGCAATGCCGGGAGGTACTACTACAACACCACCCCGCTCGGACGTGCAGTCACCGGCACAATGCTTGTACGCGCCATGGCTGAGGATGACTGTCATATTTGGGGCGACGGCTCAACGTACAAAGGCAACGACATTGAGCGTTTTTATAGGTACGGTCTGCTGGCGAACCCACAGTTGAGAATCTACAAGCCCTGGTTGGATCAGAAATTCGTCGATGAACTCGGTGGCCGCTCCCAGATGAGTGCTTGGATGACTGCACGTAATCTTCCCTATCGGGACTCCCAGGAGAAGGCGTACTCTACGGATGCCAACATCCTGGGTGCCACCCATGAAGCCAAGGATCTCGAATCGTTGAGTGCCTCCATGGAAACCGTTGACCCGATCATGGGTGTACGTTTCTGGGATCCATCAGTGGAAATCGAAACCGAGGACGTCTGTGTCACCTTTGAAAATGGTTGGCCGGTGGCTATCAACGGTGAAACCTTTGAAACACGTACAGCCCTTTTCCGCAAAGCCAATGACATCGGCGGACGCCACGGTCTCGGTATGAGCGACCAGATTGAGAATCGCATCATCGAAGCCAAGTCGCGTGGAATCTATGAGGCCCCCGGGATGGCGCTGCTGTACATTTGCTACGAACGTCTGCTCAACGCAATCCACAACGAGGATACGGTTGCCAACTATCATAATGAGGGTCGCAAACTCGGGCGTCTGCTTTATGAGGGTCGCTGGTTTGACCCGCAGTCCCTGATGATCCGCGAATCCCTCTACCGTTGGGTGGCCTCAGCGATCACAGGCGAAGTCACGCTCAGACTCCGTCGTGGCGAAGACTATTCGATCATCGACACCGCAGGCCCGGCGCTGTCGTACCACCCCGAAAAGCTCTCTATGGAAAGGGTCGAGGATGCAGCCTTCGGCCCCGTGGATCGCATTGGTCAACTCACGATGCGTAATCTTGATATTGCTGACACCCGTACCCGTCTCGAACAGTACGCAGAACTCGGCCTAGTCGGAGGCCGAATCGGGCAGCTCGTTGGTACAGGTGAAGCCACGAAGCAACTGGAATCGAGCGAAGGATGAGCAAGACTTTCGAGGAACTCTTCGCCGAACTCCAAGCGAAGGCCCAAGCCCGACCCGAGGGGTCCAGTACAGTCAAAGAACTTGACGCCGGAGTCCACGCCATTGGCAAGAAGCTCGTCGAGGAGGCCGCCGAATCCTGGATGGCCGCTGAGTACCAATCCAAAGAGGAAACCGCCGAGGAACTCTCCCAACTGCTCTATCACGCCCAAGTCATGATGATCGCTTGCGATCTCACATTGGATGACATATATCGCTACCTCTAGACTTCACAAGTGTGGTCGCAACCTGATTCAGAACCGAACCTAGGGTAGATTTGCACGAGTGACTGAGATGTTGAAGATTGCTGTGCCCAATAAGGGTTCACTGGCCGAGGATGCTGCTGGGATGCTTCGGGCGGCTGGGTACCACCAACGCTGGGACCCCAAAGACCTAGTGTTGACCGATGAAGCCAATGGGATTGAGTTCTACTACTTGCGTCCTCGTGACATCGCGACCTATGTGGGGGAGGGTACCCTTGATCTGGGGATCACTGGGCGAGACATGCTCCTCGAATCCTCAGCTCAGGCGCGCGAAATCCTTCCCCTAGGTTTTGGGGGTACGCGCTTCCGCTTTGCGCGACCAGTCGGCTCCGCTATTGATCCCGAAAACCTGAATGGGACCCGGATCGCCACATCCTATCCGGGCCTCGTGAAAAGGTACCTCGACTCCAAAGGGTGTGATGCTCGACTGATCAGCTTGGATGGTGCCGTTGAGTCGGCTATTCGACTTGGTGTGGCAGACATGATTGCTGATGTTGTACAAACCGGTTCGACCCTCAAAAAGGCGAGCCTGGAGGTTTTCGGGGAGGTACTCCTAGCATCTGAGGCTATCCTGATCGAAGGGCAAAACCACGAATCCACTCCAGGCATGGAGCAACTCATTGCGCGTCTGTCCGGTGTCATCGTGGCTCGAGATTATGTCATGGTGGACTTCGACGTACCCCAAGATTGTCTGGAGGCAACCACTGCGCTGGCTCCCGGGCTTGAAGGCCCCACAGTCTCACCCTTGGCGAAACAGGGGTGGTGTGCGGTTCGTACCCTTGTACCGAAGAAGGGGCATCAGGCGTTGATGGACTCCCTGTGGGCGGCTGGTGCACGGGCAATACTGGTGACACAGGTCTCGGCTGCACGTCTATAGTTTCAAAAGGTGGATACGCAGCTTGTGTGAAGAGGCCTCGATTGTGTATCGTAGATTCCCGCACCTAGTGTGCGTGCGGACGTGGCTCAGCTGGTAGAGCATCACCTTGCCAAGGTGAGGGTCGCGGGTTCGAACCCCGTCGTCCGCTCGGAGAGATCCCTGAGGGGATCGCCGTTAGCGGTGGAGTGGCCGAGAGGCGAGGCAGCGGCCTGCAAAGCCGTGTACACGGGTTCAAATCCCGTCTCCACCTCGAAACAGCCCGGGCGGCTGGCGCAGCGGTAGCGCGCTTCCCTGACACGGAAGAGGTCACTGGTTCGATCCCAGTGTCGCCCACGATTGAGGTGAATGAGTGCTTGCACTCATTCACGAGGCTTGTGAGGGCGTATGGCGCAGCGGTAGCGCGCTTCGTTCACACCGAAGAGGTCACTGGTTCAAACCCAGTTACGCCCACAAAGCCCAAAAGCCGACCACAAGGTCGGCTTTTGGTTTCTGTACGAAGACGACTCCCCACAAAGCCTAAAAGCTGGCTGCTTGGACGAGCACCGATCAGATACATCAAAGATCATAGTGATATATAAATGTAATGTACCAACTTTATCTGTACGCCTTCTCTACTGCTTGGATGATGTCGGCAATGAGATCCTCGGGATCTTCTAGGCCGATAGCTAGGCGTACAAGCTTGTCAGGGGCAGGATTAGTCGTGGAAGCCATGGAGGCGTGGGTCATCGCGTAGGGGTACTCAATCAGTGACTCTGCGGCGCCGAGGGATGCTGCCAGTCTCAAGAGTTGGGTGCTTTCGGAGACCTTGCGGGCGAGTTCGGGGGAGTCCAACTCGAAGGAGATGACCCCACCAAATCCGCTCATCTGTCGGGCGGCAATGTCGTGCCCGGGGTGGGTGGGCAAACCTGGGTACCAAACCTGTGAGATCTGCGGTACCTCGGTGAGGGCTTCGGCGACTCTCTGGGCGGTAGCTGCGGATCTTTGTACCCGGACAACAAGGGTACGAAGGCCCCGATGAGCCAGCCAAGAATCGAAGGCTCCTGGTACTGAGCCAATTGCGTTCTGCCACCAACGGACCTCGTGGAGGACATCATCAGAGCCACTGAGGCCATCATCGGGAAGGTGGAGGTCTGGTGCGAAGATGGCAGCACCTCCAACGTGATCAGAGTGGCCACCGATGTACTTTGTCGTCGAATGGATGACAATATCAGCACCCAATTCGATGGGCCGTTGGAAGACGGGGGTTGCGAAGGTGTTGTCAACGACAACCCATGCTCCGTACTCGTGGGCGACTGTGGAGAGGGCCTCGATATCTGATAATTCTAGGAGGGGGTTGGAGGGGGTTTCGAGCCAGAGGACGCGAGCGTGGGTCTCCTCGAAGGCGGTGCGTACCTCATCCAAGTTCGCCATGGAAACCCGATGGGTAGACCTACCTTCTCTCGGCAAAATCCAAGTAAACATCCGCCCTGTACCAGCGTACACATCATGCCCGCAAAGAATCGTGTCCCCAGGGCGGGTGAGGACGCGCACTAGGGTGTCCTCGGCATTTAGCCCTGAGGGAAAGGCGACGGCTCCAGCCCCAGATTCGAGGCTAGCTAAGGCTTCCTGGTAGCGGTCCCTCGTCGGATTTCCTGAGCGGGAGTAGTTGTACCGATCTGGTGCTCCTTCAATACCGTCGAGTTGAAAGGTTGATGCAAGAACAATGGGTGGTACAACGGCCCCGGTGAGGGGATCACTGGCTTGGCCGACTTGCACGGCTCGTGTCGAAAATCCTGGCATGAATCTCTTTCGTGTTCGGTGGGCGCACAGATACGCCTAAAAGGTGTGGGGAGGGGTGTACACGCGCAGGCCAGCAGATGGCAGAGATGCTTTGGTTAGCGGCCCGCGCACAGCATTCGACCACAGCACATGGCGGAACACATCGCCATTGGGATCTGGGTCGTACACATGGGAAAGAAGCTACAGTTCCTTACCTAAGAAACCTAATTAGTCTCAATAATTGAGACAAATAGACTTTTTTGGTGAACTATGAGTAATGTAATGCCCCAGCTGGGAAAGCCAGTTGTTTCGCAATAGCTAGGAGGAGTCATGGCCACAACCATGGTGAACACCTTCTGCTGTTGTATGTGTATGTGACGCGCTAGCTATTCAGAGCTAGGGGATGGTCCGATTCTGGGCTGTCTTGGTGAATGAGCCCGCGTCATTTTCTGTTGTCATCCAACACATCCTCCCCGTTATTCTCGGGGAAAATATCACAATCATACAACAATAGGAGTTTATTATGTCCACACGTCTGGAAACCTTCCAGAACATCATCAACGGCCAAGGCGAAGGGTACCTCACCGCTGCCTGGAAGCATTTCGTTGGCGAGGAGTACGACCGTGCCCGCTTCGTCAAAGCACATGTCGACTTCGTCCAGCAATGGGATTGGGACTGGGTCAAGATCAACCCACGAGCCAATTATTATGCAGAAACATGGGGTGCAAGTTACGACCCCACCAACTATGACATCATGGTCCCAACCCTCGTTGAGGCTGCGATCACGAAGCCAAGCGATCTGTCCAAGATCGTCCCACTCAAGGCTCAGGACAACCCGATTCTTCGTGAAGAAATCGCCAGAGCCCGAGAAATCAAGCAGGCTTTCCCCGATCGTGCAGTGATCCAATCGGTCTTCTCGCCACTGGGTGTACTGCTCTTCTTGGCAGACATCCATCCCTTCCCGCCAGGTCCAGGTAGGGAAGCCAACGGCCCAGTCTCACTGACAGACCTGTTGGACACTGATCGAGCATTGACCCTCAAGGCTCTCGAAGCCATCACCGAGACCCTCAAGGACTATGTCATCGAACTATTGAAGCCAGTCGAAGAAGGTGGAGCCGGTCTCGACGGGATCTTCTATGCCGTCCTCGGATTACCGTCAAAGAGCTTCATCCCCAAGGACAAGTTCGACCAGTTGTCCACCCCATTCGACTTGGGTGTCCTTGAAGCCGCCAAGGGTTCAGCTGTGGTCTTCCACACATGTTCAATGGACTCTCATCCTGATTGGTTCACTCAGTGGCCATTGAGTGCATTGCAATGGGATCAATTCCTTGACGGAAACCCCGATATTACAACCGATCTGGGTGTGATCCCGGTGGGTGGACCCGAGGCTCGCCTGTTTGAAGAAGGGCAAGACCTTGACCTTCTCCAAGAGCAGTTGGCCCGTACCCTCGAACAGCGTCAGGGCAAGCCGTTCCTGCTCGCTTCAAGCTGCTCTTTGCCGCTGCATACATCCGATGAAGCCCTCGAGATCCTCAGCAAAGCCTGAAACACAGAAAAGAGAAGAAAATGAAAAAGAAAACACTCGCATCCCTTGTTATAGGTTTGGCCTTTGCTCTGAGCGCCTGCGCAGGACAGGGCGATCAGACGCAGACAACTGACCAGGCCCAAGACTCTCCAGTGACCTTTGGGGTGATCTATCCTAAGACTGGTTCCTATGCAGAATATGGCCGTCTGTTCGAACAGGGTCTAGAACTCGCAGTGGAGAAGGTGAACACTGATGGTGGAATCCATGGTCGCGACCTGAAACTGAAGTACTTTGATACTCAGTCCGATCCGAAGCAAGCAGCAGCGGTCGCGCCCAAACTCGTTGTTGATCCAGAGATTATCGTCGTCCTTGGTGACTATTCTTCTTCCTCATCGAAGGCGGCCTCACCAGCATTCCAGCAGGCGGGTTTGGTTCACTACGGATTCAACAACTCGGCCACAGACTTCCCGTCAACTGGTGACCATGTGTGGTCCCCGAGTTTTGGTACAGACTCCCTGATGCCAGTATGGGCAGACGCTATCGCTGATACTGGCGCGAAGACAGTTTCGGTGATCTATATCGAAAATGACTGGGGTTTGCAGGCCTACGATTATTTCGCAGACCACATCAAGACTCTTGGAGTCGAGATCGTCTACACCTCAGCCTACCCTGCGACACCAACTGATGATTATTCACCCATCCTCATCAAGGCTCGCGATGCCAAGGCGGATGCGATCGTACAGATTGGTTATGCCGAAGGTGCTCAGATTGTCAACACCCTTCGTGACACTCTCGGCTATAAAGGTCCCTTCTATGGTGGTCAGAGGACTCCAGAGTTCTTGGATATCGCAGGCAAGAATGCTGAAGGATCGATCCTGAATGGACACTTCTCGAACGAAACAACTGTGCCTAGGGTTCAGGAGTTCTTGGCTGACTTCCGTGCAGCTTATGGAGTGGATCCGGGTGACTTCAATCTTTCTGCTTACCAGGCGGTGATTGACCTTGCCTATGGGATCAATAAGACTTCTCCCACTCGTGAGGGAGTGCAAGAAGCCCTACAAACAGTGACCGATTTTCCTGCCTATATTGGTCAGGCCGACACCTTCGCTTTCGATCAGGAAACCCGTCGACTCCTTGATCCGAAGCCCGGGCTTGTCATCGTTGAAGATGGCGAATTCAAACCATACAACTGATGATCGTGTGGAGGGCCTCACAGGGGGCCCTCCACGCTCCGTCAAGTCATCCCGCGTACTGCAATTGCATGCAGGACAGGATCCAGACCGAAAGACCACACCATGATTGACACACTTATTGCCGGACTCCTTCACGGAAACATCTACGCTCTCATCGCCGTGGGGATGTCCCTGATTTTCGGCGTGACACACGTCGCCAACTTTGCTCATGGGTCCATCTTCGCCATTGGTACCATGCTGGGTTGGTTCCTGGGAGCCCAATTGGGATGGGGGATCATCCCAACTCTTGCAGCTGTCATCGTCATCACATCACTGCTTGGCTGGATCATTTCTGTACTCGTCGTAGGCCCCCTCGCACAGGGTCCACCGATCGCTGCCCTTCTAGCCACGATAGCTGTGGCGATGATCCTCGACGCACTCTCCCAGGTGATTTTCACTCCCGTGACACGCAAATTCCCCGAATTGCTTCCCACTCACAATCTTCAACTCGGTGGAGTCCACTTTGGTACTTCCTCTGTCGTCATGCTCATCGTCACAATAGTCTCCATGGCTGCCCTGTGGGCCTTCCTTCGTTTCGGGAAGCTAGGTCAGGCTATTCGTGCAACGGCCCAAGACTCGGATTCGGCCAAGCAGGTCGGGATTCCGGTCGAAAGGATTCGCCACCTCTCCTTCATCATCGCTTCCGGCCTTGGGGGTATGGCTGGGATCTTCATGGGATTGTTCAACTCAACGATCAATCCTTCCACTGGTGCCATCGCTGGCCTGACCGCATTCGTGGCAGCAACAATTGGTGGATTGGGATCCATGCCCGGTGCTGTCCTTGGTGGGCTCCTTCTTGGAGTAACGGAAGCCTTTGGTGTGTACTTCCTAGGCGGCTCCTATCGTGACATCATCATCTTTGGTGCTCTGGTTCTCATCCTCCTTCTGCGTCCAGCCGGGTTGGTTGGCAAGAAACTGGCAATTGAAACAGAGCCTATGACTCGTACCTTCCTTGGAGGTACACGCCCAATCCAGTTGCCATGGTTCGGCAACCTGGCTCTCATCGCTGGCCTAGCATTCATCCCGATCCTCTTTGGCCCTCAAATGGGCTCAGTTATCGCTGGTGTTGGTACCCAGGTTTTCGCGTACGCCATCGCAGCAATCGGGTTAACCATCATTGCTGGAGGTACAGGCCAGATTATTCTCGGCCAAGCTGGTGCAGTGGCTATGGGCGCCTATGGTTCAGCACTCCTATCGGTTCACTATGGGTGGCCCTTCCTTGTCACCATCATTGCTGGGGCACTGATCGCTGCTGTGATCTGTTCGATTTTGATCTTCCCAGCATGGAAACTTTCAGGTCATTACGTGGCTATTGCCACGATTGGTGTGGGTTTCATCACAGTGGCCTTACTCAAGGTTTTAGAGCCCATCACCCGTGGTGTCAACGGAGTCTATGGGATTCCTTATCCGGCAATCTTCGGTCTGCAGATCACCGATATTCGGGGGATCTACTGGGTGAATCTGGTTCTGATGGGGATTACCCTATTGCTCGTCACAAAGATCATGGCCTCCCATCTCGGGAAGACTATTTCATCGATTGGTGCCGATCCGGTTGCGGCTGCATCCTTGGGTATCCGTGTCACTGGGTACAAGGGGTTGGCTTATGCCATCTCCGCATTCTTTGCAGGTCTTGCGGGGGCTCTGCTAGCCCATCAGTACACCTACATTGAGCCAGGTCAGTTCGATTTGAATATGTCAACAGTACTTCTGGCGATCATCGTGTTGGGTGGATTGCGTTCACCATTGGGTGCTGTCCTGGGGGCGATCATACTTCTGGGGGTACCAGAATTACTGAGAACCATCTTTGAAGACATCACCTGGTTTGTCTCCATCTTCCCCCATGCGCGCATCATCGTCTATGGACTGACCCTTATCCTCATCATCCGCTTCCGCCCGCAGGGCCTCTTCCAAAGGAGCTAGTCATGACCATGAACCAATACGAAGTATCTGCTCTGACAGTCACCCAACTCAGCAAGAGTTTCGGGTCCCTGAAAGCTGTTGACGACGTTTCTTTTGTGATCCAACCCGGTGAGGTGGTCTCCATCATCGGTCCTAATGGATCAGGGAAAACCACTCTCATCAACCTCATCTCAGGGCTTCTGCAACCCGATTCGGGAGCCATTGTCTTTGCAGGTCAGGATCTCACACGAGCCAATCAGGTGGGTGTGTGTGAAGCGGGCATAGGTCGTACCTTCCAAAATGGACGAGTCTTTGCAAGCATGACTGTCGATGACAACGTCGAACTTGGGCTACACAGCAAGCTGACAGCGAACCGTCCGGGTAAAAGGTTCTCCAGATTCCCTGTAGGTAACTGGGTCAACCTTCTCGCCGAGGCGGCTGTGTCCTTGATTCCCTCACCTCAAGCGAAGAAGGAGTTGGCCAAAGCTCAGGGCAAGATTGACGAGCAAATTGCCCGATTCAAGACTCGTCTCGAACCTCGACGCAACCACCTTGCGTATACACTCTCCTATGCGAACAGGCGACGTACGGAAATTGCGCGAGCCCTCGTCGCCCAGCCCAAGCTTCTCCTTCTTGATGAGCCCACCGCTGGGATGAATCAGGCCGAAACCAAGGAGGTGTTACGCCAGCTTCTCGAACTGAAGCAAGAAGGACAGTCCATGCTCCTGGTTGAGCATAAGATCGATTTGGTGTTGACCCTCTCCGATCGGGTGATCGTCATGGACTCTGGCAAGAAGATCGCTGAAGGCAAGCCCGATAGCTTGCATGAAAATCCGGTCGTCATGGAAGCCTACCTGGGTACGCGCCGTGAGGCGATCACTGTACGACCACCGCGTCCCGCTAGTGATGAACCGCTCCTTGAACTGGACAATGTCAACATCTTTTATGGGCTAGTACAAGCCCTCACCGATGTGTCGCTTACAGTAGGCAAGGGAGAAATTGTCTCCCTTCTTGGAGGAAATGCTTCAGGAAAGTCGACAACCATGAAGACAATTCTTGGTTTGCTTGAGCCCAAGACTGGCACAGTCACATTCCAGGGGAATAATCTCACGACCGCGAGTACAGCCGCCCGGGTTCGAGCGGGGATGGCATCTGTACCCGAGGCTCGACGGATCTTCCCAGAGATGACTGTTTACGAGAACCTCATGTCGGGGGCCTATACCCGCATGGATCGACAAGGTATTCGTGAGGATCTCGACAGGGTCTTCGAGTATTTCCCCCGCCTGTGGGAGAGGAAAAACCAGGATGCTGGAACCCTCTCAGGAGGGGAACAGCAGATGCTGGCCTTTGGTCGAGCCCTGATGACGAACCCCGTACTCATCTGCATGGATGAACCCACAATGGGTTTGGCCCCCAAACTCGTCGAACAGGTACTAGAGCAGATAGCCCACCTGAGAAATGAACTTGGTGTCTCAGTTCTCATGGTTGAGCAACAAGCAGAGTTGGCGCTGTCCATCGCCGACCGTGGCTATGTTCTCAACCAAGGGGAGATCACCCTTCAAGGATCTGCCCAGACACTCCTGGATGATCCCGGACTTAAGGAGGCTTACTTTGGTCGCCAACCCGAGTACAACATCTAGGTTTCCTGGGGCCAAGCGGAGTACTGCTAGCTTGTCAACGGTGGAATTCGGGTACCTGATACCCCAGGTCTCGGAGTTGAGCTTAACGAAGATATGATCGAGAGGTACCGGGTCAACCTGGAATAGACACAGGTCCAGTGGCGTGCACTGTCAGACGAATCACAACGAAAATCAGTCACTTCTCGGAGATGCTAGACTGAGACTTTAAGTCGAACATATGTTCGATTCTGGTGTTCCGAGGTTGCGATGGAGACTGGTGATTTGGTTGCAGTGTGGGCCACTGAGACTGGTGTGCCCCAGAAGTTTGAGTGGCGTGGACACTCTTATGTGGTCTGTGGTCATCCTGTGCCATGGGTGGATCGCCTGCCGTGGTGGAGCCTTGGACAGGAGGGACCGCTGAATGCATTGGAGCAGCAGATGTGGAGGGTCTCGGGGGTGAATCCCGATACTGGTCATGTCACCTGTGTGGATTTGGCTGTGGAAGAGCCCTCATGGTGGCGGCTGGCGAGTATTCACGAGTGACATGTCGACAGGGTTTGTGCATTTGCATGTGGCGAGTTGTTTCTCGACACATTTTGGTACTGCGTGGCCTGAGGATTTTGTCCTGGCTCAGAGCTTATCCCCGGCGGCAGCATTAACGGATCGCGATGGATTTTATGGGGTGGTTCGCCATGTACGAACCTGTCTTGAAGTGGGGATCTCGCCCATCGTGGGGGTAGACCTATGCGTGGGTTCTCATGATCGTGTGAGGCTGGACAGTACCCGTGGAACCCGTGCTCATAACACCTATGACGGTGGAATAGTTGGTGGCCAGATTACGGTCCTGGCCCATGGGCATGATCATGGTGTGGGGTGGGCGAGTGTTTCTCGTCTTATTTCTGCTGCCCATCATGATGGGGTCAAGAATGGGCCAGGGACGATTAACCGAGCGGCGATGGTTACCCCGGATCGAATCCCATCCCTTCTTTGTGGGGATGATGGACCCTGTGCGACCATTCTTCTTGGTCCGGAGTCTGATCTAGGACAGGCCGTCTTGGCTTCAGATGTACCACGGGCGAAAACCCTTCTCAGGGCTTGGAAATCCGCATTTCCGAATATCGTGATCGAGATCTCAAGTCATTACACGCAACCAGGGATGAGTGGGTCGATACCCCATGCGGCCGGGATGTTTGAGATGGCTTTAGCGAGTGGTACTCCGTTTGTACTCACGAATGCTGTGCGCTATCTCCACCGCGATGATGCGATCACTGGGGATCTTCTCGATTCAGCTGGACGCCTGCAACCAATGGGGAGTTTTGATCCGCAGCCGAATGCCCAAGCCTGGCTCAAGGATGCGAAATCTATGCGACAGGTGGCTGAGGATGTGGCCAGATATGCCGGGGAGCCTGGGTTGGCGACGAGGCTTTATGAATCACCACTGCCCTTGGTGGAGCGCTGTGTTGTGGATCCGCATGAGGATTTGGGGTGGCAGCGAGCCAAGGTGCCAGAACTGGAGGTGATAGGCCTGTCAGGGGACCCTCAAAAGATCTTGGATGAGCGATGTCGAGGAGGGTTGGTACATCGGTGGCCACGTCCTAATCAGGATCTTCTGAATCAGATCACAGATCGGTTAAACACTGAACTTCGGATCATCGAGTCCTTCGGTTTCGCAACCTATTTTCTCATGGTGGCAGATGTCGTTGATCTGATTAAAGGTCTCAAAATTAGGGTACAAGCGCGCGGTTCGGGAGCAGGGTCGCTGGTCAATTATTGCTTGGGAGTCTCGAACGTGGATCCGGTGGAGAATGATCTACTTTTCGAGCGTTTCCTTGGGCTCAAGAGGGAGACCTTGCCCGACATCGACATTGATGTGGAATCTGCCAGGCGCCACGACGTGTACTACGCAGTCACGCGTAGGTATGGGTCCCATCGGGTGGCTCTGCTGTCGATGCAAAACCAGTACAAGACTCGTGGTGCTCTCAGGGATACTGGCCTGGCTCTGGGGTTGCCGAACGAGAAGATTGACCGTACCGCCAAATCCTTATGGAGACTCAATGTATCCGAGATATCTGAGGCACTGAAATCTCGACCCGAGTTGGCGGAACTCGCCCGTGAAGTCGACGCTGATCCACGATTGCGGGTACTTCTCAACCAGAGTAAGCGGCTGTATCGCTTGCCGCGCTATATTGCTATGCACCCGTGTGGGGTGATCCTTTCAGACCAGCATCTGCTCAGTCTGACGCCGACCCAGCCTTCTGGGCTGGGGATTCCAATGAGCCAATTTGATAAGGATGATATTGACGACATGGGATTACTAAAGCTAGATATTTTGGGGGTACGGATGCAATCCACGATTGCCTACACCCTCGACGAGATTGAACGCCGTCACGGGGACAGGGTTGATGTGGAGACCATCGCCTTCGATGATGAACCCACTTTCGACCAGATTCGTAGTACCCACAACCTGGGGGTGTTTCAGATCGAATCCCGTGGTCAGCGTGAACTTGTCGGCACAATGCAGCCGGATTCTTTCGCTGATCTGGTGGCTGACATCTCGCTGTATCGCCCAGGGCCGATGAAAAGCAATATGATTACTCCCTTTGTGGAGGCGAAACTGGGATTTCGTTCACCCCAATGCCTGCATCCGCGTTTTCGTCAGACTCTGGGGGACTCCTATGGTGTGGTGATCTATCACGAACATGTGATTCGGATCCTCGCTGACTGTATGGGGATCACCTTGGGGGAAGCTGATGGGGTGCGCCGACGACTGGGGAAGCACCACGACGATGTTGAAGTGGAGTTCCGGACTCGAGCTGCGCAACGCAGTGATGAGCATGGGCGGCGACTGTTCACTGATGCCTATATTGATCGAATCTGGGAAACCATGAAGAGTTTTGGTAGCTTCGGATTCTGTAAGGCTCATGCAGCGGCTGTTGCGGTGACCACCTATCAGTCGGCCTGGTTGAAGACCCATTATCCGGTCGAGTTCATGGCTGGGATCATGGAACATGGTCCAGGGATGTACCCCAAGAGACTCCTACTCACCGAAGCTAAACGCATGGGGATTCCCATCTACGGGATCGACGTGAACACCTCGACTGACCATTATCGGGTTGACGAGGGGGCCCAGGGTGCGGGGATTCGGATGCCCTTCATCGAGATCAAAGGGATCTCTGGGACAGAGGTACGTCGCTTGATCGAGGGGCAACCCTATTCCTCTGTTCTTGATGTGATCCAACGTGGAAGGGTTTCGCGTGTCACGATGCAGCGGTTGGCTGGGATTGGTGGCCTCGATTCTGTGTCACGCGGCTCCTCTAGGGGTACAATCCTCGCGCAGGTACGCCATCTCACAGCTCGACCAATCGCGACACCCTGTGAAGATCAGGAGGCACTCGTGGATGAGGATGGGGTCTCAACTATCGTCTTTCCTGAGGTACCCGACGTGGATCCCCTTTCTGCAGAACTCGACATTCTCGGTATTGATGTCAGTGGCCATGCCCTTGATCCGTGGAGGGGACTCTTGGATGAGATTGGTGTCACCCCTGTTGATCAGCTCTTGAATCTGCGCAACAACTCTCGAGTAGTTGTCGCTGGAATCCGAGTTTCCGCCATGACCTCACCCAGCAAATCCAAGAAGCGTGTGGTCTTCATCTCCCTCGACGATGGTACAGGTGTGGCTGACTGTGCTTTCTTTGATGATGCTCAACATCGTGTTGGTCCCGACCTGTTTCGTACCCGGTTGCTCGCCGTCAAAGGGATCACCAGACGTACAGGGGCTAAGGGGATCAGCATCAATGCTACTGAAGCCTGGGATTTCACCCGTGCGGTGTCACAAGATACATCTCATGATATCTGAATCATGTCTGGGGTTGAACAATGAGGGGAGTCTCATTATTGAGGAGATCCTGGACATCGCTGTTGTCGAGGTGGGGGAGGTAGGGAGCAATGGGGCCCTGAGTGGAGTAGAGGACCACTGAGGCTAGTTCGCGTCGGCGCTGAAGAAGGCCAGCGCTCACATTGATTCCCTGGATCCTATTGTGGGGAACGATGGTGACTCGTCGGGTGAAGCGGCCATTGCGAATAATGAGCGCGTAGGGGGTTGATGTGTATCCCTGGTGCTGCCAGGCCACAGGGTCAAAGAGCCGGGCTTTGGGGGAGGATTTGACGAACCCGGGACCCGAGATCGCACCATGCATGACAGCATCAATGACCTCCCAGACCTCAGGTTTCGTGGCCTCGGGCATGATGGATGCTACAGCAAGGGACGCCATAGTTGGGTCGGCAACAGGAACAAGGAGTGTACGGGTCTCCGCTTGGAGTCCGTACCCAGCCACATTCAAGTCGATTCTCCACCAATTGGGTTTGCGCCACCACAGGCGTTGGCGTAGGCGTACCGCTTGAATTCGGTTGGCGGGAATGGATTGGTTAACCCGAGTGAGCAAGCCATGAGTGAGATGTACTCCGTCTGGATGTACGTAGCCAGTGAATCCCATCTCGGTGATGACATGCTTCCAGAACACACGGACGAGCCCATAGAAGAAGGGCAGGAGTCCAATCAACCCAGTCCAGGTTTCAAAGTAGAGCGAGAAGGCGATAGTGGCAATGATTGCTGCCAGTGTGAACCAAGGTTCCCAGGTACGAAGATAGGACTGGATCGTCCAAGAGGGTGGTACCTGAAAAAGATGGGCATTCTCGGTTGGATCCTGGTGTGCAGGAGTGGAACTGATGGTCTTACGTGAGAGGATCTCCGCCCGTACTGCTTCAGCATGGGTTGCCGTTAAATAGGCTAGTGAAAGATGGGAATCGAGACCCCCAGCGGATTCCAACTTGAGTTCTGCGAGACCGAAGATACGTGCGACAACCGGGCGTACGATGTCGATGGCTTCGAGTTGGTCAAGCCTGAGACTGCGGTGACGTCGAGAGATGATTCCAGTGTTGAGTTCCACTGATTCGCTGCCCACACGGAAACGGGCCATACGCCACCAAATGAAGTTGTACGTCGTTGCGATGGCGACGATACCGAGGACAGCCAAGACGATGGCCCATATTCCGGTTGCTCTCCCAAATTCGAGGGCTTCACGGAAATTGTCGCGCATAGAGTTGATCATGAATCCGATAATGGCCACGATCACCAGCCAGCCGCGCAACCATGGGGTCAAGGGATGAAGGCGCTGCCAGTCACGGTCAGCGGCGAGAGGTTCTTGAGGGATCATTGGGTCGCCTCAGGGGTCTGGGGTTGCGGTTTGTCCCCAATGGACGATTCTGGGTTGGGAGTCCCCTCGTCATTGTGCGCACTGCGACTTTGCGCATAGGCTTCGTCGTAGAATCCAAGATTGTACCCAGGGTTCGGGTGCTGAAATCCTGGGTCTGCAGGTGGATAATTCCCTTGCACGGGTTGCCCCATGGGTGGTGGATAGCTTGGTTGCATGGGTTGGATCATCTGGGGCTGAGCCATCTGTGGGTACCCCTGTGGCGGGCCTGGTTGAACTGGGAAACCGGGGTACTGTGGAGTAGGGGAATGGTGTCCCATGGGTGGGAACATCGAAGGTACTGCCCCTGCAAAACCGGATGGTGCTGGAGGGGGCTGACCAATGTTCGGATTAATCTGGGGATCATCAAGGGTGGCTTTATCGACTGGGTGTCCAGTGAGGTTCTCCCGATCTGTGAGGATCTCCCTCATCTGAGCGGCAATATCGGGAGTTAGCCCCGCAATTGTGGCTGCCAAAGAGGGAGAGGCCGTACTCACGGAAACACTGGCAAGGCCAAAGGCTCGTTCCAGCGGACCGACATTAATGTCAACGTACTGGATGCGAACATAGGGAATGATGGTGAGGTTGCGGTTCAAGATTCCGGAACGATAGAAGAGGTCGCGGTTGCGTAGGGCATAGGCCATGGCCTTGACTCGACGTGGAATGAGGACCGCAGTCCAACCAAAGAAAGCAGCAATGATTCCTGTTATAAGGTAGGCCCAAATGGTCGACCACAGAAGGCAGGTGACGGCGCAAATGATCGCCATGGGGATTGCAGCGATGGCCAGGCTCACCAGCCGTACAGTCGCGAGTTGGGGTTGCACCTTATTCCACTGCACATCTGGTGGATCAAAGGGGTTTGCGGGAGCACTCGTGGTTAGAGATTCAACATCAGCCATAGATCCCATTGTTGCATAGGTCGTGGATGGGTGATCAAGTACCAGAGATTAAGGGGTGATAAACTGGCACTCCCGTAGGGTGAGTGCTAGGAGGTGTGATGCTCGACGACCGGAAACTGGCTGTACTGCGAGCCATCGTCACCGACTATGTGCAGTCTCATGAGCCTGTGGGGTCTCGCGCGATAGTGGAGAGACACAACCTTGATGTGAGTTCGGCGACTGTACGCAATGACATGGCTGCCCTAGAGGAAGAGGGGTACATCACCCATCCCCATACCTCTGCTGGTCGAATTCCGACTGACAAGGGGTATCGCCTCTTCGTGGATCGCTTGGCGGCCATGAAACCGTTGACGAATGCTGAGAAGAAGGCCATCACCCATTTCTTGAGTGGGGCGGCTGATATCGATGACATCGTGACCAGAACAGTACGACTCCTTGCTCAGGTAACTCAACAGGTTGCGATCATGCAGTACCCAACCATGGGTGCCGCAGTGGTACGCCGAGTCGATCTCATATCCCTCCATGATTCTCGGGGGCTGCTCATTGTGGTCAACTCCTTGGGGAAGGTGGCCCAGCGTTCTATTGATTTCGGATCGATGGATGAGGAGTCTTTGACCCAACTCAGGGATCGACTCAATGATGCTCTTGCGGGGCTGGGGCCAAGCCGTGCTGCCCAGGTTCTCGCGGATTTTTCCTCTACCGTTTCCCCGGAAGTACGCCCGATCATCCATGGGATTGTTGCTGGTGTACTCGATATCCTGGCTACAGATCAACCAACAAGAATTGTCGTTGCTGGGATCAATCATGTCTCCCAGTTTTCTGATGAGTTTGAGACCTCGATCCGACCCGTACTCGACACCTTGGAGGAGCAGATGGTACTCCTCAAACTCTTGGGGGAGGCCTCAGCTGAGGTGACTGTACGCATCGGTCAAGAAAATGAGCATGCGAATCTGTCCACGGCATCCGTGGTCGCCTCTGGCTATGGTGTCGATGATGCCTGGGCAGGGCTTGGAATCGTCGGGCCGACCCGCATGGACTACCCCTCAACGATGGCATCCGTACGCGCCGTCGCCCGTTATGTGAGCCGGATACTGGCTGAAGGATAAAATGACAACTGATTATTACTCTCTCCTTGGCGTGCCCAGGGATGCCTCCGACGAGGAGATCAAGAAGGCCTACCGCAAGCTCGCCATGAAGTACCATCCCGACGTTGCGAGCGAAGAGGGTGCAGCCGAGAAGTTTAAGGAGATTGGCGAAGCCTATGAGGTCTTGTCCGATCCCCAGAAGAAGAGCGTGTACGACCGTGGTGGAGATCCCTGGGGTGGCGGTGGTCCCGGCTTCTCAGGCTTCGGAGGTACCTTCGATTTCTCGACGATCATGGACGCGATGTTCGGTGGTGGAATGGGATCCAGAGGGCCACGATCTAGGGTTGCTCGCGGACAGGATCGCCTTGAGCGGATGTCGTTGCCCCTTGTGGATGCCTCTTTCGGTGTGATACGCGAGATTACTATCGAGTCTCTGGTTCTCTGTGGATCCTGTACAGGCTCAGGTGCTGCGGATTCCTCTAAGCCAGTGAGCTGTCGTATATGTCAAGGCCGTGGCGAGGTCACCCAGGTTCAACGCTCCTTCATCGGCGATATCCGTACCTCCTCCCCATGCCCCCAGTGTCGAGGATTCGGATCAATTATCGAAAACCCCTGCCCGGAATGCTATGGCGACGGGCGGGTCAAGATGAAGCGCAACCTCTCGGTCAAGGTTCCAGCAGGTGTAACAACTGGTAATAGAATCCGTCTTGAATCCCAAGGCGATGTGGGTTCCGGTGGTGGCCCTGCTGGTGATCTTTATGTTGAGTTGGTTGTCTCCGAACATGAGATGTTTACCCGCGCAGGGGACAACCTTGAGACCACTCTCAAGATTCCGATGACTGCTGCTGCCCTCGGGGCGGAACTCCATCTGGCAACTATTGATGCCGAACGTGAAGGCTGTGAACCTGGTGACGCCATCGCTATGGTGACGATCACAGCGGGTACCCAGACCGGTTCCAAGTTGGTGGTCAAAGGTCGTGGCGTACCAAAGCTTCGTGGGCGTGGCCGTGGAGACATGATCATCCATGTTGTCGTCAGCACACCAACCAACCTTGATGATTCCCAGCGCGAATTGCTTGGGCAATTAGCAGGACTCCGTGGTGAGGATGGGCCCATCAAACCTCGTGCTGACAAGGGATTCTTCGACAAACTACGCGAGGCATTTTCGTGAGCGACGGGTTCTTCGTCGGATATATTCCTGAGGATTCATCCCCTGGGAGTCAGGTTTTTCTCGAGGGTTCTGAGGCTCACCATGCTGCAGTGGTACGGCGGTTAGCCGTGGGTGAGTCGGTCGTGATCGCCGATGGATTGGGTCGAGGGGTTGTGGGGGTTGTTGACTCTGTATCAAAGACCCGAGTATGTGTTGAGGTTGAGTCTGTGGTGGATGCTCCCGAATCCCCACTGAGGATCACCGTGGCCCAGGCTTTCCCGAAGACCGATCGCGCTGAACTGGCGGTGGATCTGATGACCGAGGTTGGAGTCGATGAGATCCTGGGTTGGGCTGGGGCTAGATCCCAGGTTCGCTGGACGGGGGAGCGTGGTGAGAAGGCTCACAGTAAGTGGGTGAATGCTGCACGAGAGTCCTCAAAACAGTCTCGACGTTTGAGGTTCCCAATGGTCGGACCCTGGGTTTCTGCCACTGAGGTTGCTCGCAGGATCGCTGAATCCGAATACGGGATCATCATGCATGAGAAGGCCACTCGCTCGATTGTTGACTGTGTACTTCCAAGCCAGGGTGATGTTGTGATTGTCATTGGCCCCGAGGGTGGCCTAAGTGATGATGAGGTTCGTACCTTTGAGGATGCCGGTGGTCAGACCTATTCCATGGGGGAGACTGTGTTGCGTACCTCGACTGCTGGCGCGGTCGCTGTCACACAAGTCCGCCTGTTGTCTCAGCGGGGCCGGTTCGTTTCTGACACATTTTCGTGTCAGAGGGGACAGGTCATCTGACGTGAAGGGAATAAGGTAATCAATGATGGATGATTCGCGCTTGGTGAGTTCTGGATCCCGCGACGAAGTCGACACTTTCTCATTCACTCCAGGTACTTCCATCCCGGGTCGACTTGGTCGTACCGGGGTCATCCACACCCCGCACGGGGATATTCGTACCCCTGCTTTCATTGTTGTTGGTACGGCTGCAACCGTGAAGGGGGTACTTCCTCGAGACATTAAAGACCTGGGAGCTCAGGCCGTACTTGCGAATGCTTACCATCTGTACCTCCAACCAGGCTCTGATATCGTCGACGAAGCTGGAGGAGTGGGGTCCTTTATGGGATGGGATGGGCCAACTTTTACTGACTCGGGGGGGTTCCAGGTCCTGAGCCAGGGGGCAGGATTCAAGAAAGTGTTGGCTATGTCAACAGCGGGCCTGGCAAGCGATGATGTGATCGCCAAGGGCAAGGATCGACTGGCTGTGGTTGATGATGATGGGGTGAATTTCCGCTCCTATCGTGACGGATCCAAACACCGCTTCACCCCTGAGGTTTCGATGGGAATCCAGCATCAACTCGGTGCGGACATCATGTTTGCCTTCGATGAATGTACGACGTTAATGAACACCCGTGGGTACCAAGAAAGTTCCCTGGATCGTACCTATGCCTGGGCTTTGCGCTGTCTCGCGGAACATCGTCGGTTGACTGTGGAGAGGGTAGGGAAGCCCTATCAGGCGCTCTTTGGGGTTGTCCAAGGAGCTCAATTTGAGGACCTCCGACGTAAGGCTGCGCGAGATCTGGCTGAGGCTGAGGTCGATGGACAGATCTTCGACGGCTTCGGTATCGGTGGGGCCCTAGAGAAGGAGAACCTGGGTACGATTTGCCGCTGGGTGAACGAGGAACTCCCAGTTGACAAGCCGAGACACCTGCTGGGCATCTCTGAGCCAGAGGATCTGTTTGCTGCTATTGAGCAGGGTGCGGATACCTTCGATTGTGTGAACCCTTCAAGGACAGCACGCAATGGGCGGGCCTACACCCACGAGGGTTGGTACAACGTGGACACCCTCCCCTCAAAGCGTAGTTTCACCCCTATCGAGGAGGGCTGCGATTGCTACACCTGCGCCCACTACACCCGCGCCTACCTCCATCATCTTGCCCGCTCCAAGGAACTTGTTCTCTATACCCTGATGACAATCCACAATGAACGTTTCCATGTACACCTAGTCGACCAAATCCGAAAATCCATCGACGGTGGCTACTTTGATGACTACAGAACCGACTTCCTTGGAAGGTACCGCCGTCCAGCCTAACTCCGGCCAAAGATTAACGTCTGTACGCCATGGAAGCTCCAAAAGTGGTCGACTTCACCTGTCCGCGAGGCTGGCTTCTAGGGCTTCGCTGATGATGGGTTCCAGGAAGGGCGCAAGAGACAGGGCAAAGGTTTTGGTCATATGCTGGTCATCCCAGGTCCATAACAACCCGCCCACAACACTGCGGCAGGTACTCTCGTCACACATGGCATCATTGAGGTCGACTGCTGTGATGGCTGGGCTCGTACTGTTAACGGCTGCTTCATAGAGATGATCCTCGTACACAACACTGTCTCGGGGATAATCACAGGCACTGTAATCGGATTCATGACTAGAGACGCAATCCGGCGCACGTTCGTGAAGTACAGGTGCATGTCGGATGACGAGAACATGGAATCCTCGGGAAGTCAGGTCATCAAGAATGTCGACGAACATCTGTCGGTGTACCTCTGCCTGGTCCTGTTCAGGTACACCAACGAGACTGGTTTGGAGAGTACGGGAGACCATGACGATGAGATCCACATCTCGGTTGGTGAGTTCATCAATGGTGTAGTTTGTCCATCCGAGACATCCTGGGCGAGTCCTATCAGATCCAACTAGTTCCATGGTTGCCGGATAACAGGCGCCAGCAAGGTGGGAGGAAAGCTTCCAGTTGTTCTGATCGGCTAGGACTATAAGCGGATCAAGATAGGGGATTGCGTGGGAATTGCCCCACAGTGCCACTGAGGGAGCATCAGCATTCTTGGCCCCAAACTCGCAGACGGGATAATGAGTGGGATAGTCGACGGTCCAGCGGCAATCCGTTTTGTAGGTGATGCTCAGATCCTTGATTGTTTGGGTGGGTGTGAAGTACAGGGTCTCACCATGGGGATCGCGGCCCTCACAGGCTGGATCAAGTGTCATCGCAGCACCCACACAGGTTTCACTCGCAGGAATGGTTGGCAGCTTCGTATTTCCTAGAACATAGGTAACAACTGCACCTGGTGCTACCGCGAGAGCCATTCCCACTACTAGGAATATGAAGGTACGTCTCAGGGGTACTCCCAAAGGATGGAGTCCACGGAATTTATCCTCAATGAAGGTTTTGGTACACGCGGACAGAACCAGAGTTAATGCAATTGCCGCGAGTTTGATGGGCCAAGTCATCTCGCGTCCCACAGCATGAGGTGTCAAGACCACGAAGGGCCAATGCCACAGATAGATGGAATAGGACCAATCCCCAATAAGTTGAACGGGTTTCCAGCGAAGTACCGTGTCGAAACTGATGGAATGCTCACCAGGGCCACCACCAATGACAAGAACAGCGCCGAGAACGGGAATCGCAGCGATCCAGCCAGGGAAGTTCTCTCCAGTCACGAAGAACCCTGACCATATCATCATCGACAAACCTGCTGCGACAAGGCCAAGCTTGATCCAAGGATGTTTCGACAGCCGAGTCGCAAGCCACGGGTACACCACTGCAAGGAGGCCACCTAGACCTAGTTCCCACATTCGTGTGGTGGTTACAAAATAGGCCTTCGGTGGGTACACGGCGGTGTAGTATACCGACCAGGTGAAGGAGGTTAGGACGACTGCTGCAATGCCGATCCCTACTCCTCGACGAAACCGGCGACCTGTGATCAGGGCGATGGCTGCGATAAGAATCGGCCACACGAGATAGAACTGTTCCTCAACTGATAAGGACCAATAGTGCTGGAGTACTGTCGGTGGTGATCCTATGGCGAGGTAGTCAACCGAGCGTGCAGCAAGATGCCAGTTCTCGACGTAGAGTGCTGCCATGATACCTGAGAGTCCATTGGGATCCCGCTGGGTTCTTGGGACGAGGAAAACCATTGCTGCTGTGGCCACGATGATGACCAGGAAGGCGACAGGTAAGAGTCGACGTACTCTGCGTCCCCAAAATTCGACGACATCCATGAATCGCTTGGGTGGTTTATTCACCAGATGAGAGGTGATGAGGAAGCCTGAGATGACGAAGAAAACATCTACGCCGACAAAGCCGCCTTGAACACGGTGTGGCCAAAAGTGGTAGGCCAGAACAAGTCCGACCGCCAGAGCACGCATCCACTGAATGTCGATTCGGACACCATGGTGACTGTGGGTACTATCTCCAACTTTCGCCTCAGGGGCGTCGTTGTTGATGGTCCTCGTCATGGGATGAATACTATGGCACAACCCATGTGAGGTGGAAGTCCATGTGAGGTGGAAGTCGAGTTAATCTGCTTGTCTGGAAAACTCGCAGAAAAAGTTTCTCGTCATAATCTGGGATCCACTGGTTCGCTTTCTAGGGCTAGGACACCGAAGATGCATTCGTGTACTCGATGAAGGGGGTCGCCGTTGACGAAACGATCCAGGGATTCCATGCCGAGTGCGAACTCTTGAAGTGCAAGTCGACGCTTTGTGGACAGGGAGCGTTTCTTCAAGCGGGGGAGGTTTTCCTTGAGAAGGTACTCTGGGCCGTAGATAATGCGCAGGTATTCCCGGCCTCGGCATTTAACTGCGGGCTGGATGGGTGCTGAATCGCCATGACCAATAAAGTCGAGGGGTTTGACCACCATCCCCTCACCACCGGAAGCAGTGAGATCCTGCCACCACTGGATTGCGGTCATCGTACTCTTCTCATCTGAAAGGTCCACAAGAAGGTGGTCAGTCGCCATGAAGATGGGGTCGATGCCAGTCATGTGTTTGGCAATGGTTTCCATGTGCCACAGATGGTTTCGATCCGAGTACACATGCCCCTCGGTTGCAAGAATATGGAAGGGAGCGATGCGATAATCCTCGATGCTTGTGACCTCCCAGCAGTACCTCCGATAGGCTTCAGCATAGTGGTCTAGGGCCTCGGCGCGAGCCTGATACCTCTCGGCTAGAGCCGCAAGATCAAGGGTCTTCTTTTCTTGGTTTGGCCGTGCCAACGTGTCGTCCAGACAAGCGGATTCAAGCTTGTCCGTGAGTACAGCACAAGCACTTGTGATCGCAGCAACCCCAGCAGCTAAACCTACACTCCCAGCGCGACTCACGGGAGCGAATTGTTCGCGGAGAAGACCCTGAGCCTTGGCTGACCAGGGCATGAGTTCTGCATCCAAACAAACCCAATCTGTGGAGTACTCATCCCAGAATCCTGTTCTGGTGAGGACATCATCAAGGCTTGTCAACAGGGTTGTCTCAGTATCATCCTCAAAGAAACGCCGACCTGTGCGTGTGTAGATGATTCCACGGGTACCATCAGCAATCCTGAATCGACGTTGAGCCACACTCTCATCTCGACACAGGATGATCACAGCACGTGACCCCATGTGTTTGCGCTCACAAACAACCTGGGTCACACCACGCTTGCGGTAGTACTCGAAGGCTTGCGAGGGATCTTCCAAATAATCATCAAGGGTACTCGTCTCGCAGGGGGACATCGTTGGTGGCAGATAGATCAACCATCTGGGATCTGCAGCAAAACGACTCATAACCTCAAGGGCAGCAGCTGAGTTCTCTGCGTTGATCTTGATGGATTTGCGTAGGGTCGTTGACAGGAATCTCTGCCCCAAAACATCATCCACATTCAATAGATCCCCGCTGGTCGTGGGTGGATGCAGTGGTTTGATGAGTGTGTAATACTCCCGAGCCGCCTCAATCTGTACGACTTCTTTTTCAGGGTAACGAAACCCTGTCAGCTTTCCACCAAAGACGCAACCGGTATCAATGCAGACAGTATTGTTGATCATTTCGATCTCGGGGGTGGGCACATGCCCATAGACGACGAGGGCTGAACCACGGTAATCATTCGCCCAAGGCAGACGTACAGGCAGGCCATACTCATCAGTCTCACCAGTGGTGTCTCCGTACAAACAGAAACTGCGAACTCGCCCAGAACTGCGCCCGTGGTACTTCTCAATCAGCCCAGCATGGGCGACAACCAACCTGCCACCGTCGAAGACGTAATGACTGATCAAACCATCCAGGAAACTCTCGACCTCTGTACGAAATTGGCTGGTTTCCGCATCCAACTGAGCCATGGTGATGTCGATCCCATGGGTCATGTTTGTGAGTCCGCGACGCAAGATCCGAACGAGTTTCGCATCATGATTGCCAGCCACACAGTACGCTGCACCCGAGTTGACCATGGACATCACAAGACGCAGGACATCGGTGTTCTTGGGACCGCGATCACAGAGGTCACCAACGAAGATCGCTCGCCGCCCCGATGGGGGAGTAGCCTGATGATTCTCCTTGTCAACCGCATATCCCATGGTGTCCAAGAGTGAGCACAACTCATCGTAGCAACCGTGTACGTCTCCGATGATGTCGAAGGGTCCAGTCTCATCTTTCTTGTCATTCCACAGCCGAGTACGATGGATCTCCACGTGAGCGATCTCATCCTCACTGTTCAGAACATGAACATAGCGAAACCCCTCCTTCTTCAAGGTTTTGAGGGTATGACGCAACTGCTCCATCTGACGGTGGATCACCTTCGCAGGGAAACTCCGATCGCTACGCTGGGCATGGCGCTCCACGCAGGTGGCTTCCGGCAGGTTGAGTACGATGGCGACCGCGTGAACATTCTGCTCCTTGGCGAGATTGAGCACAGCTGCCCGAGCATCCTTGTGGATATTTGTGGCATCGATCACAGTCAACAGCCCCAGATCCAGTCGCTTATTGGCGACGTAATACAGGGTGTCGAAGGCTTGGCGGGTCACCTTCTCGTTGTTCTCATCATCAGAAACCATGGCTCTAAAGAAATCCGAAGAGAGGATTTCAGTTGGTTTGAAGTGGCGCTGAGCGAAGGTAGATTTCCCCGAGGATGACACTCCAACCACGGCAACGACTGCGAGTTCAGGAATCTCTATGCGCATGTCACCTCCAGGTTCCCATCACTGGTGAAAACCCCCATCTGTGTGGGGGTACCACAGGTTTCGTCCTCATCCCCAACACCAAGGAATGCCACTGTGTACCCATAGCGCTGGGCAGTTGTATGAGCCCATTCTTGGAACTCTGCGCGGGTCCACTCGAAACGATGGTCCTCATGTCGATGCCCCGATTCGACTCCATAGATTTCGTTGTATTCACTATTGGGGGTTGTCACCACGATAGTGCGCGGCCTCGCGTATTCAAAGAGTACCCGTTCGAAGGCTGCCAAACGACCCAGATCAAGATGCTCAATGACTTCAACAACACATGCAGTGTCGTACCCAGAAAAGCGCGCATCCCTATAGGTGAGGGATCCTTGGATGAGGGTGATTCGGGACTGCATTGATTCGCTGGCATCGGTGAGCATTAGACGCTCAGAGCTTTTTTCGAGGGCATGGTGTGCTACATCAACCCCAGTGATCTTCGTGAACTGACTATCTTTGACAAGGAGTTTTAGGAGGTTTCCTTCGCCACAACCTAGATCAATCACAGTGGAGGCACCACTAGCTTTGACCTGGTTGAGTACTGCTTGGAGTCGTACTTCGTTGAGACGGGGAGGCTTTTCGGGTGCCTCAGTGGGGATGAGATCCCCATCGTTTGCACTCATGGCAGCCAGTTGCTCGAACGCCTGGTTGACAAGTCGTCGCTGACGTTTGAGATAGCGATCTGTGATGTACTGTTTCATCGGATGGTCAGCCAGCCAGCCCTCACCCATTCTCAACAGTTTGTCGACCTCTTCAGAATCCACCCAATAGTGTTTGTGGGCATCAAAGACCGGCATCAAAACATAGAGATGCTTGAGGAGGTCTCGCAGGCGTACCTCTCCTGTGATGGTGAGGTTAACATATGAAGCCTGCCCCCATTGGTGGAATTGATCATCAAGGGTGAAACTCTCCCATTCGACCTCATAACCCAAGGGTTCGAAGACTGCTGACAGATTCTGGTGGTTTCCCCGACAGGGAAGCATCGTGACCGTGGCGGAAAGGTTCAACCTAGAATCGGCCAACTCCTGATGGAAGTCGCCTCGACCGGTCATGGCTGTACCAAAGGCTTTCGTGAGCGCTGTACTCATGAGGGAGGAAGAAACATAGGGGCGGTCGTTGACATAGTCGTAGCCTGATCTCTTGGAGAGTCCGATAGGGTCAACATCCAGCAGTAGTGCCACTGTGGTACGTTCACGCGAGACCTCAGGATAGAAGACATAGGCTTTCCCAAAACTGAGTTCCACCACCTGAGGGCGTGCCGGATTCTTAAACAGGAGGTACCCAAGTTCGGTCGTATTCTGTCCCAGATAGGTGATGGTCAACAGCACGAAACTAGCTTATATGTACGATCCTTATTGAAGAACTCGAACTTCACGGCGTTTTAGCCAGGGGATGATCAGTAGTGTTAAGGGGAGTAGGAGTACTTCCAACCCGACTTTGTAGAGATAGCCGACAACAATGTAGTTGCCTAAGGTGCCCCAGTCGACGATGAAGGCCCAGGCAATGGTACAAAACAGGATGGTGTCTGCGGCTTCGCCAACAACTGTTGAACTGATGAGGCGGAACCACAGGGATCCGGGTTTTGCGCGATCACGGAGTTTCACCAGGATCTTAGCGTTGAGGAGTTGACCCACAAGATAGCCGACGAGGGAACCGATGACGATCCGAAGTACCACACCCATCACCGAGATCCAGGCTTCCTGATTCCCCCAACTCGGGTCGGGGGGGAGTACCCCTACGATGAAGAAAACTAGAGCCGCGACCGCAGAGACCACGAAACCCATGAAGATTGCTCGGCGGGCCTTTTTGAAACCATAGACCTCGGCCAAGCAGTCACCCAGGATATAGGTCAAGGGGAAGGTCAGGGCCCCACCGTCGAAGACGAGCGGAAAGACATGGATGCCCAAGGGAGTCCATGTGGGGCCAAGCGCAATGAGTTTCGAGGCTGCCACATTGGCGATCAGCAGGAGGGCGCAAAACCCTGCCACCACGAGGTCATAAACCCCAGTGGGAGTCTCACGAAGGGCTGCTCGTGAAGTTTCATTCTGCTCATTCACAGGTAGCATCATACTGGTTGGAGAATCAGCGCTAGAATGGGTACCACATCATTACAGGGAGGTTGTCCATTACGTCGTCTGACACTGAGACTCGTTTAGACTCTCGGCGCGTTGTTGTGCCCACCTCCATACCGATGGTGGCTGTTCTTGGCCCCTCCGATGAGTTTCTGCGCCTCCTCGAGAAGACTCTGAAGGCCGACATCTATGTCCGTGGTAATGAGATTACGTTGAGTGGATCTCGTGAGGCTATGAACCATGCCGAGGATGTACTTACCCAAATGGTGACCATTGTGCGTACCGGGCAGGGATTGAGCTTGGCAGATGTGTCCAGGATTGCCGAGATGGTAGGTACGGAAACCCTTGAAGCAGCAGAGGTTCTCACCCAGTCGATCCTCTCCCATAGGGGGCGTACCATCCGGCCCAAGACTGCGAACCAGAAGAGGTATGTGGATGCCATCGACTCCAATACCATCGTCTTCGGTATCGGCCCAGCCGGAACGGGGAAAACCTATCTGGCCGTGGCAAAGGCTGTACAAGCCCTCCAGGCCAAGCAGGTTTCCCGGATCATTTTGACTCGTCCAGCGATTGAGGCAGGGGAGAGGTTGGGATTCCTTCCGGGGACGCTCTCCGAGAAGATTGACCCCTATCTTCGTCCCCTCTATGACGCCCTTCATGACATGCTTGATCCTGCATCTGTACCGCGGCTGTTGACGGCTGGCACGATTGAGATCGCGCCACTGGCGTACATGAGGGGTCGTACGCTCAACGACGCATTCATCATCCTTGATGAGGCCCAAAATACTTCGATGGAGCAGATGAAGATGTTCCTGACCCGACTGGGATTCGGATCAACCATGGTTGTCACAGGGGACATCACCCAGATCGATCTGCCTGGTGCGACGAAGTCGGGTCTCAAAGAGGTCACCGGAATCCTGGATGGAGTCAGGGACATCAGCTTCTGCCGGTTGACGAATCAGGACGTGGTACGTCACCCGCTCGTTGGGCATATCGCAGCAGCCTATGACACCTATGAGGCAAGGCGAGTCACACATGAAGAACCCAGAAAAGGGCAGAGGTCCCGGAAGGTAGTTGAATGATAGACATCAATAATGAATCCGGAAGAATGGCTGACGAAAAAGGCCTCGTCAGGTTGGCTCGATTTGCTCTAGACATCCTCCATATTCATCCTGAGGCAGAGTTGTCGATCCAGTTGGTTGATGAGGCAACCATGTCGGCTTATCACGAGAAGTTCATGGGGGAGCCCGGGCCGACCGATGTTTTGAGTTTCCCGATGGATGAACTACGTCCAGGCAAACCCAATGGCGAGGAACCGCTTGGGGTCCTCGGTGATGTTGTACTCTGCCCTGAGGTGACCGAGCGTCAGGCAGCTGACACGGGGCGCACCCCCCGACAGGAGGCTGAGTACCTTCTCATCCACGGAATCCTTCACCTTCTGGGTTTCGATCATGGTGAGCCTCAGGAAAAGGCTGTGATGTTTGGGTTGAATGACCAGATCATTGAGGCATGGACGAAGGAATCTAGGAGTGCGAATGCCTGATCCTGTTCAACCTGGGAGTCCGCGATGACCCTTGCAGTACAAATAATCCTGCTCGTGGTCTTCCTGGTGATCGCGGGGTTCTTCATGGCGATCCAGGAGGGTTTCTCCACCCTGTCCAAGGGGCAAGCTCGCAAGCTCGTTGACGATGAGGTGAAGAAGGCCGACAGGGTTGCCCAGATCGCAGCTGATCCCGCGCCAACAGTCTCCACGGCCCTATTTCTGAGGCTTGTCGGTGAGGTTGGTTTCGCTGTTGTTGTCGTGAACCTCTTTATGACTAGGGTTAATGCGAGCCCAATCTGGTCTCTCTTGGGCGCAGGAACAGTAGTTCTCATCACTTTGTTTGTGATTGTTCATGTGTCTGCTTGCACCCTTGGCCGCCAGAAGGTGGTCGCTGTGACTCTCAGCACATGTACCCTCATGAAGCTGCTCACCTCTGTCTTTTTCGTTATCCCGCAGTTGATGATCCTGGTTTCCAACATCATCACCCCAGGTCGGGGATTTCCTGACGGACCCTTTGCCTCTGAAGATGAGCTCCTAGAGTTCGTGGACAGGGCTGAGGCCTCCAACCAGATTGAGGCCGATGAACGCAAGATGATCTACTCGGTCTTCGATCTGGGTGACACCCTCGTTCGTGAGGTGATGGTACCTAGACCCGACGTGGTCTATATCGAGGAGGGGAAGACCCTCAGGCAGGCCTTAGCGCTCACCCTGCGTTCAGGTTTCTCCCGTATCCCTGTGACTGGAGCCAAGGGCCTTGACGATGTGATCGGTATCCTCTACCTAAAAGACATTGTCAAGCGTGTTTTCGACAAGTCGGATGCCCAATCTTCGGAACTCGTTTCCTCTTTGGTACGGCCTGTCACATGGTGTCCTGACTCGAAACCGGCAGATGATCTCCTGCGTGAGATGCAGGCGGCACATATACACATGGTTGTTGTGGTTGATGAGTTCGGTGGTACAGCTGGAATCGTTACCATTGAAGACCTCTTGGAAGAGATCGTTGGAGAGATCCAAGACGAGTTTGACCAGGAGATTGACCCTGTGACCCAGATCTCTGAGGGTGTCTACCGGGTTTCATCACGACTGTCGCTGGCAGACTTGGGGGATCTGTTTGAGATGGAACTTGACGACGAGGACGTGGATTCTATTGGTGGGATCCTCGCCAAGAAACTCAACCAGGTTCCCATCCCAGGCTCAACACTGACATGGGAGGGCCTGGAGATGACTGCCGATCAGTACGCAGGTCGCCGCCACCAAATAGCAACCATCATTGTTCACCGAGCAGTCGAAGGCGATGAAGGTACTGATGAAGGGATCACACGGTGATCGAGACAACCCAACCCATCCACCACTCTGGTTTCGCCTGCTTTGTTGGGCGACCCAATGCTGGAAAGTCAACTCTGACGAATGCCCTTGTAGGTACGAAGGTAGCCATCGCCTCAGATAAGCCACAGACCACCCGCCACATCATTAAAGGGATTGTGACAAGGGATGATGGTCAACTCGTGATCCTGGACACTCCTGGGATTCACCGACCAAGGACACTGCTTGGTGAACGTCTCAATCAGTTGGTCTATGACACCTGGTCCGAGGTGGATGTGATCGGTGTATGTCTGCCTTGCCCGGAGAAGATCGGGCCAGGGGATCGTCACCTCATCACCGAGATTGCCAACCTCAAGAATCGACCAACCCTGATGGGGCTCGCCACAAAGGTTGATCTCGCTGGGAAACCACGGATTCGGGAGCACCTGATCGACATTCAAAAACTTGAATCCGAGTTGGGTATCGAGTGGGCGCAGATCGTACCCGTCTCGGCAAAGACTGGAGAGAATATCGACCTTGTTCGGGATCTCTTGGTGGGTACATTGCCTGAGGGGCCGCGGTACTATCCAGACGGAGAGGTGACCGACGAACCGACGGAAACCCTTGTGACAGAGCTGATCCGAGAGGTTGCCCTAGGGCTTGTTCATGAGGAACTCCCGCATTCGATCACTGTCACCATTGAAGAAATGGGGTTGAGGCCAGAACGCGATAAGCCCCTGCTCGACATCTTTGCCAACCTCATTGTTGAAAGAGATTCTCAGAAACCTATCATCTTGGGGAAAAAGGCTGAGCGTCTCAAGCAAATTGGTACCGAGGCTCGCCAAAGGATCTCACGCCTAGTGGGAACGCCTGTTTACCTGGATCTGAAGGTCAAGGTGATGAAGGAATGGCAGCGTGATCCGAAGGCCCTCAACCGCTTGGGATTCTAAGAGTCATGCGCCACACGGTGAAAACCCTTATCCATCTTTGTCCAGGTGGGGTATCCTCGTAGTAGGCCCTAATTCCATGGTGACTCTTGGAGAATCCTGGACAATGCTGTGGCTGCATGTAACAAGGATGAAGAAAAGGCCTAGAGGGGGTATCTGGAGAAGGAGTTGATTTCGTTGGGGACAACGATTTTTGACCCGTGATTCAGTGAAGGAGGAGGCGATGAATAGTAGTCTGACACGCGTATTCAGTTGTTTTTGCGCCTTTGCCCTTGTTGTAGGTGCCCTCTTTGGTTCTACCCCTCACGCTGAAGCAGATGATTCCTTGTTCTCTGTGGAATCCTATCCTCGCGTCGATGGCGCCCTCTCGGCTCAAACCCTCGCCTCTGCGTACCAGGATGCTTTCACGGGTGAATCCTCATCCCAGGTTTTCAGTGGTACAGACCTCGCCTACACGAAGCTCATTTCGGGCAATACTGATCTGATCATCGTTCCTGTACCCACTCCTGCGCAATTGGCCCTTGCTCAGAATGCTGGGATGGAACTCGAAGTCATTCCTGTCGCGAATGATGCACTCGTTTTCCTTGCCCAAGCTGATGCAGTGAATTCGGTGGGCGTGGATAACTTGCGCGCTATCTATGGTGGTGCGACCACCGATTGGGCAAGTCTAGGATCAAGTCTCGGGCCAATCACTGCGTATCAGAACCTTGAGGATTGGGGTTCCTCCCAGGCCTTAATGGATCTGGTTATGAACGGATCGCCTCTGGCGCCAGCCCCCAAGGACTCAGATGGAAACCCTCTGGTTTATGACGGGCAACAAGGAGGAATAGGGTACGCCTTCTACCACTATGTGAAGGCTATTTGGGGTGATCTTGTTGATCCTCGTGACGGTGGTGACTCGAAGATTAAGCTGCTTGATGTGAACAATATCTCCGCAAACCCAGTCTCCATACAATCAAGTGTCTACCCGCTGACCACCCCCTATTTCATTGTCATTAACAAGGCTCAACGTCCCAGTTCCAAGGTCCGTGTGCTCATTGAGGCGATGCTTGGTCCGACTGGTCATGAGGCCGCTATCAAGGCTGGGTATATCCCAAGGCCTCCAGCAACAGTGACCAAGCCTGAGCCGGGTGCAACACCGGCCCAGGACCCGAATCGTCTTGAAAATCTCAACCAGGTCTATTCCCTGAATCCACTGGCAATCTCAACAGCGACAATCTATTTCCAAGCATGGCTTCCCACTGGGAACACTGGATGTGCGATGGTTGAATCCTTGGAGATCACGGGGCTTAAGAATCCTAATCGCCTGAAGGATCAGCTTACGGCCTTCACTGAGGCTCAACTGGATTATCTGAAGGATGTTTGGGAGGTTGAGAACATCGTTCAGGTTGAATCCTGTACAGGGGTAAAATCCGAGAATATCATCAGCTTGAGAACCTCACTGATGGCCAACTTCGCGAACCTGTTGTCTGTGGTCTCTCGTACCTCAGAAGCGGCGGAAACAACAGCGACGATACCAGTTGCTTCTATGAACCTGCGCTTGGATACTGCTGCTCCATTGGCTTTGGCTGATCTGTTCACCCAGGATGCCAACATTGCCGCAATGATCCACGTTGCAGACTCAACTCCTCGAAAAGAGGAGGCTGTGGTTGCCTGGGCGAGTTCTGTGGACACCTATCCTTTCAGCTTCACTCCCATGGCTGCTCAACTCTATCTTCCTGCGGTTGCTGGGGAACCTGCGATGGAGTTGACGATCCCTTTCAGGACACATTGGTCCGAGTTGGCGCTATTCAATCTGGCCCAAACCACTGGGTTGTACACCTCAACCAGCCCAGCAACAACCTGCCCTGTACTGACCTATCGCATGGACAACTATTGCTGGACGGGTGAAGACAAGACCTGGCCTGTGGTTGATGCCCCCCACGAGGGCGGGATCATGAGCGTCCCCCTTGAGGTTGCCCCCGGTTTCATGTGGAGGGTCCGTTCGAGTGAGGCCTCCGACCCGAAACCCATGTCTGGTACAGGTCCCATGACCATCGACGTTGGGTTGGCCGGAAATCCATCCGAAACTCCCAGGGTGTTGAGGATCGAGATTGAGGTCCATGATCCCCAAACGGAGATCGCCTATAACGCCCATATCGATCTGAAACAGGCGGGTAAGCCCCTAGAGCAGTCCGAGTCACAGCTTACCGATAACTCCACATTAACCATTGAGTCAGGCCCGGTACGCGTAGTAGTACCCCCATGCAGTGGAGTGATCGATGTTAGCGACGAGGTTGTGATCGCTTCTGTAACAGCGTTGGATATAGCTGGCCAGCCTCGGCCCAACACTCGGGTTCAGTTCTTCTCTGCGGGTGGTTTGATCCTGGGGCAATCCATCATTGTCACAGATGAGTTCGGTATTGCCTCCATCGCAGGTGTCCTTGATCCTGATGCTCTGGCAGCGGGGGCCCGACCAAGTGTGTCAGCCTTCGTAGAATCCGAGGGTACATGGGTGAATGTCACAGGTTCCTCTATGGATGTTGACTTGGAGTTGATCGCTGAACCTGATCCTCCTGGTGTACTCACCTTGAATAGTTCAGCTTCAACGGGCGCTCACGCAGATGGTCGTTCCAGCTATGCAGTCTCAGCCCACCTTGTTGACGGCTGTGGGGTCCTCGGGGCAGGCCAGATGATTGAGTTCACTGCAACCGGGTCGGCCCAGCTCTCGGAAGACACAATTCAGCTGGATGCCGAGGGGCGTGCCCATGTACTCGTGACAAACCTCGTTCCTGAAACCATTACCTTTGGGGCTAAGGTTCTTGCTGCCCAGGAGGGCGAAGTTGAAATCAAGCCCCTAACCATGAGATTCGAGCCACCAGTCCCTGATATATTCCAATCTGCATTGATCGTGAACTCTATGGTGAATATCCCCTGTACAGGCGAGGGAGTAGCGCCAGTTTCAGTTGTCGTCAAGGATGGTGACGGGGATGCCCTCCTTGGTCAAGAAATCGCATTCAGTGTTGAAGGTAGGGCCACGCTCTCAGATTCAACAGTACGAACAGACTCCACGGGTATAGGCTCCATCACGCTGATCTCCAGTGAAGAGGAGACGGTAATCCTGCGGGCAACAATGGACGGCAAAGAGATTTCGGGATCACCCGTCGTGGTCTCTTTCCTCCCGGATTGCAGTCGACCAGCGCCAGCGTCGATGTGGTATTCCTTAAGCGCGGGCCCGAGGGTTGCTGATGGTGTTGATGGTTTCCTTCTCACCGTTTATGCCAAGGATGTCAACGGCGGTTATGTGGGTGGCATGCAGGAGAAGATCAAGATCATATCCAGTGATTCCCATGTCACCATTGCCGAGGTTACAGAGAGTGGATATGGGGTTTACACAACGAGGATCACCGCCACCAAGGATGGAATCTTCGACTTGGGTATCTTCCTAGCAGGTGACGACTTTGACCGTGAGGTGGCCAAATCTCCTACAGAAGTGGTCTTTGTTCCTGCTTGGTCCTCACATCTGACAGCCCAGGAGGATTCAAGCGAGGGTAGTCTTACCAAGACCATCGCTAGGGTTGCCGACGGTCAAGATACCTTGACGATCACCGCTCAGATCACTTCACGGGCAGGAACCTCACCCTCAGTGCCCCTCGTAGGCCAAGCAAGTACTCTCTCGGCATCAATCGAATCCTCGGCTGGTGGGGTCATTGTTACCCCCTTCATCGAAGTGAGACCAGGCGTCTATACCGCAGACATAACCTCCACCATCCCTGGTGTCTATCAGGCCACGATTACATGGACCGGCTCAGCAGATGGTGCCATCACCACCGACCCGGTACCTGTGACTTTCGTACCCATAGGTTTTGACCGTAAACAAGGATTCGAACCCCGATAATCATCGTCCCATGAGGATCTGACTCTTTTCTGTATTGGTGCGGAGAGTACTACCTCGCCCTCTCCCGGATTCAATTCTGAAGTGCAACCCTTCTCTAGCAGTGAACATTGAACACGTCACATCCTACGGAAGGTGTTGCACTTCGGTTTAGAACCCAGGTTCCGAAGTCGATCATGTCAAATTGCCCGCGAAACATGACCCGTGTATCACATGGTTTTTGCCCGCGAAATCAGGTGGTGAGTCTGATCCCGGATGGGTCAGGTAAGGGCCTGGTTTGACG
>JAIRQE010000007.1 GCA_031256725.1 Propionibacteriaceae bacterium
CTGTCGGACATATTGATGATGCAGCAGACACAATCCGGGGTGTCACGAATACGTTGGATACTATCAAGAGTGTTGATAAAGCCAGTGACACAGCCACTGCGATTAGGAATGCGGATAAGGCGGGTGAGGCGGCTACCGTGTCGAAAGTTGATACGGGTACGTCACCGTCGCAAGTCAATAGTGTGAAGCCGTCGTCGTGTTTGAGGTCGTTTACGGCGGATACTCCTGTGTTGATGGGGGATGGTACCCGGAAACCGATTGGGGATATCCAGACTGGTGATAGTGTTACCGCGTTTGATCCTGGTACGGGTGTTCAATCTGTTGAAACTGTGACCGCAACCTGGCCTCATGGGGACACTGTTGTCACTCTCACTTTGGGTGATGGTACGACTATTGACACCACAGCCTCACATCCGTGGTGGGTGGAAAACAAGCGGGCGTATATTCGTACAGACCATTTAGAACCAGGTGACCTGCTGCTTACAGCGGATGGGTCGACACTCACCGTTGAGAGGATGTCACGGCCTCAGGGTGAGGAATTGGTATATAACCTCACCGTCACCGGACCACATACGTACTATGTGGGTGAAGAAAGCCTGCTGGTACATAATACTGCGGGTGATTGTTCGATAGTGCCAGACAATGCCGTTGTGGTTATTGGAGGTACTAAGGATGTACCTGCACCTGGAATAGTGTTTAGTGGGTCTTTTGGAGCAACCTTAGATGAAGCTGCTGCGGCTGTGCCTCATGGACAACTTCGAGCTACTACAGCAGGAGAGATTAGGCAAGGTGGTGGGACTGTAGTGTCCGTACCTGAACCTACGCGTAGCGGCCAAATCAATGAGTACCATGTTGATATTTGCTTAGGGGTAGGGGCGTGCCAGATTAGTGATCTTCAGGCTAATCCAATACCAAAATTAGATAGGATTAGTTAATGAAATGGATTCCCATAACCTACTATGAGTTCTATGATTGTCCACGCTTATTCATCGCGGAGTGGAATGGTGCACTGTTTATATTTGACTGTCCATTCAGTGATAGTTTTGATGAATATCCTGAATACTATTCAGTCTATCGTTTATCTTTAGATGTATATTCAGTAAGTAGTCTTTCGGAAGTGTTGTCGGTAATTGTTTCTGAGGCCCCATGTTGTGAAGTGGCGGTGTGTGAGGTTGTGTTTGACGAATCCAGGCGAAGGGCCATTGGAAGAGATGTACTTCGGAGGGTATCCATCAAATGTAGTAGTATCTAATTTGTAGTTGTCTCCGAATTCCTGTCACGAGTCACGATCTAATGATCGGACATGCTTCTAATCAAGCCATCGTGGTGGACAGGGTCGGTGTCGGCCCCTCGTCACACTGGACATGCCGGACACAACACATATTCACGGTGAAGAGATTGGAGAGTCACACCGCAACGAGACGACCCACACCAATCCTGCCAGCCAGCCCCAGGCAAGTGAAAGGAAATCACAATGGTCATACTAAGTGATGAAGAAGAAAAGAGACTATGGCGGGAGCGTTGGAATCGATCTGAGGTTCTGGTTGAGGAAGCGAGACAATATTTTGATGCGGACTCTTTGGAACAGGTTGATAGCTATCTTTATCACGCTGGAGATACTGTAGACGCCCTATACGAATTAGTTCGCGAAATTGCATTCGAAGGTGGCGGTGGGGTCTATCGGCTAAACGGTGTAAGTGGCTCTATTTGCCCTGTTGGGCGGAAGGAGTCGTGATGACTGCAACACTTGTGGTTATGGAAACCTACTTAAAGTCCACAACTTTGGTACGGTCCTCGGGTTTCGAGCGAGTTTTATGAACTTACGTACGCGTGATGCGATAGCGGGTACGGTAGGGTTGGGTTTGGGTACTTATGGCATTGGAGCCGGTACGAAAGGCAGGGATTGTGAACCCAGTACAGGATCTCGCTGAAGGTGTTTTTCAGGGTAATCGTCGACAGATTGCACGCGCAATCACCCTGGTGGAATCCATGCGAATGGAGGATCGGGTGAAGGCTCGAGAACTGCTCGGAATCCTGAGGGAACGCCCCACATCGGCAGTACGCATAGGTGTCACAGGGGTGCCAGGTGCTGGAAAATCCACTTTCATTGACGCCATTGGGGTCAAGCTCATCGAGTTGGGGAAGAAGGTCGCTGTCCTTGCTGTAGACCCATCCTCATCCAAGACTGGCGGATCTATCTTGGGTGACCGTACCCGTATGGGGGCTCTCGCTGTTTCCGATGATGCCTTCATTCGCCCCTCGCCCTCGGGAAATCATCTCGGCGGTGTCGCCAGAGCCACCCGCGAATCCATGCTCGTCGTTGAAGCAGCAGGTTATGATGTCGTCCTCGTCGAAACTGTAGGTGTCGGCCAATCCGAGGTCGCTGTTGCTGGGATGGTCGATACTTTCCTCCTCGTCACGCTTGCCCGAGCAGGTGATCAACTCCAGGGGATCAAGAAGGGGATCCTGGAGATGGCCGACATCATCACTGTCAATAAAGCCGATGGTGACAATGAAGCAGCCGCCAGGGTTGCCGCCCGTGAACTCACCACAGCCATGAAGCTCATTACTGCTGACCCTAAAGCCCGTCGCCCACCCGTTCTCACGTCCTCCTCCTACACTGGCATGGGTCTCATGGATCTGTGGGCTGCCATCCTCGACCATCGCGAGTACCTTCAAAGTACAGGCGGACTCAACGCAAGAAGGGCGCGCCAACAACGCGACTGGATGTGGTCCCTGGTCGATGATGAACTCCTGGAATCTGTACGTCAAACCCAGGCTGTCAAGGTATTACGCCATGAATTAGAGCAGCAAGTCATGGACGGTACCACCTCTGCCATGGAAGCCGCCCAGGAGGTACTCACGACCTTCGCCGCCAATCTCCCACCTACCTGGATGGATGAGGATTAGCCCCCTGATTTTCCCCTGAGGGGAGTGGTGTCTGTGGACACTCTTGTTCACTCGTACTAAACTTGAGTCTAGTACGCTCAACTTTTGGACACATTCAAGGAGTGACATGGATACCGAAAAGCTCACCGCGATGAGCCGGGATGCCTATAGTGCGGCAACGAGGATTGCTTTGACGAATGGGAACCCGGCTGTTGAACCTGCGCACCTACTCTCGGCGCTGCTCTTGATTCCAGACAATACGGTCACCCCACTCCTGGCTAGCCTCGGCGGGGATCCGGAAGAGATCGGGAACCAGGCCAAGCAGATGATCGCCAAACTTCCCTCAGCATCTGGGTCCTCTGTGGCACAACCAACCCTGTCAGGTGGTCTAGCTAGAGCGATGGCCGAGGCTGAGACCCAGGCCCAGAAGATGGCTGATCAGTACGTCGCGACTGAGCATCTTCTCATTGGTCTAGCAGCAACCCAATCACCAGTACAACAAATCCTCGCCGAGCGCGGTATCACCGCCGAGAAGCTGATTGAATCATTCAACGAGAAACGCGGTGGCAAGAGGGTCACCTCGGCTGCTTCAGAGGGTGGGGAATCGGCCCTCGACAAGTACTCAGTCGATCTCACTGAACAAGCCCGAGACGGCAAACTTGACCCAGTTATTGGTCGTGACGCCGAGATCCGTCGTATCGTACAGGTCCTTGCGCGTCGTACCAAAAACAATCCGGTGATCATTGGTGAACCTGGGGTGGGGAAGACCGCTGTCGTGGATGGGTTAGCTCAAAGGATCGTTGCGGGGGACGTACCTGACTCTCTCAAAGGCCGACGCCTGGTTGCGCTAGACCTGGCATCCATGGTGGCGGGAGCCAAATTCCGCGGAGAATTCGAGGAGAGGTTCAAGGCTGTACTCAATGAGATTCGCGAGGGCGAAGGCCAGGTCATCACCTTCATTGATGAGCTTCACACCCTCGTCGGAACGGGCGCATCCGGGGATTCAGCCATGGATGCCGGAAATATGATCAAGCCCATGTTGGCCCGCGGCGAACTGCGAATGATTGGCGCCACAACTCTTGATGAATACCGTGAACACATCGAAAAAGACCCTGCGCTTGAGCGCCGTTTTCAACAGGTATACGTCGGGGAGCCCTCCGTTGAGGACACTATCGCGATCCTGCGTGGGCTAAGGGAGAGGTACGAAGCCCATCACAAGGTACGTATCACCGACTCTGCTCTCGTTGCCGCAGCAACCCTCTCTCATAGGTACATCACCTCAAGACAACTGCCTGACAAGGCCATTGACCTCGTTGATGAGGCTGCCTCACGGCTACGCATGGAGATCGATTCCTCCCCAGAGGACATCGACGAATTGCGTCGACAGGTGGACAGAATGACCATGCAGCAGTTCGCCTTGGAGAAGGAGGATGACCCGAGTTCCATCGAAAGGCTTCACCGACTCCAGTCAGATCTGGCCGATCATAAGGAGAAGCTGCGTGCTCTCGAAACTAAATGGGAGGCAGAAAAGTCGGGCCTCAACGAGGTGGGTGACGTCAAGGAAACCATCGATCGTGTACGCATTGAAGCCGACAGGGCTCAACGTGAAGGCGACCTCACCAGGGCATCCGAGTTGCTGTACTCCGAACTGCCGAAACTTGAGGCACGATTGGCTGCTGCTGCCGAAGCCAAGAGCAGCTACACCATGGTTTCTGAGGAGGTCGGATCCCATGACATCGCTGAGGTGGTCTCTGCGTGGACAGGGATCCCTGTGGGCAAGATGCTTCAAGGTGAATCCGAGAAACTCCTCGATATGGAGGCCGTGATCGGCAAACGCCTCATAGGTCAAGATTCCGCTGTGGCTACGATTGCTGATGCGGTACGAAGGGCCCGAGCTGGTATTTCTGACCCGAATCGGCCCACCGGCTCCTTTCTGTTTCTGGGTCCGACTGGCGTGGGGAAGACAGAGTTGGCTAAGTCTTTGGCAGAGTTCCTCTTTGATGATGAGCACGCCATGATCCGCATCGATATGAGTGAGTACTCAGAGAAACACTCGGTGTCGCGTTTGGTGGGTGCCCCTCCTGGGTATGTCGGATATGACCAGGGTGGTCAACTTACTGAGGCAGTACGACGTCGCCCCTATTCCGTGGTGCTCCTAGATGAGGTTGAGAAGGCGAATCCTGAGGTCTTCAACATCCTCTTGCAGGTCCTTGATGATGGTCGCCTGACCGATGGACAGGGTCGTACTGTTGACTTCCGCAACACCATTCTGATTATGACCAGCAATATTGGTTCACAGTTCCTTACCGAGTTGACCCTTGAACCTGAGGAGCAACGCGAATCTGTGATGACTGCGGTACGAATGATTTTCAAACCGGAGTTTCTCAACAGGCTTGATGACATCGTTATGTTTGAGCCGCTGACGAGGGAGGATCTCGCGAAGATCGTTGTCATTAACCTGACTCGTCTCAATAAGCGCCTTGCTGATCGCAGGATCACAGTTGAGGTGACTGGTGCTGCTCGCGAATGGTTGGGGACAACCGGGTTCGATCCGATCTATGGCGCTAGACCGCTGCGTCGTCTCATCCAGACAGTGATCGAAGATCCCTTGGCGCGGATGGTACTTTCGGGTGAAGTGACTGATTCCCAGACCGTACTCTTCGATGTGAATGAATCCGGTGACGGGTTGGACATCCTTGAAGATTAGAGAACTGGGAACGTGACATATGACGGTGTCAGGGGACGTATCTCTTGACACATCATCTTTCATTATTCAAGGAATTCTCGGATCTGAAAATGTGTCAAGAGATACGTCCCCTGACATCGACAGACAACCCCTGACACCCGACACGTCCTGGTGTCATGTCGACCGTCCTTGACCCAAGTGGTACTGATTCTGGAAGGTGACAAGACTCCCTCGCGAAATCCGGTACGCTGTCCCCCATGCAATTAGGTGTTTTTGGTGCTTCTGGCCAAGTTGGGTCTGTCGCTAGGCAGATCCTGATCGAGAGGAAATTTCAGGCTGATAGTTTTCGCTTCTTCGCGACTTCACGCTCAGCCGGCAAGACTATCCAGTTTGGGGACCAGGAGATCACTATTGAAGACACTGCGACAGCAGACTTCACGGGTATCGATATCGCCTTGTTCTCTGCGGGGGCGACCATGTCCAAGCAGTACGCACCCCTCGTCGTTGCTGCTGGTGCCACAGTTGTAGACAACTCTTCTGGATGGCGTCTCAACGACGACGTGCCCTTGGTTGTTTCCGAAGTTAACCCTGAGGACATCGACAAGGCATCATTGGGGATCATCGCGAATCCGAACTGTCAGACGATGGCGGTCATGCCTGTACTCAAGGCCCTCCATGATGCAGCTGGCTTGACCCGCTTCAGGGCAACCACCTTCCAGGCTGTGTCCGGTTCCGGTGTGAAGGGAGTACGTACCCTCATGGATCAGGTTGCTGATCTGGGTGACGCACCAGGGCTCCAATTCGATGGACGCCTCCATGATCACAGTGACCTCGGACCCTATGTCGCCCCGATTGCTTTCAATGCTGTCCCGATTGCAGGTTCCCTTGTCGATGATGGTTTCGGTGAGACCGATGAAGAGATCAAGATGCGTAACGAGTCACGCAAGATCCTCCACATCCCCGATCTTCTCGTACAGGCCACCTGTGTGAGGGTTCCTGTGTACACCGGTCACTCGATCGCTCTCTATGCGGAATTCGCGGACACGATCACAGCTTCCCAAGCCACCGAGCTTCTCAAGAAAGCGCCCGGTGTTGAGGTTGTGGATGTTCCCACAGCGAGGATGGCAGCCGGAAAGGACCCATCCTATGTCGGGCGTATCCGTGAAGACCAGTCCGCTCCCAAGGGGCATGGCTTGGCTTTGTTCGTAGCGAGCGACAATCTCCGCAAGGGTGCTGCCCTCAATGCAATCCAGATCGTCGAACTTGTGAGCCAACGATGACCATTGCGATCCTTGGGGTCGGAATGATGGGCGAAGCCCTCCTGTCGGGCTTGCTCGAATCCGGGTGGGAGCCACAAGACATCCGTGCGGCTGACACACGTTCTGCGCGCTGTGAGACCATAGCAGAACAGTACAAAGTCTGGGCTGGTAAAGCTGATGAAGCAGTCGAAGGTGCGGACACTGTACTCGTGGCAGTCAAGCCTCAGGATTTGGCTGGGGTACTCGCGGACGTGAGTCCCCATCTCAAGCCAGGATGCCTGATCATTTCAGTCGTGGCAGGTGTGACCACAGCCACCATTGAGCGCCACCTTGTTTTGGATCGCCCTGTGATTCGGGTCATGCCCAATACAGCCTCACTAGTGGGGCAGGGGATGTCCGCCCTCGCACGAGGCTCAGGGGCCACCAAGGAACATGTGGCTAAGGCCCAAGAGATCATGGAAGCCGTGGGTAAGGTCGTTGTCGTACCCGAGAAGAATATGGATGCCGTGACCGCGATCTCAGGATCGGGTCCGGCCTATATGATGTTCATCGCTGAGGCAATGATCGATGCGGGGGTCATGCTGGGACTGCCGCGTACAATCTCCTCCGATCTGGTGAAACAAACAATCCTTGGTGCCGGGGCACTGCTCACTGAAACCGGTGAGCATCCCACCGTACTCAAGGAAAATGTCACCTCACCAGGGGGAACAACCGCAGCAGCACTCAGGGTACTCGAAGATCGTGGAGTGAAAGCCGCCTTCATTTCAGCTATCGAAGCCTCAGCGAAAAGGGCTGAAGAGATAGGTCGAGCACAAGTAAATTAGAGGTATGCTGCTATCCGCGTTTGGATCATGCACTGCTTCACGATAGGATCAGAAGTCGGTCGGCGCAAGGTCGGTCGCATTAACGTGTGTGGGTTCTCCCTCGAGGAAGGTCAACAGTGGGTTCGGTCATCAAAAAGCGCCGTAAGCGCATGGCGAAGAAGAAGCACCGCAAACTGCTGAAGAAGACGCGTATCCAGCGTCGTCGAGCAGGTCGCTAATTACAGCGGCAGAACGCGAGAGCGCCATAGGGGGTCCTATGTCCATCGTTCATGTTATGCGCCACGGGCAGGTAGATAACCCCCAAGGTGTCCTCTACGAACGTCTCCCCGATTTCCATCTCAGCGAACTCGGACGCCAAATGGCGGTTCAGTCGTCCGCTTTCTTTGCTGAGCTTCCGATCACGCATCTGCGTTGCTCGCCCCTGGAACGTACGAGGGAAACCATGAAACCCGTGGCAGCACTCTTCCCCAAACTTGAGGTTGTCATCGACCCCCAGGTCATTGAGGCTGGCAACAAGTTCGTTGGCCAGATCATGGGATCCACTGGCCAGGCAGCCAAAAATCCCAAGAACTGGCCGATGCTTCTCAACCCCTTCCGCCCAAGCTGGGGTGAGGCGTACGCTGCGATAGCCGACCGCATGACGACAGCCATCCTGGAGGCTGCGGAAGTCGTCGGCGAGAATGGTCAAGCGGTCATTGTCTCCCATCAACTCCCTATTTGGGTTGCCCGCCAACGCGCCGAAGGCAAGAAACTGTGGCATGATCCCCGCAAGCGGCAATGCACTCTGGCGTCGATCACGAGCTTCTACATCACCGATGGTCAGATCACCAAAGTTGAGTATGCTGAACCCTCAGCCGATCTGCTTCCTCAGGGTCCCAAATTCGGATTCTAGAGTTTTGTTCACAGCCCTCCATAGGGAAAACTAGTACCAATGACTGAGCCGATTCTACGAAGGCGGATGACCGCTGCTGAACGCCGAGACCAACTCATCGGTGTGGCCCTCACATGTTTTGCCGAAAAAGGATTCGACGGTACCTCTATCGAAGAGATCGCCGCGAGGGCAGAAGTCTCCAAACCAGTCATCTACGAACACTTCGGTGGGAAAGAGGGGCTGTATGCTGTCGTCGTCGACCGTGAAGTAAACACACTTCTCAAGGTACTGCGCGGAGCCGTCATCGACCCTGATCTTGGGTCCCGCCGCCTGATAGAACTTGGTACCCTTGCCCTGCTTGACTATATTGAAGCATCCCCTGAAGGATTCCAGATCATCATGAGGGACTCCTCCGAACTTGGTGGATCCGGGTTCGCTTCCATTTTGAATGATGTGATCGTACGCGTTGAAGGGTTGCTGATTCCCAAGTTTGAGAAAATGGGATTCGAGGCTAAGGCAGTGCCCTTGATCGCTCAAGCGTTGACTGGGCTTGTGGCTATGACTGGGCAATGGTGGTTAGATAACCCTGAGTACTCCAAGGAGGAGGTGGTGTCCTATCTTGTCAACATGGCATGGAACGGGATGCATCACCTTGAGACTGACTTCCATCTGTCCTGAATTACGTCATCAGTTTGTGTGAAGTCGCAGAATCCAGTACGCATTTATGTGAAATAGGTAGAGGGCGGAGTGCATTCACCGCCTTTACCAATACTGAAGCAGAAACCATCTACTATGATATTCATGACAGCGTTCTAGCAGAAGCTAGAACGCAACACTAAACACTCTCCGGACTTGCCGGGGGATTCAGATCTCCGCAGGATGGTTGATAGTGGGTTCGCTCCATTTTAGTGCCACCCATTTTAATGTAGATGCCACTAAAACGGTACTGGATGCTGTGAAGCGGAGATTCATGGAAATCCTGATGAGATAAGAACAGGGTTCAACTGGGAATGTAAAGGTGTCTTTCCAAAGGTTCGAGTATCAAGAAATGCAGCGAGTTCTAGATGTGATTGCGGTATATCTGGAGGATCTCTAAAACTTCCTCGACTTATTTGTGCTTATGGGTATACTTTATCTTCATAAGGTATACTAATCCGCACAAAGTGAGTGGAGAGGGTGATGGCAACCTTTGAGAAGTGGATGATCGATCCAGACTGGACTTCGCCCTATTCGGAGGAGCGCCGAGGTGGGATGGTACGTCGCTATCGTCCTGATTTTTTATGTGAAGTACACAATGTCCCCTCGGTTGCCATTGCAGAATTGGCGGGGGATGTCGCATCACGTATAACGGCTTTTGGGGCCAATCTTGGGAGTCGAAACTTGGGTCTGCTGTATGCGACATTACTCAAATCTGAGTCAATTTCATCCTCCCAGATTGAGGGGTACAAGACTCCACCAAGTGAAGTGGTGCTGGCTGAGTTTGCACCTGAGATTGCCACTACAACTGCCCTCACCATTCGCAAAAACGTGTTGGCTTTACAAGAATCCCTTCGGCGGTTGAATGGCTTGTGGACTTCAGAAGCTATCCATCAGATCCTGGTAACGCTGCTTCCGAACCACCCGGAAGGGTATCGGTCCACGCAAGTGCGAATCGGGGGACGCTCACTGTTCAGAGCCGCTTTCGTACCTCCTCCTGCTGAGGATGTATCAATGCTGATGGACGATCTTATTGATTATGCAAATAGGGGTCCAGAATCCATCGTCACCAAGGCTGGTGTCGTACATGCTCAGTTTGAGACTATTCACCCCTATAACGATGGGAATGGTCGTACTGGTCGTGCTTTGGTACATGCATTGTTTGCCCGAGCAGGATTGCTGCCAGGGGCTGTACTGCCCGTATCAACCGTGTTGAGGGTTCGCTCGGAGCAATATATTGGCGCGTTGACTCAGTATCGCTACGACAGTGAGGCCGGGCAAAGCCGCCAAGATGCAGTCGATGCATTTGTGCAAATCTTCGCCGAGGCGCTCAATGATTCAGTCACCTTAGCTCAACTGGTTGCTGAGGATGTCGCTACTATCGAAGCCGAGTGGTCGCAAAAAACCGCAGGTTTTCGCGCAGACTCCACTGCTATCTGGGCTTTGCGGTCCTTAGTGAACCTACCCGCACTCACCATCGAATCATTGGCTGCAGAAACCGCAGTGACGAAGAGAGCTGCGAGTCGTGCTATCTCAAAGCTCGTCAATGTTGGCATCCTCGTCGAAGCCACAGGGAAGTACAAGAAAGCATCTATATTTCTAGCCTCACAGGTTTTGGATCTTCTCACGCAGTGCGAGCGCCGCGCAGCCAGCCCAGACTTTGACACCAAACTCTCTCAGCCCGCGATCCCAGCACCTTTGCCCGTCACCCCACTAGTGATTCTCTGTAGTGAACCTATGCCCCGCGCTGGTACGACTTGTGTACTTAATAAAGGTCATATGGGACGCCATAGAAGTCAACGCTAGTAAATATCGGCGACTCCTGAGGAGGATATCGCCCTAATTGGTAGTTTGGGGATAGACTTTTAGTGCTATGACTACTGAGGATGTGCCTCTACAGCCGATCTCGGAAGAGTTGGGGGTGGGCATTCAGGATAAGCCGACACAGATGGTACGCAACCCGTCCGATCTTGTCGGTGTGATCGGGTGTGCCCTGGGGATCGTGTTGGTATGTCTGACGGTGGTCTATGCCCATAATACGACCGAGGGGATTTCGGAGGATGTCCAGGGGTTCGCGGTACTTCTGCAGAGATTGCTGTTTGTACCCGTGGCGGTACTCGACACCATAGTGATCCTATTCCCGCCTATCGCAGTGGGAATCGACCTTCTCGTGCGACGGTACCCTATCGTGGCTCTTCGGGGACTGTTTGGTGCGATCGGGGGGATCATCCTCACGGTTGTGATGGTCTTCCTGTTGAACCTGGTCGCCCCCATTTCTCTCGTCTCAGGGCTATCTGTGCGCTTGGGCGGGTCTGATGTGATGACGATCCCACCCTATGTGGCGGCGATCACGGCTCTGCTCACGGCGGTGGCGACTCCTGCCAGTCGTCGCTCAATCACATGGTCATGGAACTTCTTGTGGATGGCGGTGGTTGTGGCTGTGGTAACCACGACAGCAGCCCTTCCGGGGATGGCGATTGCGTTGCTGATTGGGCGTCTGGCCGGGTATGCGATTCGCTACGGAATGGGTGTTGCCTCGCAGAGGGCCTATGGGCAAGCACTTGTGGATGGGGTACGCCGCGCAGGCTTTTCTCCTGTGATCCTTGATCGGGTTTCCACCATTGGTGTCAGGGAGACGGGCGAATCTATTCAGGGGGTACAAACCCCTCAATTCTTCTCGGACCATCGACTCTATGTGATGGAGACTGACGAGAAGAAGATGTACAACGTCATCGTTCTTGATGGGGATCGTCAGATGATGAGCATCCTCACTCGTGTATGGCGCTACCTTCGATCCAAAGCCATTCAGGGTGGTACGACATTGTCACTACGGCAAACAGCCGAACGTACTGCGCTCATCTCCTATGCTGTGAGATCCTGTGGGGTCTCGACCCCGAATGTACTCGCTATTGCTGAGGCTGATGATTCGATGCTGATCATTCGCGAAGCGACCAAGGCATCGGTGTCTTTCGTGGATCTGGATTCCGATCAGGTCAGTGATGAACTCCTGGATAGGATGTGGAATCAGATACTCAAGGCTCATCGGTGTGGGGTGGCCCACCGCTCGCTGACTCCCGAGTGTTTCAGAGTTTCCGCTGACCAAAAGGTGAGTGTACTTGGGTGGGAGTCTGGTGATGTTGCCTCCTCTGAACTGGCGGCCAGGATCGATCTGACCCAACTCATGGCAGTGATGGCAACCAAGGTGACCCCTGAGCGTGTACTGGCGTCAGCGGGCCGGGCTTTGGAGGAACAGGAGCTTGGGGAACTTGGTCCCCTCCTGCAGATTCCCGCGGTACCCAAGCAGACACGTGACAATCTTGGGGATGTGAAAGAGGTCTTGGCCCAATTGCGTACCCAACTCCTCTCGCACCTGCCTGACGCGGAGGTTGAGCCGGAGCAGATTGCTCGTGTGGGGGCGCGTACTGTTTTGATGATCGTTCTTGTAACGGTCGCCATCATCGTTGTTTTAACCTCCTTCAACCTCGCCGAGGTCGTGGATGCCATCCGGCATTCGGATTGGCGTTGGGCGGTGGGTGCCTTCGTGATGGGACTCATGGGTTTCGTGGGAGCATCCCTGACTCTCATGGCATTTTCCCCTGTCAAGCTGAGGTTCTGGCGGGCTGTCATGTGTCAGATCTCTGCCGCTTTCGTTGCTGTGGCTGCACCTGTGGGCCTTGGGCCTGCTGCCGTCAACGTCCGAGTCCTCACAAAGAAGCAAGTACCAACACCTGTTGCTGCGGCAACTGTGGCTCTCACCCAGGTCTCCAATATCGTGGTGACTGTTCTGCTTCTTGTCGTTTTGACCGCCATCACGGGTACAAGTCAACTCACCTCCTTTGAGGTTACACCGGGTGTACTCGTGGGCTTGATCGTCATCGCAGCCGTCATCTCGGGGCTCCTGATTGTTCCCAAATCACGAACATGGCTCCTCGCAAGGCTGACCCCCATGCTCAAGCAAACATGGCCTCGATTAGTCGAACTCTTCTCCAACCCCTATCGGTTGGGTCTGGGACTCCTTGGCAACCTCATTGTGATCGTCTCCTATGTCACAGCTCTTCAGTGGGCAGTCTTCGCCTTCGGTCGAGATATCTCCTTCCTGGGTGCTGCGCTGGTCTATGTCATCGGTACGGCCGCAGGATCAGTGGTACCAACCCCTGGTGGTATGGGCCCCATCGAAGTTGCCGAATCAGCCGCCTTGGTATCCCTTGGAATCAACCCTGGTGTTGCTGCTTCGATAGTACTTCTCTTCCGCTTCGTCACCTATTGGATTCGAATCCCCTTAGGCTGGGTTGCCTACAAGTCCGCCCAGAAACTAGGGGAATTGTAGGGGCGGTTCGGGAATTGACACGTTCTTGGGGTCTGCAACCGGGGTCTGGACCTCTAGATCCCGCTCGACATGAGACACTGTAGATATGGATTTCCTCAACGTCTATGACCAAGGGTTTGTACGGGTAGCAGCGCGCGTACTCCCTATTCATCTTGCTCAGCCTCATAAGAATGCTGAGGCACTGATTAACGACATTCGGGCTATGGATGCCGAAGGTGTGGCTTTGGTTGCCTATCCTGAACTGTGTATTACGGGTTATTCATGTGAGGACCTCTTTCTTCAGCAAACCCTCCTGGATTCAGCCGAGGAAGCCATTGGTACCCTTGTGGAGGCTTCGGAAAACCTACGTCCCTATATCGTCGTGGGCGCCCCCATCCGCTACCAAAGTCGACTGTACAACTGTGCTGTAGTGATCCAAGGTGGGGAACTGGTCGGTATAGTACCCAAGAGCTATCTGCCTAATTATCGAGAGTTCTATGAGCGTCGATGGTTCGCTCCAGGTGATGACATCTGGGGAGTAATTGAGGTTGCGGGTCGCTCAACCATGATTGACCCGAATGCGATCTGGGGGATTGAGGCAAGCGAGGGGTTCGCCTTCCATGTCGAGGTCTGTGAGGACATGTGGGTGCCAGTCACCCCCAGCGCCCAGGCGGCTCTCCACGGCGCAACAGTCTTGGTCAACATCTCGGGGTCGCCGATCACGATTGGTAAGGCTGATGATCGTAAACTCTTGGCCCAATCCACATCGGCTCGATGCAATGCAGCCTATGTTTTCACTGCTGCTGGGCCAGGGGAGTCTTCCACGGATCTGAGCTGGGATGGGCAGACCTTCATCTATGAGGCAGGGGAATTGTTGGGTGAATCTGAACGTTTCCCAAGTACAGCTTCAGGGACCATCGTTGATCTTGATTGTCGCCGCTTAGTACAGGAGAGGTACCGCCAGGGTTCCTTTGATGACAACCGTCGTACCAACTCTGATGAGGGCTTTTCTATTGACCATCGCGAGATTGAGCTTCCTGCAGGTGAGATTGGGTTCAGGAGGGAGTTGGATCGTTTCCCCTATGTTCCAGATGACCCAGCGCGTTTGGCCCAGGATTGCTACGAGGCTTACAACATCCAGGTGTACGGCCTTGTCCAGCGTATGAAAGCTATTGGATCACCCAAGCTCATTATTGGGGTTTCGGGTGGTCTTGACTCCACGCATGCCCTGATCGTCTGCGCCAAAGCCATGGATCTTCTGGGGCGACCACGCTCGGATATTCTTGCCTTCACGATGCCTGGGTTTGCGACCTCGGATCAGACGAAGAGCTCGGCTTTGGCATTGATGGAGGCCATGGGTACGACTTACGAAACCATCGATATTCGACCTGCAGCAACTCAGATGCTCGCCGATATGGGGCACGGTTTCGCTCACGGTGAGGAACTCTACGATGTGACCTTCGAGAATGTACAGGCGGGGTTACGTACCGACTACCTCTTCCGGCTCGCCAACCAACGAGGTGGAATCGTTGTGGGAACAGGGGATCTTTCCGAGTTGGCCTTGGGGTGGTGTACCTATGGTGTGGGGGACCACATGTGCCATTATGCGGTCAACACAGGTGTACCCAAAACACTGATTCAATACCTTATTCGATGGGTGATGGATGAAGGGCTCTTCAACCAGGCCACCAATGAGATTCTCAACACTATCCTCAACCAGGAGATCTCGCCAGAACTCGTACCAGCCAAAGAGGACGAAGGTCTACAATCCACCGAGTCGATCATCGGCCCATACGCGCTCAATGACTTCTTCCTCTACCATTTCCTGCGACGAGGTGAAACCCCAACAAGGATCGCCTATTTGGCATGGAACGCCTGGAGGGACTCCACAACGGGTACATGGCCCACTTCATGGCCTGAGACTCGCAAGGTAGACTATAGTCTTGAAAGCATTCGGGGATGGCTTGAACTCTTCTTGAAAAGATTCTTCGCGAACCAATTCAAGAGGTCTGCCCTTCCCAATGGTCCGAAGGTGAGTGCTGGTGGAACACTGTCACCACGTGGGGACTGGAGAATGCCTTCTGATGTGAGTGAGGCCACCTGGCTGCGCGAACTCAACAAGAACCTACCAAGCGAGGCAATGTGATTGAACAGACGGGGTCGCCGTTTCAGGTAGATCTGCGTGGAATCGTGGATCTGCTGGCTCGGCATCTCTATTCGGGCCCCAATGTATACCTGCGTGAACTCCTTCAAAATGGTGTTGACGCGATCACGGCACGCCGTAGTATCGATCCCAGTTTCGTGGGTGAGATCCGCATACGGTCCTGGGGTGGGAACGGTTTAGAGATCACTGACAACGGGATCGGGTTAACAACTGATGAGGCTCGAGAACTACTCGCCACAGTTGGCCATTCCTCAAAAAGGGACCTTGATTTGGGAATGGGCCGCGAGGAGTTCCTGGGACAGTTCGGGATCGGGTTGCTCTCAGGGTTCATGGTTGCGGACACTATTGAGTTGGTCTCACGATCTGCCAGGGATCTTACTGCTCCGGCAGTGAAGTGGACGGGTCACGATAATGGACATTACGACCTCAGTGAGCTTGAACGCGCGAAGGAGGATCCAGCCGGTTCAGTGGTTCGTATCCTTCCTCGACGGGGGATGGAACACTGGCTCCTTATCGACACGGTTGTTTCCCTGGCTGTCGAGTTTGGTTCCTTGCTACCAGTGAACGTCATGATCGAGGTACCACTTGACAGCCCAGAAGGTGAGTCTATGACCCATGTCTGGCGTCGAGTATCTGAGGAAAAGATGCCCTGGGTGAAGGAGTACCAACATGAGATCGCACGCCGTGAGGCTTTGGGTCGCTTCTGTGAGAACACCATGGGTTTCACACCTATGGCGGTCATTGATCTTGATGTAGCGCTCACAGGACTCACCGGTGTGGCCTTCATCATCCCCGACGCGGTACCTCCAGGGTCAGGTGGATTCCATCGGGTCTACCTCAAACAGATGCTCCTGGGTTCCCGGGTTGCGGGCCTTGTACCCGAGTGGGCCTTCTTCGTGCGCTGTGCCATCAATGCCACAGGCTTGGCCCCAACAGCATCGCGTGAGCAGCTGTACAACGATGACGCTCTTCTTGCGGCTCAAGAAGCTTTGGCAGAACAGGTACGGGCGTGGGTCGTGGAAACATTGACCACCCAATCCCCGCTGGCCAAGGAATTTGTACACACCCATCACCTGGCTTTGCGTTCCTTGTCACTCACCGATGATGTTGTCCTTGATCTTGCTGCAGAGGTACTTCCCTTCGAGACGACTGAGGGGATCCACACTCTACGTGAGGTGATGGATCAACAGTCCGAGGTTGTCTACACCGAGTCCTTGGAGGAGTACCGTCGTGTCGGGGCGGTAGCCAGAGCCCAGGGGATTCTCCTTGTCAATGCTGGATATGTCTATGATGCTGAACTTATGGCGAAGCTGGCTACCCGTGAACAATTCAAGGTACGCCCGCTGTCCTCAAGCGACATCACCCAGGTTCTCAGCGAGATTCAGCCGGTACGAGAACTGGAGATCCTTGAACAGGTGACAGCAGCCTCCGAGATACTGGAATCCTTGGATATTCAGCCGGTGATACGCTGTTTTGAACCTGAGGGTCTGCCTGCGATGATCCTTGATGATCCGGGTACAGATTTGGGTCATCAAGGTTCCGAATCCCTGATAGGCGATGAGGACATTTGGTCCGATGTCTTGGCTGAGTTCGCTGAATCGAATGACCGTTCTCGTCAGATCATCTTCAATGACACCAATCCGACTGTACGGCGTTGGCTCTCACTCGATCCTCATACTGACTTCTTCAAGGCCGGGCTCCAGTCGATGTACGTCTCTGCCATGTTGCTCAGTGGGGAACCTCTGCGTCCACGCGAGGCTGAGATGATGAACGACTCCCTGGAAACATTCCTAAAATGGGGCCTTCCTCCGGAGGGAGGCGGACATGACGAGGTCCGTTCCTGAAGCAACCATCGCCATTGGGCGAGTTCGAGCGATGCCCTTTGGGCGCTCCCGTACAGAGGCTGCTGCTCGACAGGTACGCATTATCGAAGCCGAGGGGCCCGATGAGGTACGCGCCTATGCCCTTGAATCCCTCGTTGAAGCGCTCACGTGGGCTGGCGAGGCTGAGAAGGCATTGGTACCTTTCGTCAAACTGTTGCGGTGGTGGGATCTCCATCCCGAACACTTCGATTCAGGCGACCAAAATATCTTGTTCTGGGAGTTTGGTTGGATCGTAAACGACCTCAGTCGTACCCCCACTGTTTCTGTAGAGAAAGTGGATCGTGTCCTTGAGGACATGGAGAAACGCTTCTCCCTCGCCAATCGGGGAATGGAAAGGGTCTGGTGTTCACGCTTGGAATGGGCACTGCTGCGCCGCTCAGAGGATTTGGAGAAGACCTTCACAACCTGGCTCACGATGCCCTTGGATGATGAGGATTCCTGTGTGGCATGCCATAAGGAGTACCACGCGGGGTACCTCTTGGAAATCGGTGATATTCACGGGGCGGTCGCCATCTTGGAGGCTGGGATCGTCGCTGAACTGAGTTGTTCGCGAGAGCCAGCATCCATGCTGTCGGTACTTGCGTGGTGTTACCTCGAACTGGAGCGCCTCGAAGATGCCGAAAAGGTACTTCCCACAGCGCTAGGAGAGTTGAAGTCTGCGACCTCGATGAGTGTACTCATCGCCTATGCGCGACTCTTTGAGGTCTTCGCTCGCGGACACGATAAGACGCGGGCCCTAGAGTTAATCGCCAAGATCGCGGAGTCGATCGAAACCGCATCAGCCTATGTACGACTGGAGACTCTACGTCACCTCATCGCCGGGATGAGATGCCTAAGCGAGCAGGGGTATGCGCAGGAGACAATCACTTTTGGGTCCGACGAAGACACTATCGCTCATCTGGTTGACTCCTTCGACACCCAAGCCACTGAGCTATCCGAAGCCTTCGATCATCGCCACGGTAATACTGTTCAAGCAGACCGCTTGGCTCGATCACGCAAAGTTCACTCCACATCCAGGCCTCTTGTGTTCGTACAACCAGAGAGACCCAGTTTCGTGGCAGGTACAACCTCAGCCAGTCATGATGTGACCTGGAACCGCGACCGTGCTTATCTGGATCAAGCCGAGGATGCCTACCAGGATGGGGACCACACCCAGGCCGCCGACCTCTACCGTATTGCTGCCGAACAGGCCCAAAGTGAGGGCCTCCTTTTGGAGGCAGGATGGTGCTGGGCAGAGGCGGCGCGCAATGCCCAAGAGATCTCGCAATTCGATGTGGCAGCCCATGATTACATGGAAGCCCAAACGAGACTCAAAGCCGCTGGGGCAACCCTGGAAGAGATCACCCCCATGTTTATTGCCTGGGCACCCGTGGTACAAGAAAACCACTACCGCAAATATGTGGATATGGCCCTCTACGACTACCCAACCCCAGCGCGCGCCCATGGTACAGACAAGATCGAGGAGATACTTCCGATCGTCTTCCAGTCATCGATGGTGAATACTCCGTTGATTAAGAAGTACGTCCTAGCGCGTGCGGAACTCAGGGATTCGGTGGCCCGGGTTCTTGCAACCTGGGGAAGCCTTGAGGATAAGATTGAAGCCATCGACATGGTGGAGGAATCAGCCACACGCTTCACCCTTCTGGGGCGTTCAGATGCCGCAGCCCACAGTTGGTGGCTGGCCGCCCGATTGGCAGCGGAAGTCAACCCGGCCCTAGTCACCCCGAATTACAGCAAAGCACTCCAAGAATTCAAAGCAGTAGGCCAACGCGGGCGAGTCTTTGGGGCTCAGGTTGCGGGCGACTATGGCGAGTATTTGAGGACCCTCGGACGCTACGATGAAGCCTCCAAAGTCGAAGAATCCTGGAAGGACGAGTGATGGGATATTTCACCAGACCTGAGGGTCTCACCTCTGATTTAGCCCCACTGACAACGGGCCGGGTCACTGCCTGCTTGGATTCCCACCAATGGCATTACGAGGTTGCTGACGAGGGGGATGTCGGCGGCTGGTGGGACGGGTACTGGTTCGTCTTCTCATTTCGTGGAAAATCCAAGGAGATCTTCTTCGCCCATGCGATCTGGAACCGAGGGGTACCGGCATCTGAGTTCAACCAGGCTGTCCTCTATGCCAACGAGTGGAATTCTGAACACCTGTGGCCCATGATGAGTGTACGTGAGAGGGATGACACCATCGTTGTACTCACCGACTTCTCAGTCGATTATGGTTTCGGTCTCACTGATGAGCAGCTTGATCTCCACATCCGTTGTGCCATCGACACCATGGTTTCTGCCCTCACCTGGATGGATTCCAAGTACCCTGACTACGTCGACAACAAGTAGAAAATGGGTGTACGAAGTCGCCCATTTCCCTGGATTGAAGCTAAGCCCAATCTACAAGGTGATGTTAAATTACAGGCGAAATGAAGGTTTCGTGTTGTATTAGTACACAGTATGTTATTATGAAAAAGAATATTCAGAAATTGAAGGAACCTATTCAGTTTCTATTAAATCAGTGATTCAGTTCTCGTGGATCCCCATGAGGTGTTTTGTTTGATGAATGCAGGCTTATAGTATGGTGTTGACTTTGTCGAATCGTATCGTGATTTTTTGTATGATTATGACGACGGCGTTTTCGCTTTGTGCTTGCTCTTTTTCGTCGTCACCTGTGAATGAGTCTTCTGATATACCTGCGGTTCCTTCTGCGGTGCTTGATTGGTCTAGGTCAACGATCGTCTTGCCATTGGATAGATATGGCATGAGTATTGCTGAAGAGCAGGTGGTTCTTACTGCTCAGGTTATTGTTCTTTGGGGGTGTCTTGTGCCAGGTGTTGACCTGTCGGAGGAAGCGCTTCGACAAGCAAGAAAAATGCTTACGGTCGATGATTCGGTCAACAATTGGTTGTACGGGGCATGGAATGCCAGCTATATTGCGAGTCATGGTGTCCGTGGATCGGAGATCTCTGCGTGGCCATCTTTCCCGAATGTTGATGACGACACATATTACTCCTGTATTAGTGAACGTGCATTTTTAGACATGGCTGTAGTGAATGGAACTAGGTATCCAGGTGAGGCAAATACAGTGACATTGGCCCTCATTCGCTACTCGGTCGAGGCTCACGATAATACGCTTGCTGACCCGCGCTTCATCGAGTTGGTGCAGACTCGTTCACAATGCGTTCGCGACCAAGGTTACACGGTTTACGAGGATGAACTTGGGGGTATTGATCTGGGGTCTTCGTCGACAGAAGAGCAGTTTCTCGCGGCTATGCTTGCCGAAGCAACGTGTAGTGATCAGATGAGTTTTACCCAGCGGGCGGCTGACATCAATGTTGAGTATGAGATGCAGATTATCCGTGAACACGAAGCTGAGCTAGTGACTATCAAACATATCGCGGACGAGCGTGTCGCTAGAGCTACTCAGATTTTGGAAGAGGTTGGGGTTCTGTAGTGGAAGTGCTGCGGAATATGATTTATGAGTAAAAGATCTGTTGCGATACTTGCTGCTGTTGTTGGGGTGCTGATAGGTGCTTTAAGCGGCTCTTTGGTGGTAGCTTGGTTGTATCCACCAGTTGACACGGGTCCAATTGACAATGCGACAAAGGCCTTGCTAGTGACTGGAGTTCTTACTCTCTCATCGTTAACAGCAGGAACAACAATGTTTCTCTCGGTCCAACATCGCTCCGCTGAGATCGCACTCAGACGTGCAATGGGTGCTTCCAGGGGTTCAGTATTCCGACTCTTCGCTGTGGAAGGAATAGCCATCGGCATCGCCGGTGGTATCCTCGGAACAGCCCTTGGCATCGGGTTAACGATGTCGATAACCTACCTCAACCACTGGCCTCTTGCATTGGGACTGGACATTGTTGCTCAAGGGGTTTTGGTTGGTCTCCTCGCGGGAACGATCGCCTCAATTGTCCCAGCAACGTACGCCTCACGTCGCGATCCCGCCCAAATCCTGCGGGCAGTGTAATCTCTTACCTTCTGAAGTCATAGTGAATGGGTGATACATCAGGGGTGGACTGTTTCATACTCGGAACGTGGATGCGAGAGAATTGTCCTTATGGCTAAAGCACGTACCCCTATTCTCAAGGTCTCCAAGCTACAGAAGGCTTACGGGGACCATGTTATTGTTTCCGACTTCTCTATGGACCTCTGGCCTGGGGATGCTGTGGCATTGACGGGGCGTAACGGTGCTGGAAAGTCCACGATCCTGCGATGCTTGGTTGGGGCCGAGGCCGCTGATGATGGAACCATCGAAATCGATGGGCTGCCTTTGAGGGAGGCTGATGCACGGGTACGAGCAGCCATGGCAACCGTCATTGATGACTTGGATTTCTTCCCAGATCTGTCAGTGGTCGAACACCTCGACTTGCTAGCCCGTGCCTATGGGTTGCCTGATCCTGAGGTTGCTGTGGATGCGATCTTGGGGGAGGTGCTCCTAGTACCCCAATCAGGTCAGCTACCCGGAACACTATCGTCGGGGCAGCGTCGACGCTTAGCCTTGGCCACTGCTTTCATTCGTCCCCGCAAGGTACTCGTCCTTGATGAACCTGAGCAGAGACTTGATGTTGAGGGCGTGGAGTGGCTAGCCAACAGGCTCAAAGAGGAGCGAGACCAGGGATTGGCGATCATTATGGCAAGTCATGAGCCCAAACTGGTCGAAACTGTGTCCACCCGTACTATCCATGTGGGCGGTGCGCGTAATGGCTAAGAAGCGCAAGCCTCAAGGGTACAAAGCCCAACCGGTTGAGAAACCCGAGGCCGTCGAAGAAGTCGTGGTCGAAGAGGTGGTTGAGACCATTAATGAGACCGAACCGCCTGTGGAATTCCCGAAATGGGAGCATTCTCTCATTGATCTGGAGCCGGAACCCGTCTATGAACGGGATCTAAGGAATCTTGTACGCGACTGGCGGCGTGGACGTGCTACGAAGACCCTGCGCCAGGTGCTTGCCGATGGCTATGTCACAGTCTTTGCCATCATCATGATTGTTGCGATGCTGGGAAGTGGTGTGTGGACAGCCCAAGGGGCTGCGGCCGCATGTGAAACCGGGTCATGCCAGGTGGGACGTACCCTACTCCCGTGGGTGGCGACTGCAGCTGCCTTCTGTTTGACGGCCATGGCTTCTCGAATCTTCGGCCCTGTTGTGGCTTCTGCTGCTGAGGGATTCTGGTTGATGGATGCCCCAATTCGTCGAGGCCGCTTGCTGTGGAAGCGCCTGGTGGGAGTCGTTCTGGCTGTGGCTGGGATCGCTGCTGCGTTGGGTGGACTCATGGCTGCGTTGACTGGGTACCAGATCGATGACATCTGGCGCTGGGCGATCGCTATGGGTGTGGGTGCCGCAGGTATCACTGCCCTTGCTGCTGCTGAGCAGACCTGGGGGCGTACATGGGTCATCTCCTTGATTCAGTGGGTTTTCGGCCTCGGGGCAGTCTCGGTTTTGTTTGTCGTTGTGAGCTATGCGGCCGGGTGGTTCGGGGTAACTATTCCCCAGATCTCAGAAACAACTACTGTTGTTTGGGTTGCGTTGGGTGGGGGCGTACTCCTGCTCATTGGGGGCTTCATTGCACTCCAGCGCTTGGGGAGGATCCATCGGGCCCGTCTGGTCTCCGGTGGTACCCTCGTCTCCGGGATGCAGGGCGCAGCCTTCGCTATGGACTTCGGTTTGATGAGGGACATCCTTGTCGAACGTGATGCGATACGTCGAGGCCATGTACGTCCGGCGCGCGGTTCCGGTTCGGGTGCGAATGCTCTCGTGTGGCGTGAAGTGCAACGACTGTGGCGCTATCCAAAGAGGATCATGCTCATTGTGGTTTCAGTGGTCGTACCCTATGCAGTGGCTGCCCTCGGATTCCACACCTTCAATCCCTTCATTTCATCCCTGATCCTGCTTATCGGGTTCGTACCCATGCTTGGATCCATGAGGATCATGACTCGTACCAAGGGCCTAGCGCGCACCCTTCCGCTCTCCAATCCCCAGATCCGCAAAGCCATGGCAACCGTCCCAACAATCTTTGCCGTGTTGTGGGCCGCAGCAACAACCTGGGCCTTCTGGGGAATGGGGAACCATGGTACCCAAACACTCATGCAGGCCTTCGTCACCGCAGGGCTCACCGCCGCTGCTGGTCTGCTAGCCGCTATTCGATGGGTGACTGCCAAGTCGGCCAACTACCAGATGCCCATGATGCAGACAGGCTTTGGGGCCATGCCTCCGGGCTTGATCTTCAACCTTTTCCGCGGCATAGACATCGTCGTGATCGTAACTGGACCACTCCTTCTTGGTTGGTCGCCATGGATCTCAGGGGTCATCGCCGTCATCTGCACTTTCGCCCTGTCGGGGCAGTACTCCATGGAAGAGATGCAAGCCATGCAGAAAGAAATGGAAAAAGAGAAAGCACGCTCTGGAGGTACGGGCACAGGCCTCTTCGGTGGCGGTAGAGCCCCCGCAGCTCCGGTCACCAAGCAGAAGATTGCTCCCCCCAAGGGATACCGCAGCCCACCAGTTGTGAAATAGGTTTTCGGGCGCCAATTCCCTGCGGGCACAATCATTGGATGACCCGCTGATCCTGTCATGGAGATAACTTCGCAATCTCGTCACAATGAGAGCCATCCCGAGGATGATTGTGAACTTTGTACCAAATCTGAAGCAATCCGGCCACCCTAACTTCCCGAATCTGGAAGAGGGGGATCTCAGTGGGTTGGGTTTGAGAAGTTGTGTGCTGAATACATGGATCGGCGATGTCATGCTGTGCACTGCGACTTCACGCAACACGGGCCTCATCGCAGCATCCAGACATCATGACCCCAATCGAACTAGACTCTAGTCATGGCCCGACCTCATTCCCATCGACTCGGTATTATCGCCGGGTTGACCTCGGCTGTGCTCTTCGGGGCGGGTACGCCCATCGCTAAGGTACTGCTCAATTCGGTGAGCCCCTGGCTATTGGCGGGGTTGCTGTACACAGGCTCGGGTCTTGGGTTGGGGCTTTATCGTGCACTGCGCCGCTCACCTAGAGTACGCATTCCCCCGACGGAGATCCCTCCTCTGATCGGAGCCATCTTTTTTGGAGGGATTCTTGCGCCGGTACTTCTCATGTTTGGGCTGTCGGAGCTACCAGCATCGGGGGCTTCGCTGTTGTTGAATGCTGAGGCTGTGTTGACAGCATTGCTTGCGTGGTTTGTGTTCAAAGAGAATGTGGATCGACGGGTTGGCCTGGGGATGCTCGCTATCGTGGTTGGTGCGATCATCGTATCCATACCGGGTGGAGTTGAATGGGGATCCTTGTGGCCGTCACTAGCAATAGTGGGTGCCTGCCTATGCTGGGGGATCGATAATAATCTCACGCGCAGGGTTTCCCTCAATGATGCTGTGTGGTTGGCTGCACTCAAAGGGGGAGTGGCTGGGCCTGTGAATCTGAGTCTCGCCTTTGTGATAGGTGCGATCCTGCCCCCACTGATGAATATTGCTGCTTCTATGGGGGTCGGGCTTCTTGCGTACGGGGTAAGCCTGGTGTTGTTCATTGTGGCCTTGCGTCACCTGGGTACGGCGCGGGCCAGTGCCTATTATTCTGTGGGGCCCTTCTTCGGTGCGGCAGTAGCCTTGGCGATGGGGGAGTCACTCACCTGGTGGCTGGCTATCGCAGGGGTACTCATGGCTGTCGGGGTGTGGCTGCATCTAAGCGAAAACCATACCCATGAACACACCCATCGTGGGGAAACCCATGACCACTGGCATCGCCATACCGATGATCATCACGACCACACCCATGAGGACCTACCTCCCGGTACATGGCATCGCCACGAACATGTACACGCGTCAGTGACCCACTCCCATTCACATTATCCCGACTCTGAGCATCGACATACCCATTAAGTACCGTGTTGTCATTTCTGTACTGTGACCTCATGCAGCACAGGATCTATACCTTGACCGTACAACCTTGAGTATCCTCCCAGAGATGGGCGATATATCACTCTTAAGGATGAGAGGGTTGTGGATGACCCTGACCCTTGTACTGACTCACCCCTGAATTGGGGATTTTCGCTTGAATACCAAAATTTCTGCACGTAGGGTCGAAGTTATGACAGCAGTTGAATACTCCTCGGTACAGCCCATCGTCTCGGCTACGAATCTCGTCAAGGTCTATGGTGAAGGTGACACCCTAGTACGCGCACTTGATGGGGTCAGTGCATCCTTTGCCTCCGGTACCTTCACAGCAATCATGGGTCCTTCGGGCTCTGGAAAATCCACACTCATGCACTGTTTGGCTGGGCTTGATGAGTCAACATCGGGCCATATCGCCATCAATGGTACGGCCGTGGAATCCCTCAATGACAATGAGCTCACCAAGCTGCGTCGAGACCAGATCGGATTCATCTTCCAGTCGTTCAACCTTCTTCCCACACACACAGCTAAGGAGAATATCCTTCTCCCACTCGAATTGGCGGGGACTCAAGCAGACCAGAATCTACTGTCTCATCTTGTGAAGTCTCTAGGACTCGAAGGACGAATGGGCCACCTGCCCTCGCAGCTTTCGGGTGGTGAACAGCAGCGTGTAGCCGTCATTCGAGCACTCATCTCCCATCCTTCTGTTGTCTTTGCTGACGAACCGACTGGCGCACTCGACACTCGCAACTCCAAGCATCTGTTGTCCTATCTGTGTTCTGCGAGTCAGGAACTGGGGCAAACCATCATCATGGTTACTCATGATCCGAAAGCCGCTCGCTATGTGGATCGGGCCATCATCCTCTCCGACGGCCAGGTACGTCATGATATGGACGAACCCACCGAGGAGACCGTGATCGAGGCCATGCGTCACCTTGGAGGTGAGTAATGGCATCCCCCATGTTCAAAGCAGCGCTCAAGGAGTTGAAGTTCCATCCAGCGCGGTACCTCGCAACTATCGTTGCCATTGCCATTTCGGTGGGATTTGTGGCAGCCTCATCCATGGTGACCTCCACTGAAGGTACCGCCTCTGCTCGACAGCTTTCTGCTCCCTATGCACGAGCCGATCTTGTGATGACACTCACGCCAGCATCCACCGTGACGACCACTCAGGCAGAGGTACGTGAGGCAGTACTCACGACTCCAGGTGTGGATACTGGAGAGCCTCTGATCAACCAAACGCTGCTGTTGTCGAAGGGCAACCTCGTAGGGTTGGCTTCGGTCACCGTACTCCCATCAAGCCAGTTCCTGTGGACCGAACTTCGCGAAGGTACCTGGCCCGCAAGCGGAGAGATCGCCCTCAACTCTGCTCTCGCTAAGGCTCTAGAAGTCGGTATAGGTGACCAGATTGACCATGACGACACGTCTTTAACCGTGTCCGGGATCACGACCGAACCCGTCAGTACCTTTATAGGTACCAACACTGCGATCATCGGACCAGATGAATCTCCCACAGATGAATGGGTGCACTTCGGAAACTGGGTGCTGACACTCAACGACACCGTCAGTATCACTCAGGTCATCTCTGATCTGGAAGCCGCTATTGGCGCATTGGGACTGCCTGTTGAGGTCGTTGCTGGTGAGGACTATGTCAAGGAGGTGGCTCGCAGTGTCACTGGTGATATTGACACCTTCAAGTATCTCCTATGGATCTTCGCTGCTATTGCTGTTGTGGTGGGGTTGATCACCATTTCTAACACCTTCACGATCCTTTTGGCTCAACGCCAACGCCATATTGGTCTCCTGCGCAGCATTGGTACCTCTGGGAAGCAGATCCGCCGATCAGTGTGGGTTGAAGCGCTTTTTCTTGGTTTGATCGGTGGCCTGATCGGTGTGGGTTTGGCCTGCGGATTAACCGCTGTATTAGGCATATTCACTGGATCGATTCATTACGGCATTCACGTACCTCTCGTGGAGACTGCTCTAGCACTCGGACTTGGAATGGTTATCACACTGGTGGCCTCCATTGTTCCCGCTCGTCGATCCTCCAAGGTGCCTCCCCTTCAAGCCCTCCAACCTGTTGCGATGGGCGTACATGTCAAGCGAGTATCAATCGTCAGAACAGTGATCTGCGGACTCATGATCGCAGCCGGTTTTGCGGGAGCCTTGTACTCTGTAACAATCACGGACAATGCCTTGCTTGTTGCTGTACTGAGTTCGGGTGTCCTTGCTGTTGGTGTTCTTTTTGGTGCCCGCCTGTTCGTACCCTCTCTGCTCAGGGCAGTCGGGTTTTTGGTGCGCGGTCTTGGACCTGAGGGTTCGGCTGCTGCAAAGAATGTCATACGAGATCCCGCTCGGGCCTCAGCGACTGCGACTGCACTCATGCTTGCTGTGGGGCTGATCATCACCTTGCAGATTGGGGCAGCCTCAATGAGTATCTCTGTCCAGAATAAGGTTGCTGAGGAATACCCGATCGACTTGTTTGTGAGCTCGCGTATGGATGGCGATGGTCGACTTGATCTTCCAGCGGCGATGAGCAGGAGCCTCAATGAGATCTCTGGAATTGGTCGGGTTCTCTCCATTGCCTGCAAGGATCAAGAATCGGTTGCTGAGGGGGAGACCAGCAGTTTCGACCGAGTGTGTAGTTACACTCCAGAACTGGCGGCCTTTGCTCCACGACTTCCCCAAGCAGTTCCCGATGACCAAATCTTCATCTGGGAGTCAGGTTGGGGTCTTACGGAGGGGGCTACCGTTGAACTGAATGCGGGTGGTATCCCCATGAAGGTGACGACGAAGTTTGAGCCCATTGTCATGGACTCTTATTCCTTCGTATCCCCCAAGGTCTATGCCACACTGGCAGGAGAATCCTATGACAATGCCCTCATCTTCATGAAGGTGTCCGAGGAGTCAAACCTTATGCCAGTGGTACAAGCAGTCGAAGAGGTTGTGGGTGAACACTTAAGGTTTGCTCAACTTGATGGTTCCATCTTCCAGAAGACCATGATTGAGCAGGCCATGGATATCGTCGTTAGCATAGTCTCTGCTTTGCTGGCGGTGGCCGTACTCATCGCCCTGGTTGGCGTGGGGAACACTCTCACCCTGTCAGTGATTGAACGTCAACGCGAGAATGCCATCTTTAGGGCCCTCGGATTCCTCAAACGTCAATTGAAGATCATGCTCCTCATTGAAGCAGCCCTGCTCACCCTCATTGGTGGAGTGGTTGGCTTAGTCTTCGGTGGATTCTTCGGTTGGATTGGCGCCAAGGCTGCAGCCGCCCAGTTCGTCACGGACGGAGTGGTACTACCGGTCACCTTTGCCATCGACTGGCCCATGACCCTGGGTCTATTGGGTGTACTCCTTGTGGCTTCCATCTTGGCTTCACTCCTCCCAGGCCGCCGAGCCGCCAAAGCCAGCCCCGTGGAAGCCCTAGCCGAAATCTAGATGGCTTTAAAGGCCATCAAAATAGCAGGATTAAGAATCTGTGTACCAGGGATCTGTGCTGTTTGACTATGGCTGAGAAGGGCAGTATCAACTGCTTCATCCCAGTGGTTCCCATCCTGCAGTACGGCAAGGGTCGATATCGTAGGCTGGCGATAGTAGAAGGTGGTGTCTGTGGACACTCTTGTTCACTCCACAGATGCGCGCTCAATACAATGCCAAGACTTCGTGCTTAACCTTTGGGGTACCACCGTCGCTTGATGTACCACATTTGGCGATCCACCCTCCGCTCTGATCGTCGATGAGAGCCACTTTGGGTCGTGCGCCACCAATGCTTGTCCCATGGATGAGAGCTGACTCGAGTGCAGGCGCGAGGGGAGCGCCACAGGTTCATAGGAACCGGAGAGCCAGATCCAGACACATTGCTCAGAAGTCATTGGATGGCTCCACTTTTGGCATCACCCGGTTGGGCATTAACCTCACAATTTCACGCTGGCTACGAGTTAGTCGCGCCAGTTCCTCTCTGTCAGGTAGATAGAGAGGAATGTTCAGGGCAGCGCAAACATTGAGTACATGTCCAAAAGCAACGGTTGGTTTCCCATGTTCAATGGCAGCGATGGTGTACCGCGAACAACCAGATCGTGAAGCCAACTCTTCGGTCGTCCATCGACGATTAATGCGCTCGGTACGCACATTGGCCGCCATGAGGAGCACAGCGTCTTGCGCATAGGGCACCATGTCAATAGCCCCTCGACCCATACTGTCTCCTTGTATAGTTTCGACATATACTTTCGACATATAGACCTATACGCTAAAACTATTCAACGTGAAAAGAAGTTGCAGTGGATGAAAAATCTCAAGGTGACACAGAATTGAGTGGAATAAATTTGCGCCTGAACCCCAAACTATGGCAAGATTGCGGAGTTGCTCCGACGAGCGAGGATTGGTTGCGTGCTCAGCCGCGATCGTGATTGCTCACCGGTTCCCGATCTTGTATCGGATACCACCCACTAGGAAAAAACAGGACGAGTGCGGATAAAACCCGCGACACGCCCGACCTCGGGGGTCGGAGGACAGCATCGCTCGACGTGAGGGATGTAGAGCGACAGCCAGGGGCAATCCTTGGTCAAGCAGAGAGGAACTAGCAGTGGCCGGACAAAAAATCCGAATAAGGCTTCGAGCCTATGACCACGAAGTCATCGATTCGTCGGCGCGCAAGATCGTCGAGACCGTGACGCGCACTGGTGCTCAGGTTGCCGGCCCTGTGCCGTTACCCACTGAGAAGAACGTGTTCTGCGTGATCCGTTCTCCCCACAAATATAAGGATTCTCGGGAACACTTCGAGATGCGGACCCACAAGCGTTTGATCGACATCCTTGATCCCACGCCTAAGACTGTGGATTCCCTCATGCGCCTCGATCTTCCCGCAGGTGTTGACATCGAGATCAAGCTTCCCTGAGGTCAGTAATGAATAAAGAACGAAAAATCAAAGGTATCATCGGGCGCAAGCTCGGGATGACTCAAATGTGGGATGAGAACAACAAGGTCATCCCTGTAACAGTGATCGAGGCTGGACCCTGTGTTGTTACACAGATCCGCACTCTTGATCGCGATGGCTATTCCGCCGTACAGCTCGGGTTCGGAGAACTCCCCAACAAGATCAAGAAGAAGGGGGACAAGATCGTTCGTCGTTCCATCTCCCTGCCGGTCAAGGGGCACTTCGATAAGGCTGGTGTGAGTCCTCGCCGCCACCTGATGGAGATCCGTACCACAGACGCCGATCAGTACGAATTGGGTTCCGATGTCACCGCTGAGGTCTTCGCTGAAGCCGAGGTGGTTGACGTAATTGGTGTGACCAAGGGTAAGGGTACAGCTGGTGTCATGAAGCGCCACGGCTTCCGCGGTCTCGGTGCCGGCCACGGTGTTCACCGCAAGCACCGTTCCCCAGGTTCCATCGGCCAGTGCGCCACCCCTTCCCGCATTTTCAAGGGTACGAGGATGGCTGGTCATATGGGTGTTGTACGCAGGACCATCCAGAATCTCACCATTGCCAAGGTTGATGCTGAGCGCGGTTTGATCCTGGTTAAGGGTGCGATCCCAGGTCCGAAGAACGGCCTCGTCTTTGTACGAAGTGCTGCGAAGAAGGGTGCGTGAGATGTCAGAGATTTCAGTAGCTATCCTGGGTGGAGACAAGAAGACTGGCAAAGTTGATTTGCCAAGCAACGTCTTCGGTTGCGAGGTGAACGTCCCCTTGATCCATCAGGTCGTCGTTGCACAGTTGGCAGCCGCCCGCCAGGGAACCCATGCCACCAAGACTCGCGGAGATGTTCGCGGTGGTGGCGCAAAGCCGTGGAGACAAAAGGGTACAGGCCGCGCACGTCACGGGTCCCGTCGTGCACCCCAGTGGACCGGAGGTGGTACAGTCCACGGACCGCAGCCCCGCTCGTACGCTCAAAGAACTCCTAAGAAGATGATCGCCGCGGCTCTGCGCTCTGCTTTGTCCGAGCGTTATGCTGATGGAAAGCTCTTCGTGATCGAGAATCTCGCTAGTGAAACCCCATCAACCCGTCAGGCGCTGCAAGCTTTGAGTGTGGTGGGTGACTACAAGTCCGCTGTTGTGGTTCTTCACCGTGATGAAGATAGTGCGTGGCTCTCCTTGCGTAATGTGGTGAATGTTCACGCCATCGCAGTCGATCAGTTGAATACCTATGATGTTGTCGCCAACGAGGTTGTGGTCTTCACCAAAGACGCCATGGATGACTTCATCGCGCGTACTACTTCCGCAACGGAATCGAAGCCAGTCATCGTACCAGCCGCGAAGAAGAAGGCCGTCAAGGAAACCAAGGTGAAGCCTGCAAAGGTTGCTAAGGCTCCTGTCGAAGAGGTTGCTCCACCAGCTCCGGTTGTGGAAGAAGTACCAGCCCCTGTTGAAGAGATCGTCGAAGCTGTGGTGGAAGCCCCAGTCGTTGAAGAACCAGTTCTCGAAGAACCAGTGGTTGAGGCCCCGATTGAGGAAACCCCCGAGGTGGTTGAGGTTGTCGAAGAGGTAGCCGAAGTCACCAAGCCTGCGGCAAAGACCGCTAAGGCTGTCAAGGCCGAGGTCGCGCCAGAGGACAAGCCAGATTATGGTGAAGGCTCCTATCGCGGCGAGAACCCACCTGAGGGTTTTGACATCAAGGGCAATGAGGATTCCATGCTCTTCCATACCCCAGCATCACGGTGGTACTCCCGTACTGTCGCTGAGATCTGGTTCAACTCTGAAGAGGCAGCCACGGCAGCCGGATTCACAGATGTGATGGAGAATAAGAAGTGACCGAGCAACTCAAGATCACCGATCCGCGTGACATCCTCCTAGCACCAGTGGTGTCGGAGAAGTCGTACACGCGCATCGACGAGAATAAGTACACCTTCCTGGTGGCGCCGACGGCTAACAAGACCCAGATCAAGATCGCGATCGAAAAGGTCTTCAATGTAACAGTCGTCTCGGTGAATACCATCAACCGCAGGGGTAAGGTGCGTCGCACCCGTTATGGGTATGGTCGTCGCCCCGATACCAAGAGAGCCATCGTGACTCTGGCCGACGGTCAGTCCATCGATCTTTTCGGCTCGGGAACGGAAGTGAGATAACACATGGCAATACGTAAGTACAAGCCGACTACACCGGGCCGTCGTGGTTCCTCGGTCTCCGACTTCGTCGAGGTGACCAGGAATCGGCCGGAGAAGTCCCTGACTGCTCCGAAGCCGAAGACCGGTGGTCGTAACAACCAGGGTCGCATCACGACCCGCCACATCGGTGGTGGTCATAAGCAGGCCTACCGCAAGATCGACTTCAAGAGGTACGACAAGGATGGCGTCGTGGCGAAGGTCGCTCATATTGAGTATGACCCCAACCGTACGGCTCGCATCGCCTTGCTCCACTACCTTGATGGCGAGAAGCGTTACATCATCGCTCCCAAGGATCTCGGTCAGGGTGACCGCGTTGAGTCTGGCCCCGAGGCCGACATCAAGCCCGGCAATAACCTGCCACTGCGCAATATCCCTGTCGGTACCCTCATCCATGCTGTGGAATTGAGGCCTGGCGGTGGCGCAAAGATGGGTCGCTCTGCTGGTGCATCCATCCAGTTGGTTGCCCGTGAAGGGAAGTACGCCACACTGCGTATGCCTTCAGGCGAAATGCGTATGGTTGACATCCGTTGCCGTGCAACTGTGGGCGAGGTCGGCAATGCCGAACAGTCCAACATCAACTGGGGTAAGGCCGGCCGCATGCGCTGGAAGGGTGTACGCCCAACCGTTCGTGGTGTGGTCATGAACCCGATCGACCACCCCCACGGTGGTGGCGAGGGTCGTACCTCCGGTGGTCGTCACCCAGTGAGCCCATGGGGTAAGCCTGAGGGTCGTACCCGTAACAAGAACAAGGCGAGTTCTCGTCTGATTATCCGTCGCCGTAAGTCCGGCAAGAAGCGCTGAGAAGGGACTTAACACATGCCACGCAGTCTGAAGAAGGGTCCCTTTGTGGATGGCCATCTCGCCAAGAAGGTGGATGACCTCAATGCCAAGGGATCGAAGACAGTCATCAAGACATGGTCTCGTCGCTCCATGATTATCCCCGACATGCTCGGTCATACAATCGCGGTACATGACGGACGCAAGCACGTTCCTGTGTTCATCACCGAAGCCATGATTGGTCACAAGTTGGGTGAATTTGCACCCACTCGTACCTTCCGTGGTCACGTGAAGGACGACAAGAAGGCTCGAAAGCGCTGAGAAGGGTAGCAAACAATGAGTAAGAATTGGCAGCGTCCTAATCGTAGGGATGCGCTCCTCGGTGATCGTGAAGGTTCGTACGCCATTGCGCGTCACATCCGCATGTCGCCACAGAAAGTACGCCGTGTGGTTGATGTGGTTCGCGGAATGGGTGTTCGTGATGCACTGAACACCTTGCGCTTTGCACCACAAGCCGCCTCTGAGCCGGTATACAAGGTCATTGCATCTGCAGTAGCGAACGCAGAGTCCACAGAGAACCTCAGGGTGGACGATCTCTACGTCTCGCAGATCTTCGTGGATGAGGGTGTGACCATGCGTCGTATCCGCCCTCGCGCTAAGGGTTCGGCTTCCCGCATTCTTAAGCGTGCCAGCCACATCACTGCGGTTGTCGAGCCTGAAGCTAATCGCGGCCCGATCCCACCATCAAAGCAGGTTGTCACCATGCGCTGGGATGATCCACGTCTGGCTGGTAATGAGGCTGCAGCGAAGAAGACTGCAAAAGCAGAGCAAGCTCAGGCAGAAAAAACCGCGAAGGCAACTGCCAAGGCTGAGGTAGCTGAAGCAACTGAGGTCGTTGAAAAAACAGCGAAGACAACCAAGGAAAAAGCGACTGAGACCGAGGCGCCCAAGGAAGCGGCTAAGAAGCCTGCGGCAAAGAAGGCGGCAACCAAGAAGGTTGAAGAAGCAACTGAAGCAGTAGACAAGCCTGTGAAGAAGGCTGCCAAGAAGGCTACAGATGCCGTGTCCGAGGAAAAGAAGGAGGCCTAAGAATGGGTCAAAAGATTAGCCCCATGGGTTTCCGCTTGGGCATCTCAACAGACCACGTGTCACGTTGGTATTCCGATAAGCAGTACGCGCAGTACCTCGGTGAGGACATCAAGATCCGCGAATTCCTGAACAAGCGTCTGGAAAGGGCTGGTGTCTCCTCGATCGAGATCGAACGTCGCTCTGAGCGCGTCACCATCTTCCTTCATGCTGCACGCCCGGGTATCATCATCGGTCGTAATGGTGCTGAGGCAGAGAAGATGCGCTCCGACATTGAGAAGCTCACTGGCAAGCAGGTTCAGCTCAATATCCTCCATGTGAAGAACCCTGAGATTGATGCACAATTGGTCGCCCAGGGTGTGGCAGAGCAGTTGGGTGCTCGTGTGGCCTTCCGTCGCGCGATGCGTAAGGCCCAGCAGTCCGCGATGCGTGGTGGTGCCTTGGGTATCAGGATCCAGTGCTCCGGTCGTCTCGGTGGTGCTGAAATGAGCCGTGCAGAGTTCTATCGTGAGGGTCGTGTTCCATTGCACACCCTGCGTGCTGACATTGACTATGGGTTCTATGAGGCCCGTACAACCTTCGGCCGTATTGGGGTCAAGGTGTGGATCTACAAGGGTGACCTTACGGGTACCCGTGCAGAGCGCATCACCCAGAAGGCCAATCGCCAGTCGGCATTGACCCGTCAGCGTCCAACCCGTGGCCCCGGTCGTTCGGATCGTGGCGAGCGTAGTGATCGGTCAGGTCGTGGGCGTAAGGATCAGGAAGCCCAGGCCGCTCAGGCCGTGGTCTCCGAGCCACAAACAGAGAGCGCAGGTGAATAGCCCATGTTGATACCTCGTCGTGTGAAGTTCCGTAAGCAACATCATCCCAAGCGGAAGGGTGTTGCCAAGGGTGGAACAACCCTCGCCTTCGGTGACTACGGGATCCAAGCCCTGGAGCCTTCCTATCTGACCAACCGTCAGATTGAGGCTGCTCGTATTGCTATGACCCGTCACATCCGCCGTGGTGGAAAGGTATGGATTAACGTCTTCCCTGACCGCCCAATGACCAAGCACCCAGCTGAGTCCCGAATGGGTTCCGGTAAGGGTACCCCCGAATGGTGGGTTGTGAATGTGAAGCCTGGACGCGTGCTCTTTGAACTGTCTGGTGTCAGTGAAGATGTTGCCCGTGAAGCTATGCGTCTCGCTATCCATAAACTGCCATTCAAGGCACGTTTCATTTCGAGGGAGGGTGATAACTGATGGCAACCACCTCAGCTGCAGAACTACGGACATTGAGCCGTACAGAACTGAACGCACGTGTTGTGGAATTGAAGGAAGAGCTCTTTGGTCTTCGCTTCGCAGCGGCCACTGGTCAGCTGGAATCCCACGGACGTCTACGCGAGGCCCGCAAGGACATCGCGCGCATCTACACCGTTCTACAAGAACGTAATCTAGGCATCGTGCCTGATCCCGATAAGGAGAACTGATGAGTGAGGATAGGGCTGGTCGCAAGGTCCGCGAAGGGGTCGTGGTGTCCGACAAGATGGATAAGACCATCGTTGTCGTCATCGAAGACCGCGTCAAGCATCCTTTGTACGGGAAGGTCATGACCCGCAGCCAGAGGCTGAAGGTCCACGATGAGGGTAATACCGCTGGTCAAGGGGACCGCGTGAGGGTGATGGAGACCCGTCCGCTGTCTGCAACCAAGAGGTGGAGACTCATCGAGATCGTTGAGAAGGCCCGTTAAGGTTTCGCAGGACATAAGGAGACAACAATGATCCAACAGGAAACGCGACTGAAGGTCGCCGATAACACTGGTGCGAAGGAGATTCTTTGTATCCGTGTACTCGGTGGATCCAAGCGTCGCTACGCTTATGTCGGCGACACCATTGTCGCCACTGTGAAGGATGCCATCCCTGGTGGTGGAGTCAAGAGGGGCGAGGTCGTCAAGGCTGTCGTAGTACGTACAGCTAAGGAACACCGTCGTGCCGATGGGTCGTACATCAAGTTCGATGAGAACGCTGCTGTGATCCTGAAGGCGGATGGTGAACCGAGAGGTACCCGTATCTTCGGTCCAGTGGCCCGTGAACTACGCGAGAAGAAGTACATGCGTATCGTCTCTCTCGCACCAGAGGTGATTTGAGAATGGCTATGCATGTGAAGAAGGGTGATCACGTCCGTGTGATCGCTGGCAAAGACAAGGGTGTGACGGGCGACATTATCGCAGTCAACCCTGAGAAGCAGACGGTAACTGTTGCTGGTGTCAACATCGTCAAGCGCCACCGCAAGGATACCCAAGGTGGTACGAACCGCCAGGTTATCAAGGGTGGAATCTTGAGTTCTGAGGCTCCAATCCACGTCTCCAACGTGGCTCTGGTTGTACGCCAGGGAACCAAAGAGGTTACCACTCGTGTGGGGTACAAGCGTGTTGAGGAAAGCCGTAAGCGTCCAGATGGTAGCGAGCACACTGTGGTTCGCCACGTCAGGATTTCCAGGAAGACAGGGAAGGAGATCTAATGGCTGACAAGACTGAAAAGACTGCCAAGGCTGAGAAGAAGGAACTTCCCCGCCTCAAGAAGCAGTACCGCGAGACCATCGCCCCAGCACTCCACAAGGAGTTCGACTACGCAAATGTCATGATGATCCCTGGCTTAGTCAAGATCGTGGTGAACATGGGTGTTGGTGAAGCCGCCAAGGATTCCAAGGTCATTGATGCAGCTGTACGTGATCTCACTCAGATCACTGGCCAGAAGCCCACAGTGACTAAGGCTCGCAAGTCCATCGCTCAGTTCAAGCTGCGTGAGGGAATGCCCATCGGTTGCCATGTCACCTTGCGTGGGGATCGGATGTGGGAGTTCGCTGATCGTCTCCTGAGCCTGGCTCTGCCACGTATCCGTGACTTCCGTGGTCTTTCGCCGCTGCAATTCGATGGCAAGGGCAACTACACCTTCGGTTTGACCGAGCAGGTGATGTTCCATGAAATCGACCAGGACAAGATTGACAAGATTCGTGGAATGGACATCACCTTCGTCACCTCGGCAGCGACCGATGACGAAGGGCGTGCGCTCCTGACACACTTGGGTTTCCCCTTCCAGACGAAGGAAACCGCTGAAGCCAACAAGGCCGCAGTCAAGAAGAAGCGGGGCGTTCGTCCCATTGGGAAGAAGAAGAGGTGATCTGAGCAATGGCAACAACAGCTATTAAGGTCAAGCAGTCCCGCAAGCCGAAGTTCGGCGTTCGGGCATACACCCGCTGCCAGAAGTGCGGGCGTCCGAAGTCCGTGTACCGTAAGTTCGGCCTGTGCCGTATCTGCCTGAGGACCATGGCCCACCGCGGTGAACTGCCTGGTGTAACGAAGTCCTCGTGGTAAGTCAATGAACCTTCCACTCAATCCGACAGCACAGAAGGTCCCGTTCGGAAACCGCTGTGAGAAAGAGGCCACAAGCCGATGACAATGACAGATCCCATCGCAGATATGCTCACGCGTCTGCGTAACGCCAACATGGCGCATCATGAGAGTACCTCTATGCCTCATTCGAAGATCAAGGTGGGTATCGCCGAGATCCTCAAGCAGGAGGGGTACATCACCGACTTCGAGGTGATCGAACCTGAAGCCGGTAGTGTCGGAAAGACCCTGACAGTAACGCTGAAGTACGGCCCAGGTCGCGAGCGTTCCATCCAGGGCCTCAAGCGCATCTCCAAGCCTGGACTCCGCGTGTACGCGAAGTCCACTCAACTCCCGAGGGTACTCGGCGGCTTGGGTATTGCGATTATCTCCACCAGCCAGGGTTTGCTTACCGATAAGGAAGCCAACCACAAATCTGTCGGCGGGGAAGTCCTCGCCTACGTGTGGTGAGGAGTCAAAGATGTCACGTATTGGAAAGATGCCGATCACAATCCCTGCTGGGGTTGACGTGAAGATCGAAGGATCCGAGATCACGATTAAGGGCCCCAAGGGTTCCCTCACTCATAGCGTTGTCTCACCCATTAGTGTTGAAGCCAAGGACGGCAAGATTGAGGTTGGTCGCCCCAATGATGAGAGACTGTCTCGTTCTCTTCATGGCCTGACACGTACCCTGGTCAACAACATGGTTGTGGGTGTGACCGAGGGCTACGAGAAGAAGCTTGAAATCGTGGGTGTTGGTTACCGTGTCACACTCAAGAGCCCAACTCAGCTCGAGTTCGCACTCGGGTTCTCCCACCCGGTGATCGTGGATGCCCCTGAGGGTGTCACCTTCGCTGTGGAAACCCCAACGCGATTCTCTGTCCTGGGGATCAACAAGCAGGCTGTCGGTGAGGTGGCTGCGAACATTAGGAAGATTCGTAAGCCTGAACCCTACAAGGGCAAGGGCGTACGTTATGCAGGCGAGGTTGTTCGCCGCAAGGCCGGAAAGGCTGGTAAGTAATGGCTATTTCATTAGGTGTTAAGAAGGGTCTCGCCAAGAAGGCGGCCGCTTTGGCTAGGCGCCAGAGTCGTGGGCGCAAGTCCATCACTGGTACACCAGAGCGTCCCCGTCTGGTTGTGACACGTTCATCACGTCACATCGTGGCACAGGTGATCGATGACACCAAGGGTCACACCTTGGCATCGGCTTCGACCATGGAATCAGACTTGCGTACCGCTAAGGCTGATAAGTCTGAAAAGGCCAAGAAGGTCGGCGAACTCGTCGCCAAGAGGGCCAAGGATGCCGGAGTTGACCAGGTGGTCTTCGACCGTGCAGGTCGACAGTACCACGGGCGTGTCGCGGCTCTTGCCGATGGCGCACGTGAAGCCGGACTCGGGTTCTGACGGAAGGAATGATTATGGCAGTCAATAACCGCCGCAATGAGGGCGAAGCAGGTGAGGGTCGCCGTCGCGATGACCGTCGCAGCCGTGAGGCCGAAGAGGCTCCCAAGAGCAATTATCTTGAGCGTGTCGTCAACATCAACCGCGTTGCGAAGGTTGTCAAGGGTGGACGTCGTTTCTCCTTCACAGCCCTCGTGGTCGTAGGTGACGGTGACGGTATGGTCGGTGTGGGCTATGGCAAGGCAAAGGAAGTCCCAGCCGCCATCGCCAAGGGGGTCGAGGAAGCCAAGAAGCGTTTCTTCAGGGTACCTCGCATCCTCAAGACCATTCCACATCCGGTTCAGGGTGAGGAAGCGGCTGGCGTTGTGATGCTGCGCCCAGCTTCCCCTGGTACTGGTGTCATCGCTGGTGGTGCTGCTCGTGCGGTCCTGGAGTGCGCAGGCATCCACGACGTGTTGGCCAAGTCACTGGGCTCATCCAATGCCGTGAACGTGGTTCATGCCACGGTGAAGGCGCTCAAGGAACTTGAAGAGCCCGAGCAGGTTGCACGTCGTCGCGGGAAGACCGTTGAGGAAGTCACCCCGGCTGCTCTGCTTGCTGCAAAGCGTGAAGGAGAAGCCAAGTGAGCAAGAAAACTGAGACTAAGCAAACAAAGAAGGTTGTCATCACCCGTACTCGTTCGGGTATTGGCGCCAAGCAGAATCACCGTGAGACCCTTCGTTCCCTCGGGTTGAAGAAGATCGGCGATTCTGTTGAACGTGAATTGGACGCCATCACTGAGGGCATGGTTCGTACCGTGGCTCACATGGTTGTCGTGGAGGAGGCTAAATAATGGCTCTACAGATTCATCATCTTCGTCCCGCTCCTGGGGCTCGCACAGAGAAGACTCGTGTTGGCCGTGGTGAGGCGTCGAAGGGTAAAACAGCTGGGCGCGGTACCAAGGGTACGGGCGCACGCAAGAATGTTCCTGCATACTTTGAGGGCGGCCAGATGCCTTTGCATCGTCGTGTTCCCAAGTTGCGCGGGTTCACGAACCCTTTCCGCACCGAATACCAGGTCATCAACCTTTCCCGTATCGCAGAGCTCTTCCCCTCAGGTGGAACTGTGACCGTCGAAGATTTGGTTGCCAAGGGTGCGGTTCGTAACGCATCCCTGGTGAAGGTTCTCGGTACAGGCGAGATCACAGTAAAGGTCGATGTCACAGCACACGCTTTCTCAGCAGGTGCGAAAACGAAGATTGAACAGGCTGGTGGCTCTATCACCGAGCTGTAATGCATAACACTATGCAGCTTGCTGATAACCTAGGCTAGGTGAGGAGAAAGATATGCTGACCGCCTTAAAGAATATGTTTAGGTCTGCTGACCTGAATAAGAAGATTGCGTTCACGCTCTTCATCGTCGTGGTCTTCCGTTTCGGATCGACTCTGCCGGTGCCCAACGTCAACATGGCCGCCCTAAACGAGTGTCGTTTGGCGGCCGAAACAGGTGATCAAGCGGGATTGTTCTCGATGATCAACCTGTTCTCGGGTGGGGCCATGCTGCAGATGTCGGTCTTTGCTTTGGGCATCATGCCGTACATCACAGCGAGCATCATCTTGCAGCTTATGACTGTCGTGGTGCCACGACTTGAGACTCTGAAGAAGGAGGGTGCGGCCGGCACTGCAAAGATCACGCAGTACACGCGTTACCTCACCCTGATTCTGGCTGTCCTCAACGGTACAGCCTACGTTTCGATGGCTGTTAATGGTCAGATCTTCCAGGAGTGCAACAAGTCCGTTGTCTATCAGACAGACATCTTCTCGGTGGCTGTCATGATCCTAACGATGACCGCTGGTACGGGCCTTGTCATGTGGCTTGGTGAGTTGGTCACTGATCATGGTGTTGGTCGCGGTATGTCGATCCTGATCTTCACATCGATCGCTGCACGCTTCCCAACCTCCCTGTGGGCCATCAAGCTCGCCCATTCTGCGAATGCTGACAAGGGCTGGTTCATGTTCCTCCTGGTGCTCGCCATCGGCTTGCTCGTCATGCTTGGCATCATCTTCATGGAGCAGGGTCAGCGTCGTATCCCAGTGCAGTACGCCAAGCGTATGGTGGGTCGCAAGATGTACGGTGGATCCAAGACTTATATCCCCTTGAAGGTCAACCAGTCCGGTGTTATCCCTGTGATTTTCGCCTCGTCGATCCTGTATCTTCCTGCACTGTACGCCCAACTGTGGCCAGCAACTGCGGCAGCAACATGGATCAATACCTACTTTGTTAAGGGTGATCACTGGGCTTATAACCTGTTCTTCTTCCTTCTGGTTGTTGCCTTCTGCTACTTCTATGTGTCAATCACGTTCAATCCTGTTGAAATCTCTGATAACATGAAGAAGTACGGTGGCTTCATCCCCGGTATCCGTGCAGGTGCACCAACCGCACGTTATTTGAAGTACGTTCTAAGCCGACTGACCTTCCCTGGGTCCTTGTACCTTGGGCTTGTTGCACTGATTCCGACTCTGGCGTTCGTCTTGGTCGGGGCCTCGCAACAGTTCCCCTTTGGTGGTACTTCGATCCTGATTGTGGTCGGTGTCGGTCTTGATACTGTCAAACAGATTCAGTCCCAGTTGGAGCAACGCTCTTACGAAGGCTTCCTGAAATAGGACCTAAGCTACGAGTCCCTGTGCCTTGTTAGGTACAGGGACTTTGCTTTTCTTTTCAAGGCAATGCGACTGTTACTGCTGAGTGGGTTGACATTGTGAAGGCTCCATGGTGACAAGGAGTTTCCAGTAAAATGCGGACTCAAAGTCGGTGGAACGCGAACCCAAAGTCAGTGAAACGCGGAGTTAAAGTCGGTGAAACGCAGATAGAAATCAGCTCAGCCCGTACGCCTTATGCAGGATCCAGATCGGGTGTACCACCTCGGCTCCAGTGGCGGCGGCAATCTGCCAGCGACAGGTTTCTGTGTCGCAGACTGCTAGCTCAGGATTGACCTCTTTGACCTTATCGAAGAGGGGCTTTCCGACGGCTTGGCCTATGGCGTACTTCTCCTTTTTGAGGCCATAGGTACCAGCTATCCCGCAGCAGGTTGCTTCAGCATCAATGACTTTCAGACCTGGGATGAGACGCAGGAGTTCCAGGGCGGGTTTGCCCATTCCCTGGCCTTTAAGTTGGCAGGGGGCGTGGTAGGGGACCGTCATGGCTACTTCGTCAAAGCTCAAGGGAAGCTCTCCTGCTTCGGCCAGAGCGAGAAGGAACTCTGAGACCTCTCGGACACGAGCACCAACCTCCAACAGACTGGAGTCATTGACGCCCATGATTTCGTAAGCTTCATGCTTGAGCATCCCAGCACAGGAGGCGGCCGAGGCGACAATGGGTGTGCCGGGTTCAACCCCAAGTTGGTCGGCAAGTTTGAGTACATAGGACCGCGCAGTATCAAACAACCCATTGGATTGGAGGGCCAACCCACAGCATCCCTGCTTGGGGGTGACGACTTCGTACCCAAGATGTTCGAGGACTTCAACGGTCTTGATGGAGGTCTCGACCTCGAAGTATTCTCCTGCACATCCGTGGAAGAAGACGACCTTGCCTCGCGTGGGCGCTTGAGCGGGAGTGTGCTTCTTCCACCAGGAGGAGAAGGTACGACTTCGAGCAGTCGGCATAGCGGCCTTGCGGTGGATTCCAATGACCTTCTCGACCATCCACCGTGCCGGGGCGAACCCTAGGGCTGCATTGGCTACGGGAGCAATCGGGCGCATGGTCTTGCCCAAGAGGGTGGTACGCGAGATGATCTGATCCCGAAGGGGCATGTGATTCTTCTTCATCACTGCACGAGCTGCCGAGTTGAGTTCTGCAATCATGACCCCTTGGGGGCAGACTAGGGTACACGTACCACAGGAGGAACAGTAGTCGATCAAGTGATCCACTGACGCCCCATTGCGGTAGCGTTCCGCCTGGGGTCCGACGAACTTTGGTCCAGGGAACTTCGGTGTCACCGCCATCACGGGGCAGTGGGTCTCACAGATCGTACATTTGAGGCAATGGTCGAGACTGGCCCTCGCTAGAAGGTTATGCTCGTGTGATGTGGCTTCAAACATGACTATTTCACCTCTCCCAGGATCGATTCAGTAGCTCGGTAGGCACTTGCAATCGCGATCCCATCACCAGACTTCTCCACCCATCGAGTTGCCCCCGCAAGGAGGCCGCCTGTGGCATAGAGGTTGCTGTACACAACCTTCTTCTTATCAAGTACCCTCATGATCTCATCAACTTCGACCCCAACACGGAAGAGCTTCTGATCAGCCCAATAATCACCAGTAATGAGGTCATCCTGGTCGGCTCCGACAAGGGGAAGCCCGAAAAGGGTTTCGCTGATCTTCCCATAGGAATCCATGGCTAGGGCCCCCGATTCAAAACCACCACCAGCATAAACAAAGTTGTCGGCCGAGTACCCCTGATCGCGTCCAGCCTGGTGGAGGATCACCGAGGTTACACGGGACTTCTGGGTCTCAAATCCGGTCACCTTAGAGCCAAGGATGACCCGTACCCCTAAAGCCTTCGCACGAGTCAGCAAAGCCTCGTTCAGCCGCATTCCAGGGATAGAGGGGGGAGGTAGTAGGGTTTCGATCACAGGCCTGCCGAGGGCTTCCACAAGGGTCATGTGTGCACAGGTACGCAACCCCAAGATTGCAGGAAGACATATGGCATCCTCATTGGAGATCACCGAGGAAATGGCCTTCGCGAACCTCATCAAGAACTCAGAGTCATCCAGAGCCTGTGCGTAGACGATTGGGGAGGAATCAACCTCACCCTCACGGGCTGGCAGGTCGATATGGTACCCCGTGGCCTTTACCGTAGTGGTCCTTTCAAGGTTGGCAGCCATGAGTTCGGGATAGAAATCCTTGATTTGGCGTGGTCCAACCACAGCAACTGAACCGGGATCGGGCCAGACCATGGAAGGCTGACGCAGATAGGTTGGCCTCATAGCCCCCAAAGCAGTGGGAACGAGGTGATTGGCCTCATCCCCAGGAAGGAGCAGATCAGGAAGCTGGGCGGCAAACCAATCGACAGCCTTCTCAACCGTTGAAGGGGCAAGGATGGAATAGGGATGCCCCGGGTCTGAGGTCTTCGCGAGAGACGTGAAGGGTTTTGGTGTAAGTTTGTTGTCCCGATACCCAAGGACATCAATAGTGCCTTGGCTCAGTTGAATCCCGCCCACACCAAAAGTAAGCAGGGTGACAGATTGCCCCTCCTCAGCCAAGCGAATGGCGGCGGTCAAACCGGCGAGTCCAGCGCCGATAACAACAGTGTCGGTCATTTCTTCGCCTCTCCGGTCGATGTGGAAGCCTTCGTGGTTTTAGCGGTCCTGGCAGCAGTCTTAGCCGTTGTAGCTTTGGTGGTCTTCGCCGCCGTGGGTTTCGTGGCTTTGGTCGTCTTGGGTTTGGGCAGGGGATCTACTGGATCGGTTTCGACTTTATCCGGTGAGGGTACGTGATCAATATCCAGGATTCCTTGGAGTATCCAGTTGTCAAGGGCGGTTTGGCGTACCTGATCCCCGTGGAGGATTGGCCACAATCCAATCCAGCGATGCTCAAGGAAGAGCTTCAATAAGCCTGTGGCTTTCTCGGCGTCAGCAGTTCCCTCCTCGTGAATAATCCCAGCGATTCTTGATGAACAGAACCCACCCTGACATGGACCCATGCCGATACGCAGTTGGCGACGTAGATCATCGAAGCTGGCATGGGGGTGTTCCTTCATGAGGTCGACGAACATCTTTCGGTTCATGAGTTCGCATTCGCAGATGATGGGTGAGTGACCTCGATCCTCTTCACGCTCCCTGAGGCGATGGGTCACCAGATAGTTGTGACCCTCGACGTTGCCTGGGCAGATTTCTTCAGCAGTACGACAGGGGATCGAGTTTCCAAGTTGCTCCTCCATGGCGTCAACAATGTGCTCAGCCATGAGCCGGTAGGTTGTGAGTTTCCCGCCACCGATAGTGATCAGCCCCTTGAGATCATCACGGGTCGAATGGTCGATGACTGCCATTCCGCGGCTCATGTGCCGGGTATCAGTGGCGGCCACACGGTCATCCTTGATCAGCGGGCGGGCACCAGCCCACGCATGAAGAGCACGAGCCTGACGGAACCCTGGGATGAGATCCTCGCCTGCATCAAACATCTGCTGTACTTCGGCTCGTTCGATTCCTAGATGATCAGGGTCCTCAACTTTGACATCCGTGGTACCAATTATGCAGACCGTGTGTACCGGGACAATGATGTCCCCATCAGCAGGATAGATACACCTGTTGACCACCATATTCACCAGACGATGGCTCATCGCAATCATGATCCCTCGACCTGGTACGACCGCCACAGGGGGCAGCCCAGCCATGGAGGTGATCTGCCCAGCCCAAGGCCCAGCACAGTTCAAGACGAAGGAGCAGTCGATCTCAACATCCTCACCAGTCTTCAGATCCTTAGCACTCACTCCAATCACCTGGCCATCGCGGTGGTGGACCGTGGTGACCTTGGTGTATGTCAGAACCTGTCCACCATATTCTATTGCTGATCGAGCAGCAGACCAGGCGAGTTGCCACCCATCGACTGTGCCATCCTGTACAGCAAAAGCCCTAGTAATCTGGGGATTCAGTCGCGGTTCACGGGCTAGTGCCTGGGCGATGGTGATCTCTTGTACTGGTACCTGTGTGGCCTGGGCACCAGCGAGGAAGCGATCCCCGAACTCAGGATCATCCTTCTCCGTGACAACAAAGAGTCCACCTGTTGCTTCAACAGCATCAGGCTGGATTCGGGTGATAATGGCGTTCTCCAACGCGCATTCACGCGCAGATTCGGGATCGGAAACAACATAGCGGCCACCAGAATGCAGCAACCCATGGAACCTTCCCGAGGTACCTTGGGCCAGGTCAGCGCGATCTAGGAGAATAGTACTGTACCCACGCATGGCGCAGTCACGTAGAACTCCAATACCAGTTGACCCTCCTCCGATGACAACAACATCCGCAACTAGCTTCTTCATTGAAACCCTCTCAGTCCTGACAAGATATCGACGATGCCATATCCCTACCGTAGTACCCGAAACGAAACAGCGATAGGTTTCCAGGCATCAAGGTTTCCCCTTTTTTGCCTTAGTCTTGGGAGAATGTGCAGAAGAGCACTAAATCTTGCTATAACCACAGGGATTTCAGTTATTCTTCCAGATTACCTTGTGCGGAATGCGAGGGTTGCTGTACAGCAAGGTATTACCATCGATTTCAGCATACGTTGCCAACGCCACGGCACAGTACTCGCCAGAAGATTCTTGACACCGACTACTGGATGATCTTGATACTAAATATGGACCACCAGATGTTGAAGACTTTGCGTGGGCAGATAGGTCCTAGGACTTGATGAGTGGAACCAGCTCACCTTGCCTAAGGTCGGGATTTAAGGTGAAGCTAGGTGTACCTCGAAGGAAAGGTCGTTGTCAGACTCAGTCCAGGAGATCTCTGCGGTGAGGTGGCTGACGGCTCGAAGATCCGATTCAACCGACTTCAGGTGGGCCAGGACCTCTGGTTTTCCTGAGATGATCATGGAGTCGACAGGGGTTTTCATTGAGGTCTTGGCGGCCGACTTGGCCCCACGTATGGCGATGAGTGCTTGGGAAATGGTGGAGAGTACTGCTGGGTCACCTGAGTCTGACAACTCAGCAGGGGTGGGCCAACTGGAGCGATGGATGGACGTGATATTCCACCAGCGCCAGACTTCCTCGGTCACGAAGGGACAATAGGGGGCGAACAGGCGCAGTTGTACACCGAGGGCGATCCCCAGAGCCGAACGGGCTGAGAGGGTGTCTGCCGAAGGAGTACCCGCACTGTCCTGACCATAGGAACGCTCTTTGACGAACTCAATGTAATCATCGCAGAAGGTCCAGAAGAATCGTTCAGCAACCTCAAGAGCATCGGTGTACTCGTACTTCTCAAGGAAGGAGGTTGCAGTGGTGACTACCTGGCGAAGATCAGCGAGCATGGCCAGATCCACTGGGTTCGTCACCTGATCAAGAGACCACGACTCAGGGTCGGATTCGGGAAGATTCAAGACGAGTTTCGAGGCATTCAAGATCTTGGTTGCGAGTCGACGCCCTACCTTCATCTGAGTCTCATCGAAGGGGGAGTCCGCACCCGGACGAGCCATAGCAGCACGCCACCTCACGGCATCGGAACCATACTTCTCAAGGATCTCTGTGGGGACAACCACGTTGCCCTGAGACTTCGACATCTTCTTGCGGTCTGGGTCCATGACGAAACCGGACAGAGTTGCCGTCGCCCAAGGCAGACACCCATTTTCGGCATTCGCTCGTACCACACGAGAAAAAAGCCAGGTACGAATGATGTCATGGGCTTGGGGTGCCATATCCATGGGGAAGGTCAGATTCCACAGTTCCTCGTCGCGAATCCAGCCGCAGGCAAGTTGGGGACTCAGTGAACTCGTTGCCCAGGTATCCATGACATCCTTGTCAGCAGTGAAGCCACCCGGTTGTTCGCGCTGGGATTCTGTGTACCCGGGAGCAGTCTCGCTCATGGGATCCACTGGTAGAGCCGATTCCTCAGGGATGATCGGATTCGTGAAATCGGGGTTCCCATCGGCGTCGAGGCTGTACCAAATTGGGAAGGGTACCCCGAAGAAGCGTTGGCGGGAGATGAGCCAGTCCCCATTGAGTCCATTCACCCAATCCGAGAAGCGATGCTGCATGTATTCGGGGACCCAGGTCATCTCGGCACCACGGGCGAGAAGTGCTTGGCGCAGGTCCTCATCCTTGCCTCCATTGCGGATGTACCACTGGTTTGAGGCAACAATCTCAAGAGGCTTGTCCCCACGTTCATAGAAGGACACATTGCGCATTGTTGGCTTGGGTTCCCCATCCAGGTTCCCTGTTTCGCGGAGCATGGTTACCGTGGCTTCACGGGCTGAGAAGATGGTCTTGCCTGAGAGTTGTTCGTACCTGTCCTTGTTGACGACCCACTGGGGGGTTTCGCGGGAGAATCGACCATCACGGCCGATGACCGTACGAGTGGGGAGGTTCAATTCACGCCACCATTGCACATCAGTCTTGTCCCCAAAGGTACAGCACATGGCGATACCTGCGCCCTTATCCATTTCGGCTGCATGGTGTGCGAGTACAGGGATCTCAATCCCAAACAACGGATCACATACCGTCGAACCGATGAGGTTCTGGTACCGCTCATCATTGGGGTGGGCAATCAGTGCGCAGACGGAGACAAGCAACTCGGGTCGAGTTGTTTCGATGTACACCGGTGTCCCATCAAGCTGGTGGAAGGAGACACGATGATAGAACCCGGGGTGTTCCTTGTCGACGATTTCCGCTTGTGCCACGGCTGTGGAGTCGGTGACATCCCACATGGTTGGCGCATAATCCAGATAGGCCTCACCACGAGCGAGGTTACGCAGGAAGGCAGCCTGAGAGATACGAATCGCAGTGGGGGAGATCGTTGCATAGAGTTGGTCCCAGTCCACTGACAGCCCCAGATGGCGCCACAGGTTCTCGAAAACCTTCTCGTCAACTGTTGTCAGTTCCTCACACAACTCGATGAAGTTCCGGCGAGAAATCGGAATCTGCTTCTTCGGATCGGGATTCGCTGGGGGCGTGAAATCTGGGTCATAGGGCAGAGTCGCATCGCATCGTACCCCGTAATAGTTTTGGACGCGTCGCTCTGTGGGTAGACCATTATCATCCCAACCCATGGGGTAGAAGACCTCAAGACCGCACATGCGCTTGTACCGAGCAATAACGTCAGTATGCGTATAGGAGAAGACATGCCCAACATGGAGGGAGCCGGATACCGTTGGAGGAGGGGTATCGATCGAAAAAACCTGATCCCGCGACGAGGGGCGATTAAAGGAGTAGATACCCTCATCAGCCCAGTGGGCAGACCATTTATCTTCAAGACCTTCAAGTTGGGGTCGATCAGGAGCAATCCCTGGTGTCACGTCAGTCATGGGCTATATCCTAGCGACACTCAGTCCTCGACTTAGCCCGATTTCACGGTCAGACCAGTCTAGGAAATCGTCACAGGAGCACTTACTGGGCCCACGCGGTTGCCCTCCACGTACCTCACCTGAAGGAAGTGATTGCCCTGAGTCGCTTTAACCGCAACGTCAACAGATCCTGATTCATCCAGGGAGGGCCATTCCATCGAATTCCCATCAAGCAGGATCTCCGCAGTAGTGGATGGAAGTCCTGTGAGCGTGACGATCACCTGCTCATCGCTGGCCCGAGTCGTCATCTTCGGGGGAGGTACGAGGTCGTACCCTGCCAATGCGGGATCTGAGGGCGAACTGCCATCTCTCAAGGAAATCATCCCTCGTGAAGAGGTGAAGGGGGCAACGAAACCAGCGGTGGTCCATTCACCCGAATTGGACGTGGTGACCGTGATCTCCACTTCACCGATAGTGAGGGCTACCTCTGTATGAGGTTCGGCTCGCCCAGAAACGATGGGGAAGAGATTATTCAGAACACCTGTATCCACTGAGGTGATCTCCACAGACCCCGGAGGTACTGGCACGGGCAGACTCGACTCGGTGGTACGGGTCTGCGAGGGTGTAGAGGGCGTGGATGGGGTAACTTCTGGGGATGATAGGAGTGAGTCGACTCCGATACCCGCAAGAATGAGGATCACAAGGATGACCACAACGATGATCAACCCACGCGCAGCAGAACTCACCTTTCGTTTCGTGGAACGAACACGTGTACGGGTTCGCGCATCCCCATGGGAGGCGAAATCTGGGGACTCGGGATCCAGGATTCCTTCAGGTTCCAGAGGAAGTTCGAAGATCCGCTTGGAAACGGGGCGCTTCGTAGGCTCCTGCGGAAAATTCAGAATCTCTGGGGGAGAGGTGTCCATAGTGGCATCATCATCGAAGACATCCTTGGAACTGTCCTCAGTTGATTTTTCTCGTCGTGTCGCTGGAATCTTTCGAGCAGGAATGATGGGAGCCTTGGGTTTATGCCCAACCCAGGTTCCTACGTACCCTGAAGGACGGCTCATGTCCTGAAGCTCTTCAGTTAACTCAACGTGGTCGACTTCATCGTCTGGCTTGGGTTCCTCTGCCGCACGAGGCTTCGCTAGAGGTTTGCGTGCGGGGCGGGGCTTGGGTTCCTCAGTCCTCGGTTCCTCGGTCTTCTGCTCCTCAGCCTTCGCAGGGCGGGTCTTTTTTTCGTCCTCTACCTTCTTGGGCTCAGTTTTCGATTCAGGCGTACGGCCATAGAGTTTCGCTATGGGCATCGGAAGTGGAGCTAGGGCGCGTACGAAAGGGCCAGTCGCTCGAAGATAGGCTCGAAGGCTTGATCCACCGCCAACCCCAGTAACAGTGTCCATGTACTCTTTGCGGAGAAGAGCGCCAACCGCAACTGCATCCAACCCAGCTGATTCGCAGGTTTCGCAGTCTCGAATATGGGTAGACATGAGGGTGGCATCGTCTTCTGACATGAGGTTGCGGGCAAAGGCTCGCGAATTCTGCCAGACTTCACGACACACCTCATTGCTGAGCGGGATGGAGCGTAGACGGCGTTGTACCCACCCTTGACGTAGACCTTGGCGGGCCTGGTGAAGCAGGGTTGAGGCCTCACGTGTATCCACACCCATGAGGGTCGCAATCTGGTTCGGCCTCATCGACTCCATGTGGGTGTACCACAGTACCTCGCGCCACTCCTCGCGAAGGCTGCGGTAGGTTGGGGATAGGTAAACATCCCCGCGAATAGTCTTATTGGGAGCCGCGATGGTTCGAATAGCATGATAGAGGCAGGGTCGAAAACCTCCCGGCGCTCCCTCATTGGGATCTGCTGAGAGTAGGTGTACCCAGGCCCGAGTGTTGATTGACTCGACATTCTGTTCGGGGGCTAAACCCTGAACGACTGCTAATCCGTAGGGACTGTGGCGGTTCCAGAGTTCAACAGCGGCGCGACGGTCACCCTCGCGGGCATCGTAGAGAAGAACTTCGTCGGAACCTTGGGTGTATCCCTCATCAGTGGGGAGGAGGTCGGATGGAGATGCATGATCAACCATGTCCGACTCCTTCATGCGTTAGTAGTACGGGAAACCTCGTGGGTGCAATACAGAGGTTGTCCAAAATCGTACCATGGGAACCTCTGAAAACGAGGAGAAGCACCACATTTTAGATCATCTGAAATATGTTATGCGCTCGGTTGTACGGCCCAGGAAGATGACAAATGAATTAGTTCATTTCGAGGAGTTTACGCATCAAATCGGGATCAAATGTCTGGGTATTGGTGTTAAACAATTGTTCGCGGACATCGACACCATCAAGGCGGAAAGCAGGAGTAGCGTTCACCTTGTTCTTTGCCCCATAGGCAGCCTCTGCATCCACGAAGCTACCAGTGTCCTGGTTATTCAGGCATGTGGAGAAATTGGTGAGTGCATCTCCTGTGAGACCAGCCGCCTCAGGAACAATGGTGTCAATATCTTCGTAGTCCAGGCCACCGGATGCGTGGAGGAAGAGTTGATCATGGAACTTGGGGAAGGCCCCTTGGAAGTCCGCACATGCAGATGCAATGGAGGCTTGACGAGAGGTTTCCGCCACAAAGGACATAGAGATAACCATGACATTGACCTTCTTCTGCTCAATCGCCTCATTGAGAACAGCGTTCAAGGTACGGTGGGCGCTTGCACAGACCCCACAGTTATAGTCAGAGTAGATCTCAAGGGTCGGAAGACCATCAACAGGTGGGGCGAGCCAGATCCCATGACCATGAGCGTTGTTGGGAGGCAACTCAGTTCCAGACTTATTCTGGGTGGAGACGATCCCCCAGATGGCAGTACCAATCACTGCGCCAACGATGATGACACCAGCTATGGCGAACAGAATCTTGTTGCGGCGCTCCTTCTTAGCCTTCTCAATGCGCTGGGAATCAAGAGATTCACGGCGCGACCGGCGAACCTGAGAACTGCTTGTCATGGTGACCCTTTCCTAAGAATCCTAGAGATAATACTTTAGAGCCTTAAAGCTGGGAGCCAAAATCCTGAGCGGGAGATGGACTCACAGCTAGCTCAAGAATAGTTCAAGTTTCCTGATCCTAGAAGAAGAGAATTTGGATATTGTCAAGATCAGAGAAATCAGCACGAACTGTGTGGGTCGTCAAGGATGCCTCAAAGAAATTCCGTCTATTGGGTGTCAAAGCATCGAAATCTATAGTCATCTCAAGATTGGCCTCAGCGACGTTGAATGTTGTGGAATCAACCACCCAATCCAAGGTTGTGAAGTCTGGTTGGGCAGAGGTGAGGGTCCACTTGATTGAATCAACACTCACCTGCGTCTGCTCGGAATTCGCAATACCGAACCCGCAGTCACCAGGCAGCATCTCTAGGCGTGCAAGACAGGAACTCAGATGAGGTGCGGCAGCCTCGGAAATCATGGTGACAGCTTCATCTGTGAGGTTCACCCCCCAGGTAAATGCAGGGCTCCCCTCGGGGAAATTGATGACAAGCTCAGGATCGGTCATCGTCACATAAGGCTGTGAGGTTTCGAGGGTATAAACCCCAGGGAAGAGGGCAACTGTGCTCAGTGTGGAGACATCAACCCCATTCAAACTTAAGGGTAGTTTTTCCACGAGGTCAGTTACATTCAGATTCATGAACCCACCGTCAAGAAGCCAGGAGAATCCATGCTGTTGCACTGTGAAGTGGGCTTCAACCTCGACATCGCCGAGATTATAGGTAGCAGTGATCTGGGCAGGAGATGTCGTTTGCTGACCCTCAGGGACTTTGATATTCGTGATGGGGTAGTCCCGTTGAGCAGCAGACAGGAATTCTGAGGTGAGGAAGGTGGTATCCTCCACAAGTTGGGCTGTCTGTGCGAGTGCTGTAGGAGCATCACCAGCGGCTAGGGCAGTGAGGTATGTTTCCACGGCTTCGGTAGCACTCTGCGCGCCAGCGTTAGAGAAAACCTTCGTCCATAGCAGTACACCAGCAGCTAGTACGATACCTAGGGCAAGAAGGCTGGCAAGAACCACGATGAGTACTACGCCCTTCTTTCTCTTCTTGGGTTCGGTGGGTTCATGTTCCAGTGGGACAGCGTAGTAGTGATCTGGAGGCATCACAACGGTTTCCTGGCTTTGCGGATCCTCGAAGAAACCATGTCCGTAACTGCCAGGATTGGGGCGGAAGAGTCCAGGATGAGAGTCAAGGGACATATCCCCCTGGCTCATGGGTTGGGTGGCATAGGGGTCCTGCCCAGCGTACGGGTCCTGTCCAGGATGGGAGGGTTGCCCAACGTACGGATCCTGTCCGGCATAGGGTTCTTGTGGGGCATAGGCTGGTTGCCCAGCGTACGGATCTTGCCCACGAGGAGCGTAAGGATCAGGCCCTGGCGCATAAGGATCCTGTCCTGCAGGATCGCCACGGTATTCGTCTGGGTACCATCTGGGATCGTTGTTCATCGAACACCCTCACTTCCACAAATACACTGAGATTACTTCCAGTTTAGGACAAGCCCAAGAAAAAGAGCTACTCCAGGCTCTGGCCCTTGAGTTCAGGCAACAACAGGCTCAGGAAACAAGCCACTAAGAAACTAATCCCGAAGAGGAAGAAGAGCCAGGTGGTACCAAGGCCCATCAGAGCCGGGACAATCAGGGGTGCGATGATCGAGGCGATGCGTCCGAATCCGGCAGCCCATCCAGATCCAGCACCACGCAGATCGGTGGGGAAGAGTTCAGGGGTTGTGGCATAGAGCGCCCCCCAGGCACCAAGGTTGAAGAATGACAGGGTCATCCCTGCAGCGATGATTGCCCAAGGCTCAAAGGCGAAGGCGAAGAGTCCGGCTGCGATTGCTGAACCTGCAAGGAAGATGATCAGAGTTGGACGGCGTCCCCACTTTTCAATCGTGATCGCGGCACAGGCGTAGCCAGGAAGTTGCGCCAACGTGATGATCAGGGTGTACCCGAAGGACTTGGTGATCGCAATACCGTTCATGACAAGCAGGGATGGCAGCCAAATAAAGGCGCCGTAATAGGAGAAGTTCACGAAGAACCAGATCAGCCCGATGACTGCAGCCCGCCCACGAAGCCCTGTGGCCCATAGTGCGGACACCTTTGCGGGAGGTTCGGGTATCTCAGGTTCGGCTGCGATGTGAGCATCGTGAGCGATCTCTGGAGCCACATTGGCACCTTGGTTGAACATGGGTCGGGAACTCTCGAAGTCTTCGACGATCTTCTCTGCTTGTTCGAAGCGGCCCTTGCGGCCCAGGAATCGTACAGATTCCGGCAGTCCCATACGTATCACCAGGGCATAGATTGCTGGTACGGCCCCCAAGGCTAAGGCCCATCGCCAGCCGTTGTCGCCGACTGGAACCACGAAGTACCCAATCAGAGCCGCGAAGAGCCAGCCCAATGCCCAGAAGGCTTCCAGAACCACGATTATTCGCCCACGAATTCTTGCAGGCGCAAACTCGGAGACCAGGGTTGACGCAACAGGTAACTCTGCTCCAAGTCCGAGGCCCACGACTACACGCAGGGCAATGAGGACGGCTACTGTACCAGCCAACCCCGAAGCACCAGTCGCCAACCCATAGATCAGTAGGGTTAGAGCGAAAACTTGACGGCGCCCAATCTTGTCGGCCAGCAGGCCACCAAAGGTTGCTCCAATCGCCATCCCGATGAAGCCCGCAGAGGCAATCCATCCCGCGGTCGTAGAGTCAATACCCTGCCATCCGCTTTTCACCAATTGAGCGATGATAAAGGAGATGAGACCCACATCCATGGCGTCGAGAGCCCATCCGAAGCCGGAGCCAAGAACAAGTTTGCCGTGTTTGTAGGTGAAAGGCAGTCGATCCAACCGAGCAGCATGATTCATGGAGAGTCCTTCCGACTGGGACGAAAACTACCGCAGCGAATAAAGTGTAGTCGTCGCTGCGGGGAAGAGATCTCCGTGTCCACCGTCAAGACTGGTTCTCAGCGACGATGAGCACTTATTGTTATAAAAAACTGGCCCCCAGCGGCGCCGTTGCCGATGGGAACCAGGGCATAAAAAAGCGCCCCGGGTGATGGGGGCGCTGGAGCCCTAGGTCTATACTGACTGGGCAGCTCGCGTAATCGAAGACTTGCGATTTGCTGCGTTATTGGCGTGGATCACACCTTTGGTGACTGCCTTATCGAGGCTGCGGCATGCAATTCTCGCCAATTCGGTGGCCTTCTCGGCGTTACCTTCCGCGACGGCCTCGCGAACCTTACGGATCTCGGTGCGCAGCTTGGATTTGACTGCCTTATTGCGAAGACGAGCGATCTCATTGGTCTTGATTCGCTTGATCTGCGACTTGATGTTTGCCACTTGGTTCTACCTTTTCAACAATAGTGTGCGTACACGCAAGGGTTTACTGTACCAGGGTTTGAGGTCACGCCAAAATCCGGCGCAACCTCGCGTGCCGAGTCTAGCGTACAGGGGTACGAATCACATAGAGATGATCTTGTCAGGATCGACTGTATGTGGGGTTCCTGGCTCGACTGCGTACCCTAGAAGGACTGCGACCGAGAACTCGAAGCCCTCAGGGATGTACGTAGCTTTGATGGTTTCGTCCTTGAAAGCGACCAAGGGTATAGCCGCTATACAGGAGTTCACGCCTAGGGAGGCTGCCGCAAGTGCGATATGAGAGGCTGCGATACCGGTGTCCATCGAGACGGGGTACGGACTGTCTAAGATCTCGCCAGCGATAACGATCAGGGCTGTGGCGTTGTAGAGCATGGTACCGCCGCGGTCCATCATGCGGGAGTGTCCAGCTGGATCGAATTCTTTGAGACGTTCCATACCAATGGCATCGATCTTCTCGATGGCTGACTTGTCAGAGATGACAATGAATCTCCACGGTTGGCGGTTGCGGGCACTAGGGGCATGAATTCCCGCTTGAGCAATGTGGCGAAGCTTCTCTGGGTCAACAGGGGTGTCGGTAAAGGCGCGACAGGAGTACCGATTGGCAATCACAGCAAGTGTTTCAGTCATAGGTACAGTTCTATCATGGTTCGGCCTTACTTGAATTCAGGACAAGCGCAAGGTGGGGTACATAAGTATCCTTCTTTCGGGGGTAAGTCCAGTGGCGTAAAACTGTCGATGATCAATTTGCGCAATTCACGTTCGATGAATGTACCCCACCCTGCGCGTACATGAGCTTGTCGTTCCACGAAGAAGAGATTCTGAATTGTTATCCCTAGTTCTTCAGTGCATCCCATGGCATAGTTGACCTCTACTAGTGAGATGGCCTAAAACCAGGAATAAACCGAAAACTATGAACGTTGACAAAGGTGATGATCTTCCATGAGTGAGGACAACTGAAAGGAAGTTACCATGAAGAAAAGGAAACTGTCGGTTGTTAGCCTTGTCGTAGGTATTGCTACCGGTATTTCCCTAGCCGGAGCAATGTATTTAGCAGGAGGGGCAATGACAAATAGAGATAACACAGCCTCAGGTCCAGTCGACAAGGGTAGTGAAAAGATTCAGGGTTCCTGGGCGCTCGTTTCTTGGAGTGATGCTGCGGAGATTCCAGAGGTACCTATCACCCTCATTATTGAGTCACCCCTTGTTTTTGGTGTCTCGGCCTGCAATAACTATTCAGGCCCGATCACTATCAAAGGGGATTCTTGGAAAGTCGGTGAGTTGGCCACAACCATGATGTACTGCATGGATACTGCTGAAGCAGAGACGACCTACCTTGCTCTCTTCAACTCAGTTGACACCTGGTTCCTTGATGGTGGATCCCTAGTTCTCACATCGAACGGGGTCGAGGTCCTTAGATTCGACAAGGCCTAAGACAAAGCGTTGACCATCTGAGTCACATATTCCTTAAGGACCTCATCGGCGTGCGATCCATGTGCGCTGATGAGGTTCACTATTGCGCTACCCACGATGACTCCATCAGCTTGGGCTGACATGGCAGCAACCTGGTCTGGGGTTGAGATCCCGAAACCGACTGCCACGGGTACATCACTCACCCTGCGGATCTCAGCCACAATCGAGGAGATGTCTGTGTTGATTTCGGTACGTACCCCTGTCACTCCCATGGAACTCACAAGGTAGATGAAGCCTGTGGCATCCTGGGCAATTCGCCGTACTCGATCAGCTGAGGTTGGGGCGATCATAGAGATGAGGCAGACCCCCGCCTCACGGGTGATCTGGCACAGTTCACCATGTTCCTCGAAGGGGAGATCGGGGATAATCACCGCATCCACACCCATCTTGGCCGCCTTCGTGAAGAAGGCCTCATAGCCGTAGTGATGGACTGGGTTGAGATAGGTCATCAGAGCCAGCGGAACAGTGATTCCATCATGGCGGAGGGTCTGGATAAGGGTGAGCAGGTCTTCCAGGGTCGTACCACTGCTCAGAGCCCTAGCACTCGCTGCCTGAATAGTGGGTCCCTCAGCGATCGGATCAGAGAAGGGTACCCCGATCTCAACCAATGAGGCACCCGCATCGACGAGTACCCGAACATAACGGCGGGTGTCCTCCAAGGTGGGGTCACCACCAGTAACGAACCCAATAAAAGCCTTGGATGTGAATGCTTCCCGAATCCGATCAGCTGAACTCATGATTCCATCATCTCCTTGCCCCTGTGCCGTGCGATGGCGGCCACATCCTTGTCACCACGTCCCGAAAGGCAGATAATCACCGAATCATCTGGACTCACACTCGGGACGAGTTCTAGGGCATGGGCCACAGCATGGGCTGACTCAATCGCTGGGATGATTCCCTCCATACGGGAGAGGTACTCGAATCCTTCAACAGCATCATCATCAGTCACGGGTACATATCTGGCCCGACCCGTGTCATGGAGCCAAGCATGTTCTGGACCGATTCCTGGATAGTCGAGTCCTGCAGAGATCGAATGGACGGGCGCAATCTGTCCAACCTCATCCTGACAGAAATAGGATTTCATTCCGTGGAAGACGCCCAGGGTTCCGGTTGCGATAGTTGCAGCAGTACGAGCAGTGTCAATCCCCACTCCAGCGGCCTCACAACCGATCAACTGAACCCCAGCATCCTCAATGAATCGATGGAAGATACCTATGGCATTACTCCCGCCACCCACACAGGCCAGTACAGCAGCAGGGAGTTTTCCTTCCAACTCAAGGATTTGGGCCCTTGCTTCGCGCCCAATCACTGATTGGAAGTCACGCACAATGGTGGGGAAGGGATGGGGTCCCATCACTGAACCCAAAACATAGTGGGTATCCGAGACCCGACGGGTCCACTCGCGCATAGTATCGTTGACAGCATCTTTCAGGGTTTGGGTACCCGAGGTCACCGGATGTACAGTCGCTCCCAGCAACTCCATGCGATAAACATTGAGGGCTTGACGTTCAGTATCTTCTTTCCCCATAAAGATCTCACATTCAAGGCCAAGTAATGCGGCAGCCGTGGCAGTCGCCACTCCATGTTGACCCGCACCAGTCTCGGCGATCACCCTGGTTTTTCCCATTCTCTTGGTTAACAGAGCTTGGCCTAGGACATTGTTGATCTTGTGTGACCCAGTGTGGTTGAGATCCTCACGTTTGAGGTAAACCTTCGCGCCACCGAGATCCTTGGTCATCTTTTTGGCGAAGTAGAGTCCCGATGGACGTCCAGCATAATCACGAAGAAGGCCATCAAGTTCTGCGAGGAATTCGGGATCATCCTTGAGGCTGAGGTAGGTTTCCTCCAAGGTGTGGAGTTCATTCATGAGGGTTTCAGGAATGTACTGACCCCCATGGATACCGAATCGACCGATCATAGTGACACCCCTGATCCTTGGGCTGCGTGATGCCCACGTACTGCTGAAATGAAACCCTGGATCTTCGCAGGGTCTTTTATCCCTCCAGTCTCAACCCCGCTGCTGACATCGACACCATAGACTCCTAAGGTGAGGGCAGATTTCACGGTTTCCTGGGTTAAACCCCCAGCAAGAAAGAAGGGTGGCAGGTTCGGATGGTGACGTATATCTTCGAGGAGGGACCAGTCGAAGCTGATTCCTGAACCAGGTTCAGCCCCATCGAAGAGAATATAATCTGGGTCTGCTTGGCTTGCTGCCGCGAAACCGGCACCGTCACGGATTGTGGAGGCATTGATGATGGGTACCCCGGGCAGGGCTTTACGAAGGGCCATGATGTAGGGCTCATCCTCAATGCCATGAAGTTGGACCATCGAAATGCTCTTGAACTGTACAGCGGAAACAATCTCTTGAATGGGAGCATTAACGAAGACACCCACTGTGATGATTCTTGGATTGAGAAGAGTACGAAGTTCGCAAGCCTTACCAAGGGTGACATAGCGTGTACTGGGTTCATGGAAGACGAAGCCCACATATTCGGGCAGGGTGTAGTTGAGGACCGGGATGTCCTCCTCGCGGCTGATCCCACAAATTTTGATGGCGGGACACAGTGACTGCTGGCCCATGGGTGTGGCGAAGGCATGAACAGCAGCATTGCGCATCTCACGCAGGAATCCCCTGCGATCCTCAGCCCTCACCAGAGATTCCCCAACCAGTACAGCATCAGCTCTCATGCGTACAGCCTGGGCCGCATCAGCAGGTGTGGTGACCCCCGACTCCGAAACAAAGATTCGATCCTCAGGTACAAGGCTGCGCAAGTCAGCACTATTGGCAGTATTAACACTGAAGTCGTGGAGGTTACGGTTGTTGACCCCAATGACTCGTGCTCCGACTCGTACCGCTTGTTGGATCTCTTCAGCATTATGGGCTTCCACAAGGCAGGAAAGGCCAAGACTGGTAGCGAGACCCAGAGCCTCCTCCAGCTGGGAGTCACTGAGCAGGGAACAGATCAGGAGGACGGCAGAGGCTCCCAAGGTTCTGGCCTGATAGATCTGATAGGGGTCGACCGTGAAATCCTTGCGCAGGATGGGTACAGCAACCCTAGTAGCGATCTCGGTGAGATGGGCATCAGATCCAAGGAAACGAGCTGGTTCAGTCAGTACAGAGATCGCAGCCGCACCTGCCAGTTGGTAGTCCATCGCGATGTCGAGGTAGGGGAAATCTGAGGCAATCAACCCCTTGGAGGGTGAGGCCTTCTTCACCTCGCAAATGAAACTCAGTCCGGGAGCTGACAGAGCCTGCTCAAAGAGGAAGCCTTCACGGATGGGGGTGTCATAGGCTTGTGCTCGCATGTCAGCCCTGCTCACAGCGAGGATATCGGCATCGACTCTTTGTCGAGCTTCCTGGGCGAGGGTGTTAAGGATAGTCATAATCATGGTTGGTTGGTGAGTGTGACGAACTGGTCGAGTTGGGCTTGGGCTTTACCTGAGACGATTGTATCGCGGGCGATCTCCACTGCATCCCCGAGGCTGAGGTCTTCGCGAGCAATATAGAGGGCTGCGGCTGAATTGAGGAGTACTGCGTCGGTCTTCGGGCCCTGATCACCTGCAAGGATACCGCGGGTGATTGCGGCATTCTCGTGGGGGGTACCGCCGACGATATCCTCCTTCTTGCACAGGGTGAACCCAAGTTTCTC
>JAIRQE010000018.1 GCA_031256725.1 Propionibacteriaceae bacterium
CCAAATACAAGACGAATGAGCCCACAAAAAACAATTACATATATTTCTGGTGGGTCAGTACAGAACATCTGATTCCAAAGACTACCTGAAAGGTGAGAAGTCGACCATCAAACACACACCGGAGGGTGACGATGTGGTATTCAGTTTGGAGTTAGTTGATCGGTCTGCTCTCGATGTGGTGTGGTTGCCTCGGGTGGTGGTGAGGGATATTGATTGGATGACCGTAGTCCATCCTGTTCATCAGAAATCCAAGGATACCCCTGCGACAATCTTCGAATACCATCCAAATGAATTTCCGGGACCCAAATGGGAGATAGGAACCATTGTTGGGGGAATCGTGCGGATCCTGTGTTTTGCGTTTTCGGGTGAGGGTGATGACCTAGTATTTGATCACTTTGTGCCTCGTCAAGGAGACAGGCGTCCCTATATCATTCCTGCTCTTCGTTTTCCTAAGAAGCTGTTTGTGGATGAGTATGCTACATGGTGGTAACTGTTTAGTCTTTGATGGAATGGATTTCTCAAATGATTGTAAATAGCCTCGATAGGTGATCCACAATTGTGGCGGTTCGCTAAAATTAACTCAAGGAATAGTCAACATCGCCCGTGGATGCCTTTCCAACCCCTCATAGCGCAGTTTAGGTATCGAAAATGAGTAAAGTTAAGTTTGTTCACGCATATTCCGGAATTTTCCATGAACTACATGGAATTTTCCGTTTTTTGAGTGTCACTTTCTGTGTGGAATGATGTGTGCACGGTACCCAGCAATGGCTTTTTTGGGGGTATCGTCAGCAAAAACTCGACCCTCGTCAAGGACAATGACGCGATCAAAGTCGGATAAAAGATCCACGTCATGGGTGACAACGAGTACCTGCTGGTGAAGAGAGGAGATGACGTCCATGACTGCGTACTTATTCTTCAGATCAAGCAGGGTCGTGGGCTCGTCGAAGACGACGATCTGGGGGTTGGTGATGAGGATGGCAGCGATAGCGAGGAGTTGCTTTTGCCCACCGGAGAGCAGGTGGGCGGGATGATCACGATGGGAGTCAAGACCGTATTCCTTCAGCCACGTCGACAGTGTCTCCTCCTTCTCAGGTTTCGACAACGTTGTTGAGCGCAAAGAGAAGGCCAGATCCTCAGCAACCGTGGGCATAATGATCTGCAAATCGGGGTCCTGGAAGACAAAGCCGACCATGGTTCGTACCGTGGAAAGGTCCTGGGAAGTGGTATGACCGTGAACAGAAACCTGGCCTTCACTAGGAAGAATCAGGCCATTGCAGAGTCGGGCCAGGGTGGATTTTCCTGAACCGTTTCCCCCAATGATCCCAATCCGATTCTCGGTGAGTTCTAGGCTGATCTCTGAGAGAACCTGACGATCCCCATAGTGGTGGCTGACATGGTCAAAGTGGATCATGATGGGGTTCTCGTGGGATTGATCAGAGGGTACGCGCGTTTGACAGTCATGATAACGATGGCGGCAACAACGGACTTCGCGATATCTCCAGGAAGGTAGAGTACCCACGACCACAGGGCGGTATGGAGGGGGAGTTGGGTGTAGATGGCGAGCCATGTGTGCCCGAGAAGATAGAGACTGACTGAACCTACTAGGCAGGCGAAGAAGGCCTTCATATGTGTGAGTTTCGACCACCATCTCTCAATGAGTACCCCGACGAGGAAGGCGCCTAAAGGCCACGACCAAATAAAGCCTCCCGTGAGACCAATGAGTTTGTGGAGTCCTCCTTGGGCACCTGTGAGAACAGGGAGTCCAATGGCCACGAGTACGATGACAAGCCCCATAGACAAGGCCCCACGTTTAGCTCCGATGACACCACCAGCCAGAAGCATCCCGAGGGTCTGGACCGCAAAAGTAATGCCAACTAGGGGGAGGAGGATTACCGGGGCAAGGCCGAGCACGCAGGTGAGTGCAGCAAACATGGCGATGAGTCCGAGGTCTTGTGATCTCATGGAGCTCCTTTGGGTGATACCTGAACGGCGTTCAGTGGATTCATTGTATCTGGAATGTTTCTTCTGCCACAGCTATCTCCAAGAGATGATCGTACCTCCAAGGCCTCACCAACCCCGTCAGCCATTCTTAGGGTACGAATGATGAGAGGTACAAGAAAGGTCAAGGGAGCCTTCACCCTGCGAGCAGCCTGGGCCTCACGGATACGCGATCCCTGTTCGATAAGTACAGGGATGAAACGCAAAGTCAACGAGACAGCGATACCGACACGATCAGGACGTATCCCTAAACGGGTGAGGGGACTCAGGATGGTCTCAACGGTGGAAACCAGATCGCTCATCGTGGTTGTTAACGTCAGAAGGTTGGCGGCAGCGATCAGAAAGAGGATCCTCAGCCCGACTATAGCTGCAAGATGCCCAGAGGAGAAGACCCACTGGAAGCAGACGATGAGGGCGATAAAGAAAAGTACAGCTCGCGAGATTCTCCATAGTGTGTCTATCGGGATGCGGGCAATGATGTAGGCAGTCCCAATCAGACCAAGTGCGCCCCCAAGGATAGGCCAGGCAGAAATGAACATCACAGTTGTTCCGCACAGGCACAGGGCAAGGAGCTTGATCCACGCGGGGATTCGGTGGATAAGGGAGTTCCCTGGGCTGTAGAGACTTAACATGAGGTCATCCTTTGTCGCTCCTGTCTAGGTCACCTCCTGAACCTTGCTCAATGTCATTTGGCTATGTCGGTCATAGAACTTGAGAATCATCAGGATCACCTGCTCAGGGGTTTACCTCAGTATACTTAAGTCATGAGTTCTATTCAGGAGCCCCCGTCCACCGGCGACGAGAATGTGGATGCCATCTTGAGGAAGGTCACCACCTTGGCTGAGGCGCCACTCGTGGATCATCTTGAGGTCTTTCGCGAGGCCCAACAGGCACTCCAAGGGTACCTGAACTCTGGACACCATGCGTCTTGACCTGGCATTGGTTGAGCGTGGTCTAGCCCGCTCCCGAAGCCATGCTCGCCAACTCATTGAAGCTGGCAGAGTCACGATTCCCTTCCAGACCTCACCCAAACCCTCGATTATTGTCGGTAGTGAAATCCAGATTGAGGTTGAGGTGGATCCTTATGTTTCCCGAGGCGCCCATAAGCTCATCCATGCCCTTGATCACTCTGGTCTGGTCATCACCGGACGGGTACTAGACGCTGGAGCTTCCACGGGAGGATTCACCCAGGTCCTCTTGGAACGTGGAGTCACACAGGTCTATGCCGTCGATGTGGGGCATGACCAAATGGTTGAGAATCTACGACACGATCCAAGAGTGGTTCTTCGCGAGGGGTTGAATCTGCGGGAACTGAGCCTCAACGACGTCGAGAATCAGAGGGTCGACTATGTCGTTGCTGATGTGTCATTCATCTCTTTGACCATGATTCTTGAGCCAATCCTGGCTGTACTCAAACCCGAGGGTGCTGCTTTGGTGCTCGTCAAACCGCAATTCGAGGTTGGTCGTGGAGGCTTGGATTCCCATGGCGTGGTTGTCGATGAGTTGGTACGCGCGCAAGCAGTGACTGGCGTGATTGAGCACGCGCGTACCCTGGGGTGGTTCCTGGACTGGTCTGCTCCTAGTGCTGTGGTGGGTGAGAAAGGAAACCAGGAGACCTTTTGCTTATTCCGATCTCACCCGTCTTAATCCATCATCCTGCACGGAGTCGCAGGATCTAGGAGTACATTGTCTGGATCCTGCGACTGACGCGCAGGATGACGAGCTACTGGGTCCGCGCAGCCCGATGGGGATTAGCCGAATACTTCGATCCCAGCCTCGGTGAGTTCCTGGGTTAGGGCTTCATTGTTGTGAGGATGTACTGCGGCGGTGAGGTTGAGGAGTACACAGGTCACATAGCCGAGACGTTTGGCATCAAGGGCAGTCTGTTTGACACAGTAATCCGTGGCGATCCCCACAATGTCAACGGCCTGGATCTCGTGGGATCTGAGAAGGTCATTCAATGAGCGACCCCAGGAATCGACTCCCTCAAAACCTGAATAGCATGCGGCGTAATAGCCCTTGTCAACAATGGCGTCGAGGGGTACTTTCAGGTTCGGATGAAGGTTTTGGCCTGTGGTACCAACCTTGCAATGCTCAGGCCAGGAGTCCACATAATCGGGGGAGGATGAGAAGTGATCTCCTGGGTCGATATGGGAGTCACGGGTTGCGACAATGAGATCATATTCACTGTTTTCGACATAGCTGCTGATGAGTTCGGCTGTGGCTTGACCACCTTCAACAGCAAGGGAACCACCCTCGCAAAAGTCGTTTTGAACATCAACAATGATAAGTGCAGTACCCATGATTTGCCTCCTTTGTGTCCAGACTTCGTTGGTGCCTCATCCTACTCGTAGCAAGATGGCTGTGGATGGGTTCCAAAACTGTCCCATAACCCCAGTAATCTAAGTATGTGAACCAAGACTCAACTCGCAGAATCGCGGTGTGGATCCATACCTCACGGATCCCTGCCCTGGAAGCCGCCTGTGCTTTCATTGAGGCGCTTCCCACAGATTTTGAGTGTCTCGTACTTGGCGATACCCACGAGTTTATTCAACAGCGGGTGCCCCAATCTCGATTGTGTGACATCTCGGATGAGACTCTGCCCACAGCGGAGGTGATCGTTGTTTTCGGTGGGGATGGAACCATCCTCCGAGCCGCAGAGAAGGCTCTCGCCTGTGAGATCCCTGTACTGGGGGTCAACTTGGGACATGTGGGGTTCCTTGCTGAGCTTGAGATGTCGCAGATGCCCGAATTGGTACACCATGTGGTTGAGGGAGAGTTCATCCTGGAGAAAAGGATGACTGTCGAAGTTGAGGTCTACGCCGAGGAGAAGGAAACCCCCACGTGGACATCTATCGCCATCAACGAAGTCTCCTGCGAAAAAGCCATGAGAATGAAGATGATCGACTGTCTTGTCTCCATTGACGGGCTTCCAGTCTCACGATGGGCATGCGATGGGGTCCTAGTCTCAACGCCGACAGGGTCAACGGCCTATGCCTTCTCAGCGGGTGGGCCTGTGATGTGGCCCCAGTTGGAGGCATTCCAGGTTGTACCCCTTTCTGCTCATGCACTCTTTGCTCGTCCCATGGTTTTGGCTCCCGATTCTCAAGTGAGGCTTGATCTCCATCCACCAGTTTCCGCAGTTGTGTGTTGCGATGGCTTCCGAGTATATGATCTGCCTCCAGGTTCCCGGATTGAGATTCGGCGCTTCCCTCATGATTTGAAGGTGGCTCGACTCTCGGAGCAACCCTTCACCTCCCGATTGGTCAAGAAATTTGCGTTACCCATTGAGGGCTGGCGAGGGCGCGGGTAAAGATGCTGACTGAACTTTTAATCAGGCACCTCGGGGTCATCGAGGAAGCCGTACTATGTCCGGGCCCTGGTTTGACTGTGGTTACTGGTGAGACTGGTGCTGGTAAGACAATGCTCGTTGTTGGGTTAGGAGTGGTGTCTGGTACCCGTGCAGACTCGTCAGTGGTCAGAAATGGGCAGGGAATGGCCCATGTGATCGCCCGCTTTACAGATCTACCAACCTCAACCACTAAGGCTGTCGAGGATGCGGGAGGATCCCTAGAAGAAGGTGAACTCCTGATTCAACGCCAGATCTCGACCACAGGTCGTTCGCGCTGTTGGGTTGGCGGATCAAGTGTGACCCAATCCATCGCCTCAGATATTGGGGCAGATTTAGTCACCATCCATGGGCAGTCCGAACAGGTCAGACTCTCCACCCCGGAACGCCAACGAGAGGTACTTGATAGGGCAGCAGGGCCTGACATGGCCTCAACCCTGGAAAGGTACAGGGTCGTCTTCGATCAAAGGAAAGTACTCGCCCAAGAGTTGAATACTCTGACCCAATCAGCGCGAGACCGCGCTCGAGAAGTGGATATGCTCGTCTATGGTCTGGCAGAAATCGAGAAGGTGGGCCCTGAAGAAGGAGAGGATGAAGCCCTCCAATCAGAGGCCCGACGTCTCCAGGATGCTGACGAATTGAGAGCCAATGCCTTCACTGCCATGGTTGCACTCGCTGGTGAGGACTCCCAGGATTCGACCCCAGCGATCACCCTCCTGGCTGCCGCATCCAAGGCCCTGGCACAGATTTCTTCCAAGGATTCCCTAGCCGCGCCCCTAGCTGACCAGGCCCTAGAACTTTCTTCACTGAGTACAGATTTGGCGGGCCAGGTTTCATCCTACTTAGCTAATCTTGAGGCTGATCCTGTACGTCTGGAATGGATAGAAAGCCGCTTAGCTCAGATCAAGGTTCTCACAAGAAAATACGGCGAAAATGCTTCTCAGGTACGACAGTGGGCACTCACCGCTCACACGAGACTCCAAGAGTTGGAGGGCTCCGATGAGCGCATCAGTCTTGTAACCCAGCATCTGGAATCCCTTGAAGCAGAGCTTGGGGAACTCGCGATCCAGATCACAAGAATGCGGAGGGAGGCTGCCAGACAATTTGGGGCACAGATCGGCGCAGAATTGGCGGCCTTGGCCATGCCTCATGCGCAGGTTGAGTTCAGAGTCACACCTTTGCCGGAATTGGGTCCTTGGGGAAAGGATTCTGTGGCGCTGTTTTTCACGGCCAACCCTGGTTCTGACCCAGGTCCATTGTCCAAGGTTGCCTCTGGTGGTGAACTCTCCCGGGTACGTTTAGCGATCGAAGTAGTCCTTGCTGACTCTGCCCTCAAACAAACCTTTGTCTTCGATGAAGTCGATGCCGGTATCGGTGGGGCAGTGGGCCTCCAAGTGGGTCAACGGCTCGCCAAACTCGCCACCCAAGGCCAAGTCATTGTCGTGACACATCTCGCCCAAGTGGCCGCATTCGCTGACACCCATTACGTCATCACCAAGGCCGACAATGGTGAGGTCACGGCCTCATCCCTGCGTCATCTTCATGGCGATCAGCGACTGTGGGAACTCGCCAGAATGATGGGTGGATTGGATCAGAGTGTATCTTCCCAAGCCCATGCTGGTGAACTCATGGATCAAGCACGGGCTATGAAGAACCTCTGACCTATTTGCGGGGAGGGTGACACATCTATTCTGGACAACCCACCACAGTCATCCTGCGCGGGGTCGCAGAATCCAGAAAGAGACAACTGGGGTCTAGATCCTGCGACTTCGCGCAGGATGACAAGCTTGGGATGCGAATATCGCGTAGGACTCTCCCATATGAATGTACTGAAAATACTCGCAAGACCGTGGTCGGCTTAGCGTGGCGTTAGGCTCAACCCCCAATGATCAGATAGGCTGAAGTCCCGTGGCAGACCGCAAAGTGACTCGACATATATTCGTAACTGGTGGGGTCGTGTCCTCACTCGGAAAAGGCCTTACGGCTTCCTCTCTAGGTTCCCTTCTTGTGGCTCGTGGCCTCAAGGTAACGATGCAAAAAATGGACCCCTACATCAACGTTGATCCGGGTACAATGAACCCCTTCCAACATGGTGAGGTTTTCGTCACCGAGGACGGCGCAGAGACTGATCTTGATATTGGGCACTATGAACGTTTCCTGGATCGAGACCTGAAAGCAGCAGCAAATCTGACCACAGGCAAGATCTATTCCCATGTCATCGCCAAGGAACGCAGAGGGGACTACCTCGGCGACACAGTACAGGTCATTCCCCATATCACCAACGCCATCAAGGAAGAGATGATGGGGATGGCGACCAAGGATATTGACGTCGTGATCCATGAGGTCGGCGGTACTGTCGGTGACATTGAATCTCTACCATTCCTGGAAGCTGCACGTCAGGTGAGGCGGGAATTGGGGCGTGCCAATGTCTTCTTCCTCCATGTGGCGCTGGTCCCGTACATCGGGCCAAGTCAAGAGCTGAAAACAAAACCAACTCAGCATTCTGTGGCCGCTCTTCGACAGGTCGGTATCCAGCCAGATGCGCTCGTATGTCGCTCGGATCGCCCCTTGGGGGAGTCCATCAAGCGCAAGATTGCACTCATGTGTGACGTGGATGAGGAGTCTGTGATCTCCTGCCCCGATGCGCCCAGTATCTATGACATTCCCAGAGTTATTCACTCAGAGGGCCTGGATGCCTATGTCGTACGCAGACTTGGTCTGTCTTTCAGGGACGTGAACTGGAAGAAGTGGGATGATCTTCTGGCTCGGGTACACGAACCCAAGCACGAGGTGACGATTGCCCTAGTCGGAAAGTACATTGATCTGCCGGATGCCTATCTATCGGTCTCGGAGGCCCTTCGCGCTGGAGGGTTCGCCAACTGGGCCAAGGTCGTTATCAAATGGGTTGAGTCAGATCGTTGTGGGACCCCTGAGGAGGCTGCGGTCACCCTGAGTGGGGTTGATGGCGTCGTTGTACCAGGCGGTTTCGGTATTCGTGGTGTTGAGGGCAAGATCGGGGCTATCCGGTACGCCCGTGAACAGGGGATACCGATCCTGGGATTGTGTCTGGGGTTGCAGTGCATGGTGACCGAGGTTGCTCGATCCCTGGCGGGGCTTGAGGGAGCCAATTCCTCAGAGTTCGATCCCGACACTGAATACCCAGTTATCGCGACCATGGCTGAACAGGTCTCCATCGTCTCAGGTGAAGGGGATATGGGTGGAACCATGAGGTTGGGTTCCTATCCGGCTGAACTCGTCAAAGGTTCCAAGGTTGCTAGCCTCTATGGATCAACCAAGGTGACAGAGCGTCACCGTCATCGCTACGAAGTGAACAATGCCTATCGTGAACGGTTGGAGGAAGCCGGTCTGGTTATTTCGGGTACATCCCCAGACTCCACCCTTGTGGAGTTCATTGAGTTGCCCGAAACCATGCACCCCTTCTTCGTGGCGACCCAGGCCCACCCGGAGATGAAGTCCCGTCCCACGAATCCCCATCCCCTGTTTGTTGGCCTCATCCAAGCAGCACTGGCATACACGAATGCGTGAACTCATCCATGAGTACCCCAGGATCCCTCAGTGATCAACCGGTCGCATGGCCCAGTGAACGCCTGAATACGACAACCGGAATCCTCATGGATTTCGCAGTGGATAAGGTGAGTACCCCCACTGGCGAAACCATGGTACGCAACTATCTTCAGCATCCGAACTCTGTGGGAATCATCGCGATGGATGATCAGGGCAGGATCGCTGTAGAGCATCAGTACCGCCATCCTGTACGAGCCAAACTTGTTGAAGCCCCTGCAGGGTTGTGTGACATTGAGGGTGAAGCCTTCCTTGACACGGCGAAACGTGAACTTGCTGAAGAACTGGGGTTGGCTGCCGAAACCTGGCAGGTACTCGTCGATGTCTATGCGACTCCTGGTTGCTCAACTCAGACAACGCGGATCTTCTTGGCCCGAGACTTAACCGAGGTACCACGTCCAGAGGGCTTCCTTCTGGAGGGAGAAGAAGCCGATATGGAACTCAGTTGGGCTGATCTTGATGATTTGGTTGACGCCATTTTTGCGGGCCAGGTCAAGAACCCAACAATCATCGTGGGTGTACTGGCGTTGAAAACAGCGCTCGTCACAGGGTCCTTGGATGAGTTGCGCCAGGATTAAGAAAACTCATCGATTTAAACGGTAGAATAAGGGATATGCAGCCTCCGTATGATTCCAATCAGGTCCCGCCGACTCCACCCATTCCACCGATACCACCTCAGTACCCACCACAGGGTCAAGGATGGGTGCCCCCAGTTCAACCAGTGATAAAGAGATCCCTTGATCTTGGATTCACTTACTCAACGACCTTCAAGATTTTCAAGGCCAGATTCCTGCCCTTCATAAGCATTGGTGCCATTGCTTCAGTTATCCTTTTTGTGCCACTGACCATCATGATGGCCTGGTGGATAAGTATGATAGTTGACGGGTTGAGTTTTGAATACTCACAGATAGCCACTCCCAGCCAAGTCATGGTTGCCTCAGCAATTCTCGCGGTGTACATCTTCCTTTCCGTTCTTGTGAGTTGGTGGGCTACCCTCTCCTGTTGCACGCTCGCAAACGGAGAATGGAATGCACAACCACTATCGTTGGGGGAAGCTTGCCGTGCAGGTCTTGCTCGCCTGAGTTCCCTTGTGCCAATAGCAGCCCTAGCCGGATTTGCCTATGGCTTGGGTATCTGGGGTTCCACTAGCGGCTTTATTGCCTTCTTCGACTGGGCTCCTCGCGCTAACGAAGATTCGATAATTGCTATGCTTACGATCTTTCTTGTCGTGGCGATACTATTGTCCATCGCTGCTTGTGTGGTGGTCATCATTCTCACTGTGAGATGGTTTGTAGCACTGCCAGTCATAGCAGTCGAACACAAGAGGATCTGGCCAGCGTTGGGTCGAAGTTCACAGATCACCAAGGGATCACGCGGAATGATCTTCATAGTCATGCTCCTCGTGAGTATCGCATTGAGTATCGCCATACAGACCATCACCCTTCCTGCCTCCCTTGCCAGTCTTAACGATGAGTTCACAACAGTATGGTTCATCATGGGCATCAGTTGCCTGTTTTCAGTGATCACTGTGCCTATCATGCCCATCATCTCCCTGGTCGTCTATCGTGACCGTCTGCAATGGGTGGCGCCACAGCTTCAGTGACTGTGCAAAGCGGGAGTGGGTACATGAACTCTCTTGAGCGTGATTGCGAGACCTATCTCAACCATCTCAAGGCTGAACGCGGTCTCTCAAGTCATACAATCGTCGCCTATGCCCGAGACTTGAATCATTACCGTGACTATCTTGAAAGCTTGGGGATCTGCGATACCTCAGCAATCACCTCAACGACAGTGTCCGGGTTTCCGGTACACCTGTCTCACATGGGTTTGGCTCAGTCCTCCATAGGTCGGATGACCGTGGCGGTACGTGGTCTCCACCGTTTCTGGGCTGATGAGGGAATCACCAGTGATAACCCAGCCCAGATGGTGACACCTCCCGCTGCTGGACGCCACCTGCCGAAAGCCTTGACCCTTGATGAGGTGGAGCGCCTGATTTCAGCGGCTGGCGGGAACCAGGAAGATCCCACACCCGATCAGCTAAGTGATTGGGCCCTCGTCGAATTGCTCTATGGTACAGGTGCCAGAATCTCCGAAATCCTAGCCCTCAATGTTGACGATGCCACCAGAATGCTTGCCGACACTTCCATTGGCCTGAAATTCCTAGGTAAAGGCAATAAGGAGAGAGTGGTACCCGTGGGTACCTTTGCGCGCCAGGCCCTGGATTCCTGGTTGGTACGAGGGCGCCAGACCCTCGCAGTGCGAGCAAAACAGGCCACCCCTGCACTCTTCCTCAATTCGCGCGGTGCGCGTCTGTCTCGGACCGCAGCCTTCAACAGGATCGCTGCCTTAGGAGTTTTAGCCAAGATTTCCAAAGAGATTTCCCCCCACACCCTGCGCCATTCCTATGCCACCCATCTGCTTGATGGTGGCGCTGATGTTCGCGTGGTACAAGAACTGCTTGGTCATTCCTCGGTAGCCACCACCCAGATCTACACCCTTATTACAGTTGATCATCTGCGAGAGGTGTACCGTACCTCTCATCCTCGGGCTTTAGCGGGATAAGAGGGGAATGGCAGCGCAAAACTGGGCTCGAACTGGTACCTCGCCTGTGACCCCCGTAGAATAGGGGAGATTGACCTCGTATAAGCACGGGGAGAGAGCGGGCCAAAGATATGAACCTTCTGGACAGGATCCTTCACATTGGTGAAGGCAAGCTCATCAAGGAACTCCAAGTCGTTGCCAACCAGGTGGCGAGTATTGAAGAGGATTACCTTGAGATGAGCGACGAGGAGTTGAGGTCGCAAACCGATGACTTCAAAACCCGCTTTGGTAACGGGGAATCCCTTGATTCGCTCATGCCATTCGCCTTTGCTACTGTCCGTGAGGCATCCCGTCGTGTGTTAGGCAAGCGCCACTTCGACGAACAAATCATGGGTGGTACAGCCCTCCACAAGGGAACCATTGCTGAAATGAAGACTGGTGAAGGTAAGACCCTTGTTGCTGTCCTCCCCTCCTATCTCAATGCTCTTGCTGGCAATGGGGTCCATGTGATCACGGTTAACGATTACCTTGCCAAGTTCCAATCTGAGCAGATGGGTCGAATCCACCACTTCCTGGGCATGGAAACCGGGGTGATCCTTTCGCAAATGAGTCCAGCGGAAAGGCGTGTAGCCTATGGCGCGGACATCACCTATGGCACAAACAATGAGTTCGGTTTCGACTATCTTCGCGACAATATGGCTCTGCGTTTGGAGGATTGTGTACAGCGCGGGCACCATTTCGCCATTGTGGATGAGGTTGACTCCATCCTGATTGATGAGGCTCGTACCCCTCTGATCATCTCTGGCCCATCGGAGGAGAACAACCAGTGGTACCCAGAGTTTTCCCGTATCGCGACCGCACTCAAGCGTGACACCCACTACGAGGTCGATGAGAAGAAGCGTACAGTCTCCGTTTTAGAGTTGGGTATCACCGCAGTCGAACAGCGTCTCGGGATAGAAAACCTCTACGAGTCTGCCAATACTCCGCTGATCTCCTTCCTAAACAATGCGATCAAAGCCAAGGAACTCTTCAAGAGGGACAAGGATTATGTGGTCACCGATGGTGATGTGTTGATTGTTGACGAGTTCACGGGCCGTACCCTGGAAGGCCGTCGCTATTCTGAGGGCCTCCACCAGGCATTGGAAGCCAAGGAAGGTGTGGAGATCAAGGCTGAGTACCAAACACTCGCTACAATCACCTTGCAGAATTACTTCCGTATGTACGACAAGCTTGCCGGAATGACTGGTACAGCCCAAACGGAGGAATCCGAATTCCAGAAGATCTACGGGTTGAGGGTTCTGCCTATTCGCACCCACCTGCCGATGGTTCGCGACGACAAGAAGGACTATGTCTATCGTACCGAAACCGCAAAGTTTGATGCCATTGTGGCTGATGTGGTGGAACGAAACGACAAGGGACAGCCTGTTTTGATTGGTACCGCCTCTGTTGCCAAATCCGAGGAACTCTCAAGACGATTGAAGATGTCTGGGGTTCCCCACCAGGTCCTCAACGCGAAGCAGCATGCTCGTGAGGCAGCCATTATCGCCTTGGCTGGTCGAAAGGGTGCTGTGACCGTGGCCACCAACATGGCTGGTCGTGGTACAGACATCATCTTGGGTGGTAACCCAGAATTCCTTGCTGACGCCTTGTTGAGAGAGCGCGGACTTGACCCCGTAGAAACCCCTGATGACTATGAAGCAGCTTGGCCAAAAGCTGTTGAGGAAATCTCCAAACAGGTGGCCGCTGAGCATGAAGAAGTGGTGGCTGCAGGTGGGTTGTACGTCATTGGTTCTGAACGTCACGAAGCTCGACGTATCGACAACCAGTTGCGTGGACGCTCCGGTCGACAGGGTGACCCCGGCGAATCCCGTTTCTATCTCTCCCTCCAAGACGACCTCATGAGGCTCTTCAAGGGGGACATGGTGGATTGGTTCATGAGAGCCCTCAAGGTCCCAGATGATATGCCCATCGAAGACAAGAGAATCACCAAGATGATCAAGAATGCTCAGGAGCAGGTTGAGGCCCAGCATTTTGAGACTCGAAAGAACGTTCTGAAGTACGACGATGTCATGAACCGTCAGCGTTGGGTGGTCTACCGCGACCGCCGCTCAGTGTTGGAGGGTACCGACATTGAGGAGCAACTGCGTGACACAGTCACCAAGGTTGTGACTCAATATGTTGAGGGCGCTACCGAAGGGTTCGAGGAGGATTGGGATCTGGAGTCCCTGTGGACACAGATGAAGACCCTCTATCCTGTACGTCTGAAGATGTCCAAGTTTGCCGATGAGGATCTCACCCCCGAGACCCTGGTTGAAGCCTTCGTCGAGGATGCCCGGGCTGCCTATGATTCCCGGGAAAAGGAATTGGGTGAGGAAACCATGAGACGTATCGAGCGTCAGGTTCTCCTGACAGTCTTGGATCGCAAGTGGCGTGAACACCTCTACGAAATGGATTATCTGCGTGAGGGCATCGGCTTGAGGTCCATGGCTCAGCGTGACCCGCTGATTGAGTACCAGCGCGAGGGTGCTGGAATGTTCCTGGAGATGATGGATTCGGTTATGGAAGAGGTTGTCTCTTTCCTCTTCAGAATCGAAGTACAACAAACACAAGCCCCCAGAATAGAAGCTGTTGAGTCGCGTAAGGATCCCCGTCGTGCCGCTCGTCAGGCTCTCGCTGCTGAAGAGGCAGCTGCCCGATCTGAGATCCACATCACAGCTGATGGTATCCTCGCTCCGACCATCCAGCGCAGTAACGTGGTGAAGAAGGCAGCCCCCCAGTCAGCACAAACGACTCAAACAGCCTCCCTGCGAGAGGCTCGTCCTGGCGCTTCCGGGCGTCGAAACAAGAAGAAGCGCTAGGTCTTCGTCAGCCAACAACAAGATCGGTACACACCCAACGCCCCGATTTGTACATCACTTTCAGGGCTGCTGCATGATTCAGTCGTGCTGTTGACAGGCGCAGAGTCACCTCGGCTGAGGACTTTGTGGCCTGTTGTACCCTCATTGAGGCAAGGCGTACATTCGATCCACGAAGCCTATGGAGACGCTGAGAGAGTACCATCAGAGCCCTGGATTCAAAGTGTGACTCCAATTGGCTCAAACGTCGCCGACCATCCAAAGCCTCAGCAATAATCCGAGCAAACTGTGATGAGATAGCCGTGATAACCGGATCTATTGTCAACTCAGGGTCATGTTGGTCAGGGGAAACCACCTCAGTGGGGGTCTCGCGGATAATTGGGTTGGCCTGAGTCCGAGGATCCCAACCCCACGAGGAACTCAAGGACTGGGTACCAGACTCAGGATCCCAGATCCATCCTTCAGGCTGTGTAGGGCTATCCATGAGGATGCACTGGGCCTGTGCAATATCGATCATAATCCACTATCACTGATGTGGAGGTACAACTTCAAGAGATCCCAGCCGAATCTGTGGATAACTCCTTCGTCATCCATACGTAGCTGGATCATTCAGGGTTTAGGTTGAGTACATAGTCACGAATGGCCTAGTTATGTGGGTATTTCCTAGGGTAGCGATGCGTAAACGAGCCAGTCATGGATGCAGGCCCCGATAATGAAGTGCTTGGTCTAGTTGGAGATAGATGAGGTCAAGGGGTTCAGCCTCTGTCCATCCTTCAGATTGTATACCATTTTGTAAAACCGATCAGGGGTTGCTGGTCAGCCATTCGTTGCCAACTTTTTCGCAGGCTTTGATGACGTTGGAGAGGTACTGTTCAGCCATCTTTTCGATCTTTTTTCCGAAGAGGGGAATCTTGACTGAGAAGTCGGCATCATAAATCATTTGGGAGCCTGAGGGGGTGGGGCCTAGGCGCAGTGGACCATCGGAGGTTGCTGGAACTCCGGCTACACTCAATGTGAGTCGGCCTGTACGAGCGCCATTAGGGGAGGCTGGTTGCCAGGTGACTGTTTCGGTGATCGTCATGGTTGGGCCGAGAATTTTCCGCGCAGCCTCAGGAGAAATCATGGTGAACACAGAGGTCATACCATCATCAAGGTTGGTCGTGGTCACATTGTCAGCCTTGATTTCGGCTCCAACGTGGTCGGCAAACTTCGGGTTGGTGAGCATGTCGGCAACGCGATTGGGGGCCGCTGTAAAGGACAGTGTCGACGTGATCTGCATACCCCCTATGGTAGGCTAACCGGGTTCACAGGAGGTTGACTTTGGAGACTGTTTTAGGGGAAATCACCGTTCATTTCGAGGCTCGCGGATCCGGGCCCTATGTCTTCTTGCTCCATGGCTGGGGGTCCAACCTCACGTTGTTCAATGATCTGGCCGAGACCCTATCCTCTCAGTATTGCGTTGTCAGCCTTGATTTTCCGGGCTGTGGAGGAACTGGGGAGCCGAGTGAGCCCTGGGGATTGGATGACTACGTCAAGTTTACTTCTGAGTTCATTTCGAGCTTTGATGCTGATGAGATAATCCTGCTCGGTCATTCGCACGGTGGGCGTGTCGCGATCCGATTGGCGACAGATCCTGATGTTCCTTTCACGATTACGAAGATGATCCTTGTTGATTCAGCAGGGATTCTTCCGCGCCGCAGTGTGGAGTATCACCTGCGTGTACTCTCCTATAAAGCAGGAAAAGCTCTTCTGTCGTGGCCTCCTGTTGCCAAGGCCTTCCCTGAGGCTTTGGGAGCCCTACAGAAAGCCCTCGGATCGAGTGATTATTCGAGTGCATCCCCAATAATGAGGGCATCGCTGGTCAAAGTTGTGAACACTGATTGTGAGCCTCTTCTGCCCAAGATCACAGCGGAAACCTTGATTATCTGGGGGGAGAATGATGAGGCCACCCCGGTCAGCGATGGGCAAAAGATGGAGAAGGCGATCCCTGGATCAGGGTTGGTCGTCCTACCTAATGCGGGCCATTACTCTTTCATTGACCAGGAGTACACCTTCGGTAAGGTCATGGAATCATTCCTTCAGATAAGCTAAAGATATGTGGATTCTTGTTCCAGTCATTGTGTTGGGGGTCGCTGCTGTTGCGGCTGTACTGCCCAAGCATATGCACATCTTCCAACTCAACTCCTATCGGGCAGCAGAGCAACTGAAGTGGCTGGGTGTGCATCGTGGTGCGTGGGTACCTCAAGTCATTGCAGCAGTTTTCGCCCTGGGGGCCATTGTCCTGCCTGTACTCTGTGGGATCGTCTTGGTGCTCCTCTTCAGCCTTGTCGTCTATCTCAATAGGCCCCAGAAGAAGGTTGCGAAGAAACCATTGGTGTACACACCTCGAGTGGTACGTATGTTCGTGACCATCGCAATTCTTGTAGTCGTCGTCATCATGATTCTCACCTTCATCCCGGCGCGATTCCAGATTCTGGTGGCCACATTCCCCTTTATTCTGAGTCCATACTTGGCTGTCATTGCTGATTTTGTGAACATCCCGATTGAGTACGCCATACGCCAGAGGTACCTTAAAGATGCTCGCAGGATGCTGGCTAGTCACCCCAAACTGGTGAAGATTGGTATCACTGGTTCTTTTGGGAAGACCTCAGTAAAGTATTACCTCACCACTGTTCTTCGCGGGCGATTCAATGTGCTCATGACCCCGGAATCTTATAACACGCCTATGGGGATTACGAAGACTATTCGCTCGGATCTCAGGGCAACTCATGAGGTTTTTGTCTGCGAGATGGGGGCTGCGAGAGCCGGGGAGATTAAAGAGAATTGCGACCTCGTGTCTCCAACTATTGGGGTGATCACTGCCATTGGTGAGCAACACCTGTCGACCTTTGGTACCCAGGATGCTATCTTGGCCACGAAGCTGGAGTTGGCTGACGCAGTCAAGGGTAAGGGGCTGGTCTACCTTAACGGGGACGACGCAATCCTTCGTACGAACCAGCCTGACCAAGAGCGGTGGCTCTATGGGTTGGGTACAACCAATGGCACCTATGCTTTCGACATTGAAGTCTCAACCACGGGTACGACCTTCTCACTCAACCACCGTGGGGTCATCATCGCAAAGATTGCGACCCCCCTCATTGGAAAGCATAATATCCAAAACCTAGCTGGTGCAGCAGCGGTCGCTCTTGATCTGGGTGTGACTGAGACTGAGTTGAGGACCCAGATGAGGAAACTCGAACCTGCACCTCATCGTCTCGCCATGTCCCGTAAGAATGATGTCACCATCATTGATGACGCCTATAACTCGAATCCTGCGGGAGCGAAGGCTGCCCTCGACACTCTGGCCATGTTTGAGGCCACGAAGATCCTTATTACTCCTGGGATGGTTGAACTTGGTGTACGCCAAGAGGCATTGAATGAGGAGTTTGGTGCCCAGGCTGCTTTCTGTGATTATGTGTACCTGATCGGGGCTAAGCAGACTGAACCTATCGCTCGTGGATTGATTGAAGCCGGTTATGATCCCGCAAAGATCACCGTTCTTAATGATGTTCGCGAAGCGATCGCTCACGCCCAAGCTCTGCCCACCACAGGGGCCAAGGTCATCCTCTTGGAGAATGATCTGCCTGACAACTACTGAGTAGACTGGATGACCTATGAAAATTTCTGTAGCTGTACTCTTCGGCGGTAAGTCCGTTGAACACGAGGTCTCAATCATTTCTGCTGTTCAAGCGATGAAAAGTCTGGACACTGAGAAGTACACGATCATCCCGGTGTACATCACGAAAACCAACGAGTTCTATAGCGGTGAGGACTTGATGAATATCGAGTCCTATAAGGATATTCCGGGGCTATTGAAGAAGAGTCGTCGAGTGAGTTTTCGGGTGGAGGGCAGTCGTACCTTCCTTGAATCGAAGTCAACTAATGTTGTGGGTCAACTCCTGGGTGTGAAAACTGCTCAGCTTGTTGATGTGGCATTCCCTGTCGTTCATGGTACGAATGTTGAAGATGGTGCCCTCCAGGGATTCCTAGAAACCGTGAACCTGCCCTATGTGGGTCCCCATGTACTCGCATCAGCAGTGGGAATGGATAAATACGTCATGAAGGTTCTTCTTGCTGAAGCCGGTTTTCCGGTTCTGCCCGGCAAGAGATTTTCGGTACAACAGTGGCACGCCGATGAGGTTGTCGCGCATGTTGAGAAAGACTTCTCGTACCCTGTGATTGTGAAACCAATAAACCTCGGGTCTTCAGTTGGCATCGGCAAAGCCAGCAGTACATCTGAGCTGCGTGACTGTTTGGATGAAGCCTTCTCTTTCGCAAAGTACGTACTCGTTGAGCCCGCAGTCGAGAACCTGAAAGAGATCAACTGTTCTGTGGTCGGGGATTCCTCGAATGCGGAAGCCTCTGAATGCGAAGAGCCCCACATGTCTGACGAGATCCTTAGTTATGAGGATAAGTACGTTTCCACTGGCAAGGGTTCAAAGAGTGGCTCCAAGGGTATGGCTTCACTCAAACGAAAAATCCCCGCCGACATCACGAAGAAGCAACGTGACCAGATCCGTAGCTTAGCTGTGGATTCCTTCAAGCATCTGGACCTCGCTGGAGTCACCCGAGTCGACTTCCTCATGGATGGAAAGTCGGGCGAAATCTGGATCAACGAAGTCAACACCATCCCAGGATCCCTCTCCTTCTATCTCTGGGAACCCATAGGAGTCTCCTACCCAGAACTCCTGGACCGTTTGATTTTCCTAGCCCTAAAACGTGAACGAGAAACCCAGGATCTCAGCTACTCCTTCGACACCAATATCCTCGCTGGAACCTGGACAGGTACCAAAGGTACCAAGTCCTAGTAGCTTCCCTTGTCTACACCCTACCCAGCCACTGATCGGCACTTGTGATGAACGGTGGCGACTGCGCCTCAACTGCGCCTCACACGACCGTGGAAGTGGATTAACCAAGAGCATGCTTGTGTCGAAGCTGTAACTCATTAAAATACAACCGAAATTAGGAAACTTGACGGGTACCTACTCCAGCAATTGGCTGGGCAACTGAGGTACCAGAGCCGTCACGTCGAGGGTCGCGATCAGGTAGGGGGATCGGTGTTCCTGAGGAGGCGGAGGCTACTGCGGGGCCGGGGCCGACCCAGGCTAGATGGAGGGTGTCTTCGCCTTTGAGGAAGCGGTGGGAGCGTACTCCACCTGTGGCTCGGCCTTTGGCAGGGTAGAGGTCGAAGGCGGTGACTTTGACCGAGCCGGTGTCTGTACCTGGGAGGGCTCCAGAGGATCCGGCTACGGTTACCACTTCGGAACCTTCTGGGCGTACTGCGCCGAAGAAGACCACGGATGCTCCTGGCGAGAGGCTGATCCCGGCCATACCTCCACCTGAACGGCCTTGGGGGCGTACCTTGGAGGCAGGGAAGCGCAACAGGGAGGAGTCTGTGGATACGAAGACGAGATCCAAGGATTCGTCTCGTAGTTCAACCGCACCCACGACCTCGTCGGAATCGTCTAGGCGGATGATCTCCCAGGCATCCTTGGAGATGATTTCGGGGTTGGTGCGTTTGACGACACCCTTGCGTGTACCCAGGGCCCATCCGCAGGTGGTCTCATCCAAGGTGGTGAGTGCCAGGGGTTTCTCATTGGGTTCTAGTACGACCAACTCCTTTAACGGCACCCCGCCTTGGAGGTTGACGGCTGTGGAGGTGTGGGGGACTGACGGCAGTTCGATCGCACCCAAACGTACCACTCGTCCCAAGGAGGTCAGGATTCCAATGTCGGAACGGGTACGTGCGCGCACCACCGACATCAGACAGTCATGGACTGCGCGCCCACCATCAGGTACAGGAGCCTCATCGGTGTCCATCCTGGCGATCAGTCCAGCTGAACTCAGGAAGACCCAGCAGGGGCCATCTGGAACCTCAATGGGGCCCTTGGTGAGAGCTACCGTCGCGGGGGAGACTCCAGAATCCGAGAGAAGGATCGTACGTCTGGGGGTACCAAACTGCTGGCCTATACCGTCAAGTTCCTCACTGACAACCATCTTAAGACGGGCAGGATCATCAACGATAACTTGCAGATCCCTGATCTTCTCATTCAACGCATCACGTTCGGTTTCGAGCTCGATTCGAGAGAGTTTCGTGAGACGGCGAAGCTGCATGTCAAGGATGTAGGTTGCTTGTACCTCAGTGAGCTCGAAGGCTTCGATCAGACGAGTACGCGCCTCACCCACATCATCACTGGATCGAATAATCGCGATGACATCATCGATATCCAGGATCGCAATGATGAGCCCCTCCAACAAATGAAGGCGATCACTAGCCTTGTTGAGTTGAAAATGGGTACGTCTGATCGTGACTTCGAGGCGATGATCAAGATAGACCTGAAGGAGTTCCTTGAGAGTCAGAGTGTGTGGTTGCCCGTCAACAAGAGCCACAGCGTTGATGGAGAAGGAGTCCTCCATCTTCGTGTGTTTGAAGAGTTGCTCAAGAAGAAGCTCAGGGTTGATGCCATTCTTAACCTCAATCACCAGGCGCAGACCGTGGGAGAGATCAGTGAGATCCTTGGTATCAGCGATCCCAGTGATGGTCTTCTTTTCCATGAGAACCTTGATTTGCTCAAGGATTTTCTCTGGACCAATCATGTACGGCAACTCGGTGACGACAATGCCCTTGCGTCGTGGGGAAACTTGTTCGATGCGGGTGGTGGCGCGAATCTTGAATAATCCACGACCAGTGTCATAGGCATCCCGAATTCCATCAAGACCAATGATCTTGCCCCCTGTGGGTAGATCGGGGCCAGGGATGTACTTCATCAGGTCGTCAGTGGAGGCTTCTGGATTGGTAAGCAGATGCTTGAGACCACCCACGACTTCGATCAGATTATGAGGGGCCATGTTGGTGGCCATACCAACAGCGATGCCAGAACTACCGTTGACAAGCAGATTCGGGAAGGCTGCTGGGAGGACGACAGGTTCAGATTCTTTGCCGTCGTAATTGGGGCGGAAGTCGACCATGTCCTCGTCAAGACCCTGGGTCATCGCCAAGGCTGCAGGCGCCATTCGGCATTCGGTGTACCTCATGGCAGCGGGCCCAGCATCAAGGGAGCCGAAGTTTCCATGCCCATCAATCAGGGGGAGTCGTTGGGCCCAAGGTTGGGCGATACGTACCAAAGCGTCATAGATCGCACTATCGCCATGGGGGTGAAGGACACCCATGACCTGGCCGACAACACGAGCAGATTTCACATGTGGGCGGTCTGGCTTGATCCCCATGTCGTTCATGGAAAACAGGATTCGACGCTGTACGGGCTTGAGTCCGTCACGTGCATCGGGGAGGGCACGAGAATAGATCACTGAATAGGCGTACTCAAGGAAGGAGGTTTCCATCTCCTGTTCGACTTCGATATCGAGGATGCGTTCAGCGTTGTCCTCGTCTATCTCCTTTTTTGCCACTGGCGCTCCTTAGACCGAGCCATGCTACCGCGTCGAGTGGCACCATGGGGAGTGGACACGCCTATTCTGAATGCTGCGAGGGAGACGTCCAACACAACTTCTCAACTTCGCTCCCCAACAACCCCACCATTCCTAAGTTGTGAACTTTGGAAGCCCCAGCGCGCCAAGGCAAGGGTACAACGTCACTATTCGGTTACGAGTTCGATAGTCAACGGAGTTTCGGGACGTTATTGAGAACCATGCTCTGATATCCGCTCGTCTAGCATCTGCTGGATGAGGGGGAGCAGGAGGTACCCGTCGTGGGCTCGTACCTCGCGAATATGCGTGGGCATCTGGGATGAGAAGACCGCCAACTCTGTGGTCGTACCATGAGCAAGAACCTGCTCCATTGAGGGAAGCTCCCGTATCGCAATCCCAGCGACATTCTGGGGCTTCTTGCGAGCAAACTCGGCATAGATCCCAGGATCATGTTGCCCATCATCGCCAATGAGCAGCCACTGGATATTGGGGAAATCCCGAGCCAACCCCATCAAGGCGGCACGCTTGTGGGCGGGCCCCGACCGGAACCAACCCGTATGAGTCGGTCCCCAATCGGTGAGAAGCATTGGCCCAGAGGGGTACCCGTGTCGGCCGATAAAACGCTCAAGGAAGGGCTTTGTGGTCCATGCCCCAGTCGAAAGATAGATCAGGGGAGCACCAGGATTCTTGCGCAGGATCTGGGAGAACATCTGGGACATCCCTGCAACTGGTACCCGTGCATTCTCCTGCAAGATGAAGGAATTGTAGGCGGCGATCATCAAACGTGGAAGGTAACTGGTAATGATCGTGTCGTCGATATCGGAGATGATCCCGAATCTCACATCATCGCCAATGATGAGGATTGGTGCCTCAGTGGGCTCGCAATCACCAGTAGAGATATGGACATGATGCCACCCGGGGTGCAAACCGTGGCGACTCACTGTGATGTCCACATAACCATTTCTATCGGTTAAGGCATCAGTAACCTGTCCGCCAACACTGACTTGAACAGCCCTGTTGACAGCAGGTATAGAAACAAAGTTCCGCCATCCACGTCGGGCTCCCCAGACTTCCTCACGGATGGTGGCGAGACCCGTACCTCCCTTGGGGGCTAAGATCACACGCCCAAGTACGCGTAGTCTTTCCTCATTGCCATATCCGGTGTACGCAACGACAGTGTCATGCCAGCCGAAGCGCCGCAGAGTGACACCGATCTGGCGATTGATTTGCTTCTCGATTCGAGCTGCAAAAAACGGTCGTTTTCGCACACGTACCTTCCAGGTAGGTCTTCAAGCTCTCACATCTGACAAGATGGTCACTGTGAGAGTTTCAGCGTACGAGAACAGTTTAGTTCTGTCCAACCTGCTCCCGACACTAGGATCTTACTTTGGGGTTTCAAATCATGGTTTGAAACCCATGAAGATCCCAGAATCTGGGCGTTATGTTCTTGTCCTCGTTGATGGGCTCGGATGGGAGATCCTTGTGCGAGCCTGCATTGAAGCCCCCTACCTTTCCGAGATTCTCGGTGATGCACTCACTTTGGAGGTGGGGACTCCTTCGACGACCTGTGCCTCCCTTATGAGCCTTTGGACTGGGGTATCCACTGGCACCCATGGGGTACTTGGGTTCTCTTTTGAAACAGGCCTGAAGTCTGATCGTTCTCGTGGTGTGACAACCCCACTATCCATTACCAAACCCCTTGACACGGCTCCCTCCTACCTGGATCGACTCATGGATGCTGGGGTGTGTGTCTCCTCGGTTATCCCAACCGAACATGTTGATTCAGGTCTCACAAGGATGAGTACCACCAAGGCTTCAGTCATCGGCATCGATCTTGAACGCCAGGATTCACGGATCTCCTCCATTGTTGCTGCCTCACGATGCGGAGAAAAATCGGTGGTCTATGTTTACGAGCCCCGACTTGATCACGCAGGCCACGGCCATGGGGTGGCCTCCAAGACCTGGATTCAGGCTCTGAGAGATATTGACGACTTCTTGGAGAACCTGAGATCCAGTCTTGACGATGATGTGTGCCTGTTGATCACCGGCGACCATGGAATGATCGACATTGCCAGAGAGAACCGCATCTATATTGATTCCCAGTCCACCCTCACTCAGGACCTCCGATTAGTTGGTGGAGAGGCCCGATTTAGACACCTGTACACCCATCAACCGCTAGCAGTACAAACCCGCTGGACAAGGTACTTGGGTGATGAGGCTCAGGTTCTCACTCGTGAAGAGGCAGTGAGTTTAGGACTATTTGGGGAGGTACGACCTGAGTACCTTTCGCGTATCGGTGATGTGGTGGTGATCCCTACTGGGGGACAGGCGTACCTATGCAACAAGTTCCCTGGAGAGTTTTCCCTTGTTGGTTTCCATGGTGGTCTCACATCAGTCGAGAAGATGGTACCTCTGCTGATCGATTAATAATGGGGATTGTATTCATAGTGGATAGGGGTTGGGAATCTTGTTTTATGGCGGATGGGAGATCAAATCGCGCAGCGATTTTGTCGACCTCAAAGAGCGCGATGGCTCGCGACCATCGCAAGCGAACGGCGCCAGAAAATAGGATTCCCAACCCCCATCACCTGCATAATCTAAGACTGACCACCGAAGATGATGTCATCCCACGCTGGTACCTCTGCCCGTTTGCGTTTCTTGCGGGGCTTCGCTGCTGGTGGCTCAGGAGGTGTCGTGGGCGTAGAAGGCGTGGAGGGGTCGATATCTGGCTGGGCTGGTTCGCCAAGGGTAATGATTGATGGTTCGTTGAGGAATGAATCCGGTTCGGGGAACTCATTCCAGGGTTGCATACCTAAAACGGAGTCTCCCATAAGGGTGGCCTGCTCCCCAGAACCAAGGTCGTTGATGGGGTTGCGAAGTCCACGGAAGATTCGTACCGAATCCTCGTCTGTGGTGGAGATCATGTCGTAAAGCATGTCAATATCGTTGCGAAGTGAATCCTCACGTTGACCTTGAGATAGCCCCATAGTTGGTTCATTACCAAGGTCGGATTGAGCCATTGAAGGCCTTGATTCGATTCTCTCAGTTGTCTCCGTTTGAAGGTCCACTGGGGCAGTAATCGGCAGATCCCCAATGAGTACGCGGGCCTGATCATTGTCAGCGACAGAGAATCGACCCTTGGGATCGAAGAGGAAGCGGGCTTCACGAGGGTTTCCACCATGGTTCCAGGTCCCCTGGAGTATCCAGCGGCCATCAGAGCGACGCCAGGAATCCCAGGTGACAAAGTCCACATCTTGACCCATGGAAAGCATGGATTCCGCCACAGTTTGCCTCAAACGCCGTGCAGAAGCAGCCTCACCATTGCGTCGTACCGCTGCTGAGAGAGCTGTAGCAGTGATATGCTCACGCTCAGCAAGGATGGGGGTAGCAAAACCTTCAACCCTGGCTGCAGGAAGACCGGAGGCAGCAATGACATCAGCCAAAGACTCACCTGAGCGAATCCGCAACTGGATGTCGCGCGGTGTCATGGTGGCTTCCATGCCTATCATCCTCTCAGATCACCTTGTAGCTGTCTTAAAACCTCACGCTCATTATCCACCACGAAGCCGACACATGAGGAATTTGACTCTCAACAAGGCTCAGATTGGGACCCACCTAGTGGGACACGCGCGCTTCGGGTGGCATTATGCGCGAGTTTATGATACACATGTCCGGTCAAGGATGCGAAGTAAAGAGGTGATATTGACATATGGCAACCGATTATGATGCTCCGCGAAAGTCGGATGAGGAAATCAGTGAAGACAGCATTGAGGAGTTGAAGACTCGTCGTAACGATAAGAACTCAGGTTCTGTCGATGAGGACGAAGCTGAAGCTGCTGAAAGCTTTGAACTTCCTGGTGCTGACCTGTCGAACGAGGAGCTGACGGTTCGAGTAATCCCACGTCAGGCAGACGAGTTTGCTTGTGCTGGGTGTTTCCTTGTGAAGAACCGTAGCCAGATCGCTACAGTCCGTAACGGAGAAGAGTTCTGCGTCGACTGCGTGTGAGTCGACTAGGATCTACAGATTAAAAGTGGTCCTTGGGCTTCCTAGCTAGAACAAGGCGCTTAGCCATTGTGCGATGGAAGAGGAGTTGGGCTACGCCAACACCCACGCCTGAGGCCAGAAACCAGGTCACAGCCTCGCGGACGGGTACTTCAGGATCTTCGGGGTCTGGTGGTTCTGAACCGGTGAGAAGGGTCCACACTTTTTTCAGCGCAAATCCTGTTGCAAAGGTGACCAATGCCGACAGCAGTGCCGCGTACACCTTTTCCAAAATGACCTTGTCCATTGTCGACTCCTTGTTTGGGTTGATACCGAAGTACTTTTAGGTAGTCTAGTATCCCCTGACACAGACTGCTCGACACACACCATAAGGAAGACATAATGACCGATCTGAGAGTTCTGGTAACACCGGTACACCCCGAGGCCACAATCCCCTCCTATGCCCATTGGGATGATGCTGGAGCCGACCTGGCAACCACCGAGGACATCACACTCAATCCAGGCGAACGAGTCCTTGTTGGGACCGGGATTAGCGTGGCTATTCCTGCGGGATACGCTGGGTTTGTCCACCCTCGGTCAGGGCTCGCAGCTCGATCGGGACTATCCATCGTGAACTGCGTGGGGGTCATTGATGCGGGGTATCGTGGAGAGATTAAGGTCTGTTTGATTAATACTGATCCTTCAACCCCCATCCATCTCAACAAGGGTGACCTGGTTGCACAGTTAGTCATCCAAGCAGTCGTCAGCGCAATCTTCGTTGAAACCGAGACTCTCCCAGATTCTGAACGTGGTACTGGCGGCTATGGTTCCTCAGGGGGAGTAGCCTCCTGGGTTGAAGACTAGGGGCCCAAGGCGAGTAAGGTTGTACCCCGAAACTATGAGAAGAGGACCACGGTGATCTTAGGATTCAAGAAAAAGGATGCATCACAGGCCAGTGACGAGGTTGATCTGGATCTCGTTGAGGATGAGGACTTCGAGGACGAGGATCCCAGCGAAGATGATGAGGACCTAGATGATCTCAAGGATAAAGGTGACGAATGGGTCGCGTTTGATCTCAGTCGCGATTGGCGCGAGGATGGCCCCTTTGACCTTGATGAGGTCGATCTCAGTGCTGATGATGAGGATGTCACCCGGATTGACCTGGGTTCGCTAATCATTACCCCTGAGCCCGATATGGCCCTCAAATTGGTGGTTGATCCTGCAACCCACAAGGTACTCCATCTGGTTGTGGAGAATACTCCCACATCAGCTGTACAGGTGACCGTGTACGCAGCACCAGCCCTTCCAGGCTACACAGGCGAGCTTCGCACCACCCTCATTGAGGAATCCGAGAACATGAAGTCGTTCGACATAGTTGAGGGCCCTTTCGGTACAGAGGTACGACGGATACTCACGCTCACCGATGACCAAGGAAAGAAGGTTGTATCCACAATCCGTGATTGGTTCATAGCAGGACCGCGGTGGGTCTTGGGTGTACGTCTTCTCGGTGAAGCCGCCCTGGACATTGACGGTACTGGTGCCTCAGCAAACCTCAAAGAGTTTGTACACAACATCATTGTGCGTCGCGGGGACACAGCAATGGCTCCTGGGGCAGTGGTACCTCTGACCCCTAAGGAGAACTAGAAACCTAAACTCAGGCTCACATGTAGCTGGCTGCTGCAATCCCTGCCGCAAGGAGGAGGGACAGGGGAGCGATGATACCAAGAATGATACCGATGATTCCGAAGGGACGACCCTTGTTCTTGGCGGTTGCCACAATGGACAGGATGAAACCAACAATGCCGAAGACTGAGGAAATGATGATGCCGATGGTCGCCGCGCTGATGGCGGTGAGCTGAGCATCAGTCATGGAATCCAACTGAGAGGTCATCGTGGCTATATCAGCCATTCCTGAGTTCAATAACCCTGGCCCGAGAGCTGCAAAGAAGGTGTTGTAGAGGTTCAAAGAACTAACAAAAAAGATGATTGCACATACGAGTACGATCACCAGAGCAACGATCCCCAAAACTGGTGACTTCCTTGGTGGTTCAGCATAAGGTTCGGTGGGGTACCCTCCTGGATTCCCAGGATAAGTGGGGGCCTGCGGGTACTGTTGCACAGCCGGATTCGGCTGATAGTTCTGCGCCTGTGGGTACGCCTGTGGTGGGTACTGCTCGGGAGTAGGACTTGCAGGGTACTGTGGTTGTGGCTGGCCATTCGGGACCTGACCATATGTAGGTTGTGTCATGACACCATACTAGAGCATCTATCACTATGATGTGGCTTCGAGTAAATCTTATCCACACCACCATCGTAAGACGCGGGGACACCGTAATGGCCCAGGGGCAGTACCTCTATCCCCAGGAAAGAAACAGGACCTTGAAGAAATCCTGGGTTACGTGTAACTAGACACGGCGATGATAGCTGCAAGGAAGAAGCCTCCTGGAGCGAGGATTCCTAGGATGATCCCCACGATTCCGGGTGGGCGTCCCATGTTCTTTGCCGTCGCAATGATGGAAAGGACCAGTCCTACAATTCCTAGTACTGTGGTGATCAATAGTCCCACTGTTGCGATGGTCAAGTTCTCCATTTGAGAGGCAGTCATGGAGTCCGTATTGAAGTTGAGCCAACCACCATTTGAGCCCACTGCATCTGACCCGACCGACTCGAAGATCACATTGTAGAGGGACATTGAACAGAGGAAGAAGATCACTGCACATATTGCAACGATACCCAGTCCGAGGATCCCCAAAACAGGAGATTTCTTTGCAGACTGTGATGAAGGAGCCGTGGCATAGGGCTGAGCCATGGCTGAATACGGCTGATAGTTTTGCGCCTGTGGGTACGCCTGTGGTTGGTACTGCTCGGGAGCAGGACTTGCAGGGTATTGTGGCTGGCCATTCGGGACCTGGCCATATGTTGGTTGTGTCATGGCACCATACTAGGGCATCTATCACCATGATTTGACTTCGACTGAATCTTGTTCATAGGCGGGTAGCGTAGAGTTGGTCCGTGTATTCCCGTACTCACCCTAGGATCATCCCATGATTATCACTGTGACAACCACTGATGTTGCCCATGGTGGAGTGTGTGTGGCCCGCCATGAAGGCATTGTTGTCTTTGTGTCAGGTGGGCTTCCCCATGAGGTTCTTGAGGTTGAAGTCACTGAGAAGAAAAAGAATCAGTGGTACGCCCGTACCATCGAAGTCAATCAGGCCTCACCGGATCGGGTTCCACATGTCTGGCCCCTAGCCCAGACCACTGGTGTTGGTGGGGCCGATCTTGGTCATGTAAGCCTTGATGCCCAGCGTCGCTGGAAGGCTACAGTCATTGAGCACCAAATGCGGCGCATGGCTCACCTGGATCTCAGTGTGAGCGTTGAGCCTGCACCCATTGATAGCGAGAATCACGGACTAGCTTGGCGTACACGGGTCTCAGTGAAAACCACTGACCAAGGACTCTTGGGAATGAATGCCCACAAATCCCATGAGATCATCCCTGTAGATGGGATGCCATTAACTCATGAACAGATCCAAAAAGCTCTCGCTGAAGACCTCACAAGAACCCACCCTCCAGGCAAGATCATGGGTTATGTCTATGGTTCGACCTCTGGATTAACACGGGTTGGTTCCAAGACCAGTACGGTACATGAAAGGGTTGAGACATCCTTTGGTACATGGTCCTATGAAGTTGCAGCAGACGGATTTTGGCAGGTACACCGCCAAGCTCCCCAGATACTTGTTGAAGCAGTACTTGATGCCATCGGGGAAACCCATCAACCCATCATCGACCTCTATTGTGGGGCAGGACTCTTCTCCATACCCTTGGCCGATTTTTTCCAGGTACCCGTCACTGCAGTGGAATCCTCACCACTTGCAGTCCAGTACCTCCGTCGTAATGCTCACGGTTTCGATGTCACACCAGTACGTGATGATGCCAGTACAACACTGCGAACCCATTGTGTAGGAGCGGCCGGTACCATCGTGTGCGACCCTCCACGATCCGGTGTTGGGGTACGGGGCGTACGCGAAATCCTTCGCGTGAAGCCCGAGAAAGTAGTCTATGTTGCCTGTGATCCTGCCACCCTCGCACGGGATCTGGGACTCTTCGTGGCACAGGGTTATGATCTGATCAACCTGAGAGCCTTCGATCTGTTCCCCATGACCCATCACGTCGAAGCAGTGGCCGTACTGTCGAAAACCCTATAACCTGCCCAGTAGGATATAAGTCCCAAGGAAGGAAGCCCATGACAAACGTAGACACACTGACTGTTGGAGATAAGACCTACACCTATCACAATGTTGCTGAGATAGCAGCGCGGGTGCCTTTGACTGTTGCAATTGTTGCGGAGAACCTCATCAGGAATGGGGCCGACCCAGCCCAAATTGAGGCACTGGCATCATGGTCTCCACACTCAGACCCCACCCAAGAGGTGGAGTACTCTCCAGCGCGAGTGGTCATGCAGGATTTCACGGGTGTTCCCTGTGTGGTGGATCTTGCCACCATCCGCGAGGCGGTACAAGACCTTGGAGGAGATCCCGAATTGGTGAACCCGAGGGTGCCAACAGAGCTTGTTATCGATCATTCTGTGATTGCAGATGAGTTCGGATCTTCGCTGGCTTTTGCAAAGAATGTGGATTGGGAATTCCAGCGCAACCAGGAACGATATGAGTTCCTGAAGTGGGGACAGCAGGCTTTTAGGAATTTCCGCGTGGTACCACCGGGTACTGGTATCGTCCATCAGGTCAATATCGAGCATCTGGCCCGTGTTGTCATGGTGGAGGGCGATCTGGCTTTTCCTGATACCTGTGTGGGTACAGACTCCCACACGACAATGGTCAATGGGCTTGGTGTCCTTGGATGGGGTGTTGGTGGGATTGAAGCCGAGGCAGCAATGCTGGGGCAACCCATTTCTATGACCTTGCCTTTTGTTGTCGGCGTGGAGCTCACAGGTGATCTTCAACCAGGTGTTACCTCTACTGATCTTGTCTTGATGATTGCTGAGCGCTTGCGTCACCATGGGGTCGTTGGGAAGTTTGTGGAATTCTATGGGGACTCCGTCGAAAGGCTCTCGGTTGAGACGCGGGCAACAATCTCCAACATGAGCCCCGAATATGGGTCTACGGCTTGTTTATTTCCCATCGATTCTCGTACCATCGACTATCTTGGTCTGACTGGTCGCGATGCTCATCAACTGGAGTTGGTGGAGGCCTATGCGAAGGCCCAAGGGTTCTGGGGGGACCGTACTGTCGCTTATTCAGAAAATCTCACCATTGACCTGAGCCAAGCATGTCCTTCAATCGCAGGCCCCAAGCGTCCCCAGGATCGGATCAACCTATCCGAATCTAAGACCTCCTTCAGAACCGCTCTCAAAGACGCTGGACATGAGACTGCCACTGTAGCGACCGATTCGGGGCAGCTCTCTAGTGGAATGGTTGCCATTGCTTCGATCACGAGTTGTACCAATACATCGAATCCTAGGGTCATGATCGCTGCTGGTCTTCTTGCCCAAAAAGCCGCCACTCGGGGCTTGAGTTCCAAGCCTTGGGTGAAGACAACCCTGGCACCAGGATCCCAGGTGGTGACCGACTACCTCAATAAAGCTGGGCTGACTCCCAGTCTGGAGGCCTTGGGTTTCTACCTCGTTGGGTACGGTTGTGTCACCTGTATCGGTAATGCAGGACCTGTCACAGGTGATGTGAAGACCGCTGTGGATCAAGGTGTCATAGCCACCGCAGTACTCTCAGGAAATCGTAACTTTGAAGGCCGAATCTCCCCAGATGTACGCATGAACTACCTGGCAAGCCCACCCTTGGTTGTTGCCTATGCTCTAGCTGGTACCATGGACATTGATTTCGACACTGAGGCTCTTGGTGTGGACACCCACGGCGTTGAGGTCTTCTTGAAAGACCTATGGCCTACAGAGGATGAGATCACAGCCGCTGTGGATGCCGCTGTGGATGCCCAGATGTTTTCAAACAGGTATGCTGAAGTCTTCACTGGTGCGCAGCGTTGGCGTGACCTTGTCAGCCCCACAACCTCGCAGTACGACTGGTCAGAGTCCACCTATATTCGCAGGGCGCCCTATTTCGATTCAATGTCCGACCAGTTGACACCGGTCACCAATATCGAGCAGGCCAGAATCCTGCTCATTCTGGGAGATTCGGTGACCACAGATCACATCTCCCCAGCCGGTTCCATCAAGCCAGATAGTCCCGCTGGACGTTATCTAGCCTCACAGGGGGTGGCACCAGCCGACTTCAACTCCTATGGGTCACGCCGCGGAAACCACGAAGTCATGATGAGAGGTACCTTCGCGAATATCCGTTTGCGTAACCTGATGGTTCCAGGTACCGAAGGAGGATTCACTCAGGATTACACCCAGGATGATTCCTCGGTCGTCTCCGTTTTTGATGCTGCCCAATCCTATGAGGCCGCCCACACTCCACTCGTGGTCTTCGCGGGCAAGGAGTATGGTTCCGGGTCGAGTCGTGACTGGGCTGCCAAGGGTGCTGCCTTGTTAGGGGTACGAGCAGTCATCGCTCAAAGCTTTGAGAGAATCCACCGCTCGAATCTCGTGGGCATGGGAATCCTTCCTCTGCAATTCCTTGAAGGGGAGACTGCTGAAACCTGGGGGCTTACAGGTGAGGAAAAGATCACCATTGAGGGCCTCACAGATTCGGACACTCTTCCAGATACTGTGACGGTTGTTGTTGATGGTCGTCACCATAAGGCAGTACTAAGAGTCGACACACCCACCGAGGAGAGGTACATCCGTCATGGTGGGATACTCCAATACCAGGCAAGAGTTCTAGCTGGGTTGGCATGAGCCTTCAGATAGACGAAGACCCCTGGGGGGCTGCGAGGTTTGCGTACTCCTACCTTGGAGCGCTGGTTGCTGGTCTGGCGGCCGGGGTCATTGTTGTGATCGCCTGGCCGATTCTGGGGTCACTGCCCATCTGCCGATCTGATCAAGGGGGGTTCTGTACCCCCATCATTGCTGCGGTGGTTGGGGTGGTTGCTCTAATTGGATGCCTCGTGGCGGTAGGGTATATCTTCCGTCTCACCTGGGTGTGGGCAGCGTGGATGCTGGCCTTGTCCCTGATCATTACACAGGTACTGATCGACTATTCCGAGCCGAATATCGCATGGGCGATAGTGGCCGTACCCCTATTTGCGGGTCTTCTAACCTTCTCTCGACCAGACAAACCCATGCCTCGGGTAGTGACAATTCTCACAAGGGTCGCCCTGGTTATGACTGTGGCCCAGTTCATCTACTGGCTCATTCTTTTGATAATTCTGCCCGCATAGTGGTCATCAGCGCTCAGAACTCAAAGAAAAGAGAAGTAGTCGAAGTTTTGAGGCTGAGATTGTGGACCGACATGGACCCACTACACTAGTGTGATGGCTGTGCTTTCGGATCTGAGTTGCCCTGGGGAACTGGCCTATCTTTCAGACTCTGAACTTGATGAATTAACTCAGGAGATTCGTCAGTTTCTCATTGAGAAGGTACAAACCACTGGCGGTCATTTGGGACCCAACCTTGGGGTGGTTGAACTCACATTAGCCGTCCATCGAGTTTTTCAGTCTCCCAGGGATCCGATCCTGTTCGACACTGGACACATCTGCTACGTACACAAGATCCTCACTGGTCGCCAAAGCCAGTTCGATACCTTACGTCAAGCCGGAGGGCTTTCAGGGTACCCCAGCCGAAGTGAGTCTAGCCATGATTGGTTGGAGAGCTCACATGCCTCCTCAGCGCTGTCCTGGGGTACAGGAATGGCGGAGGCCTTCCACCTCAGAGGTGACCCTCACACCGTTGTTGTCGTTGTTGGAGATGGCGCTCTGACTGGAGGTATGGCTTGGGAGGCCCTCAACAATATCGCTGTACGCAAGGACCTTCGCATGGTCATCGTCGTCAACGATAATGGGCGCTCCTACACCCCAACTGTTGGTGGTCTGGCCAGGCAACTAGCAGGAATACGTACAGACCGCAGATATGACCCCACCATGGATGTGGTGAAGACCGTTGTCCAAAAGACCCCCCTCGTAGGAAAACCCGCCTATGAACTTCTTCATGGGCTCAAGGTTGGTTTGAAGGACATCCTGGCACCACAAGGACTCTTCTCCGACTTAGGTCTGAAATACATTGGGCCCATTGATGGTCATGATCGCCCAGCCATTGAACAGGCCCTTACCCAAGCAAAGCACTATGACGGCCCTGTGATGGTTCACTGCATCACGAAGAAGGGTCACGGTTTTGCTGACGCAGAACAAAACGATGAAGATCGACATCACGCTGTAGATGCGATGAGCCCTTCCGCATCCCGCAAGAAGGCCTCTTCAGCTAAAACATGGACCACCATTTTCGGTGAGGAAATGGTGCGCCTAGCCCGCAAGGATCCTTCACTAGTAGCCATCAGTGCTGCAATGGTGAACCCTGTTGGTTTGGGCCCTATGATGCAGGCTTATCGGACTCGTGTTTTCGATGTTGGGATCGCGGAGCAACATGCTATTGCGAGTGCTGCTGGAATGGCGATGGCTGGTCTGAAACCAGTTGTAGCCGTCTATGCAACCTTCCTCAACAGAGGATTTGATCAGATCCTTATGGATGTGGGACTCCACTCAATGCCAGTCACCTTTGTTCTCGACAGGGCAGGGATCACAGGGCCAGATGGGGCCAGTCACCACGGAATCTGGGATCTGTCCATCCTTGGGGATATCCCAGGAATAAGAGTGGCTGCTCCACGAGATTCACAGACATTGACGAGGACTCTTACGCAAGCAGTGGGGGAAAGAACCCATCCAACAGCAATCCGTTTTCCAAAGGGGGAGGTACCTTCGCAGATCACCCCCGTGAGACAGGAATCAGGTCTGGATATCCTTGCAGACCATGAGACTCCCGAAGTGACCATCATCGGGTATGGGCCCATGACTCACCTCGCTTTGGGTGTTGCCCATGAATTGGAATCCCAGGAAATTGCAGTCCGGGTCATCGACCCTGTGTGGGTCTTACCCGTGAGTTCGGATCTAGTTTCTTTGGCGGGGCAATCCACCATCGTTGTCACCCTTGAAGATGGTATTGATGATGGGGGAGTGGGTCAGAAACTAGAAATCTGCCTCGCTGATGCTTCCAGCCCCGCAGTCGTGATGCGTTGGGCTGTTCCCACGTCATTCGTTCCTCAAGGGACACGGGAAGTGATCCTAGAGGATCTAGGATTCACTGTTCCACAGATTGTGGAACACGTTCTCCAGAAACTGGCATCTCTTCGCTGAGTGTTGCGAGGCATCCTGCGATCACAGGAGCCACCAATTCGCATTGCCAGGGGCGTACCTCTAGGGCAGAAAGCTGTGTTGAGATGGACTCAAGTTCACTGCCATCTATCTCCCAGAGCAGAGTTTTGAGGGGACTGGGCGCAATGAGATTCTCAATGGGGAGATTATGGTGGGTTGCCAATTCAACGATGGCTGGACGTACCACATCCCATCGTCTAGCCGCCTCGGGATTACGACGTGACCAAGTCCTAGGGTCAGGAAGACCCGAGCGGGAGCCCTTCAATGGAGGAAGATCTGCCTCATCCATATCTTTCACCACTGTGAGGGCATCCAGAAACTCTTGATGAAAATCCTGGATGACGATGCCTGCCCATTGCCGGGATGTGAATGAGGATAAACACGAGGTGATGTCTGTTGTTGTCGCGCGGGAGGCCAGTTTCGAGATCATCCTGTCGTGGAGTACTCGGTGTGGAGATAGATCCAATTCTTGGGCTATTCGCTCACGTACCTCCCAGAGTTGTTTGACAACTGCCATCCCTCGGCGAGTGGTCACCCTGTGGATATCTTTTGTGGATCTCCATGGATTGGTCTTCGGTGCTGGCCCAGGGTATTTCAGAACATAGGCGAACTCCTGTTCAGCCCAGGTCTGTTTTCCTGACTCAACTAATTCATTCTGGAGAGTTTCAGCGATTTCGATGAGGAATTCCACATCCCCTGCCGCATAGGCGAGCCATTCCTGTGGTAGTGGGCGCTGCGACCAATCGGATCGACCATGATCCTTCGCCAGGGACACATCCATGATGTCTTCAACGAGGGTGCCAAGGCCGACTTTGTCGTACCCAAGCAGGCGAGCACACAGCTCGGTGTCGAAGAGACTATCGGGATGAAGCCCAGACATTCTCAGGGCAGGAAGATCCTGGGAGGCTGAATGGATAATCCATTGCCTTCTCCGAAGAGCCGAATCAAGTTCTGCGAGTACCGTCTCACTCAGGTTAATAGGATCGATGAGGACGATGCCAACTTCTGCAGTTTTCAACTGAATGAGGTAAGCCTTTTGTAGGTACCGAAAACCTGAGGCTCTTTCTGTATCAGCAGCAACGGGGCCCTTGCCTGAAGATAACGCAGGAAGTACGGCGTGTAGATCCTCATCGCAGGCCACAAGATTACCTACGTCAGCAGTGTAGAAGGGTTTACCTTGGGTTTCCTCGCTCATCGGCTTCCATTCCGGGCTACAAGGGGGATTGCAGCCTCGTTCAGGGGGATCCCGGCCACTTGGCACAGGAGAGCCTGCCAGGCCTTCAGATGGGGCGTGAAAGGGTCTGAGTTATCAAGGACTGGAGTCCAGGAGGCTCGGATCTCTATCTCGCAAAGCTGTTCCTCGGACTCCTTGGAACCAAAGGGGGTCGAATTTGTGGTAGTGATCGTACCTGACTCGGCGAGGAATTGTGCCCCAGAACTCTTCAAGGCGTCCATGAGCCAGGACCACCCCACATCAGCGAGAAAAGGATCATGGATCATCTCGACACTCACCTCAGATTGCGCGAAGGTGACACAACGGAAATCACCTTGCCACAAGTCGTTTCCCTGAGGATCATGAAGGAGGATCAATCGTCCAGTCGCAAGATCCTCTCCCTGAGAGGTGATCTCTGCATCGATAGCGGCAGCATAGGGTGCAATCTGACAAGGAGGTTCTAATTCTGAAACCTCAATACGAGAATCCCAGTCGAAACAGTTGAGATCATGTACAGCCGAGGCAAAGGGGAGTGGAAGGGTTCCGATGCGCTGGGGTGTGGTCACCAGACAAGGCTATCCAGGCTTCGTCTTGCAGAGATGACACCACGCCGGACTCCCAGCATCATTTCGGTTGGGATGATGGCAGAATGTGCTCATGGGCAAAAAGAAAAAAGACACTGGCTCAGTTTCAACGAAGAAGAGCCATGTGAAGAAAACTGACCCAATGGCTGCTCCCGCCGCTGTGTCAGCACAGAACTATCCCACCACCGATTTACGAGCAGCACTGAGGGCTGATCCTGACCTTTACCTGGGTGGAATCCATCCTGATGACACCCCTGGATATCCAGGAAAAGGAAAGAAGGATGCCCCAGCACTCACAGCTGCTCTGGGAACAATCCTGTCGGCGTGGCAGGAGAGGCTCTATGCCGAATCCAAAGTCAAAGAATCCCCAGATCGCAATGTCCTAGTTATCCTTCAAGGGATGGATACCTCTGGAAAATCCGGGGTTGTTCGCCATGTTTTCGGTCTCGTTGACCCGCAAGGGATCAAGATCCATGCCTTCAAGCAACCCACCAAAGAGGAACTTGAACACGATTTCCTGTGGAGAATTCGTCGTCAGGTACCAGGGCCAGGAATGATTGGCATCTTTGATAGGAGCCAGTACGAAGATGTACTCGTTGTGCGTGTGGATGGTCTCGTGGAGCCTCACGTATGGGAGAACCGATTCGAGGCGATCAATGAGTTTGAATTGGATCTAGCTAGATCTGGAACCAAGCTTATTAAGTGTTTCCTTCACATAACTCCACAAGAGCAGCAGGCTCGACTTTTGGATCGCCTCAGTGACTCGACAAAGCACTGGAAGTATTCACCAGGAGATGTGGCCGCACGCTCGCAATGGAATGAGTACATGGAAGCCTATAATGACCTGCTCGTCAGATGTAGTACAGATGTGGCCCCATGGTATGTAATCCCAGCGAATAATAAGTGGTACAGGAACTGGGCCGTGGCTTCCCTTCTTCTCGAACATCTTCAAGAAATGGCACCACAATGGCCTGAGGCTGACTTCGATGTAGCCGAACAGATTGCTGCGGTCAGCAACTCTCTAGCTGCTTAGAGCAGTCATCGAGTCATCTGACTCGCTTGGTGACTCATCTCCGTCGCCGAGTAGATCCATCGCGGCGAAGGCATAACGCGCCAAGATGAGATCAAGGACGGTGTCGTCGACTCCAATGGGGGAACTGACTGCGATGGCCCCATGGCGGAGAGCCATTCGAGCCTGGGCCTCAAAATCTTGGTCAGGGGCTAGACAGAAGGAACCCACCGCAATATGGCGTCGTCCTTGAGAATTAAGGCTCTCGATGGCAGCAGCAACATTGGGTGAGGAGCCATCACTCATAGCGAGTTGGCAAGGGAGTTTATGATGGGTACCCCACTGACGGGCTCGCCTGGCCAGCATTCCTTGGCCGCGAATATCGCTGGGACCTTCAGCGGACAGTACAAGGCCATCAATCTCTGTGGCATGGGCCGTACCGAGGGCGGAGCGTAGGCGCTCATCAAGGGGGCGCAGGAGGCATGCTTCTGGGCCGAGGGGGCGAGCAACTCCAAAACGGATACTGGGGTGAGCGGCTCGTACCCTTTCCACCACCACATCGACATCGCGATCATGATCGGTTACTGCGGATAATTGCAGGGGTACAAAAACGACTTCGTTTACTCCACGACCAACAAGATGGCTGACAACTTGGGGGCCAGAGGGCGGGCAGTGGTCAATAAAGGCAGCATTCACTTCGAGACTGGGGCGAATGGTTTGGAGGCCATAGCGCAAATGGTGGCTCACTTCGGCCACGTTCGGATCGGTACTGCCGTGGGTTAGCATGACTAGTGCCGGCGCTGCCATTGTCGTCCTTTCTCTCGATGACTTCAACGGCGCCATTGCCGGAGGGCCATGCCTCCTCCAATGGTGACCGACCCAGGTTCACTTTCCCCCACTAACCATGCTTGGCGCAAGTTGGACGTCCACATAGTGAGATACGGCCCAGCATATGATAAAAGCGTCATCATCTCCAGATCGTGGTTTGGACCGAAAGGTCAACAGATGCTAGGGTTATGCGCTGGACGCCATGGCGGGTTGCCCGAGCGGCCAATGGGAGCAGACTGTAAATCTGTCGGCGAATGCCTACGGAGGTTCGAATCCTTCACCCGCCACCTGGTTGATGTTTTGAGCATCAGTACTCCTGAATTCTTCCAGAAAGAGTTCAGGAGTTTTCCATTTCACTCCAGAATATGCGGTACACGCCGCGATATGGGGCTGAGCTTGAAGTCCAGGGTGGTTCTCATGTATTGTGGACGCGCTTGCCCCTATAGCTCAGTCGGTAGAGCGTTTCCATGGTAAGGAAAAGGTCTGCAGTTCGATTCTGCATGGGGGCTCGTTGTCTGACTGCGGAGACGTAGTCAGAATTAGCGGGATAGCTCAGGTGGTCAGAGCGAACGACTCATAATCGTTAGGTCGCGGGTTCAAGTCCCGCTCTCGCTACGTCAATACGATCGTTTGGAGGATTTGATGGCGAAGAAACAGGGCGATGTTCGACCCAAGATCACTATGGCGTGCACAGAATGCAAAGAACGCAACTACATCACCAAGAAGAACCGTCGTAACGATCCTGACCGCATGGACTTGAACAAGTTCTGCCCCAGATGCCGCAAGCATCAGGTTCATCGCGAGACACGATAGTACCTTCGCGCATCAGACTTTCCAGCGCTCACTCCTTCCATGGGTGGGCGCTGTTGTTTTTCGTGCACGCCTATGAGATCCGGATTAGTAGGCCAAAATGTGGTTAGAGGGCCACGATGTGCTCGACAATCTCAGACAAGATTACGTACAAGTACCCATCCAAGAGCAATAACAAAACCAATCCATAGGCCGTGTCGAGAGATGAAGTAGGGTACCCACCTTGCAGAGTTCTCTCGCCGAAGTACCAACCATTCAACACACCAGCCAATGAGTCTGATTCCTAGGAGGATGATGAAGATGAGTAAGAGCCCATTGTGGTTCCAGGCTCCCACGATGTCGCCGTGGAGAAGATCCTGACCCATTCTTGTACCTCCACACAGAGGGCACAACCATCCGGTGATCATTCTCAGCCCGCAGGGTACACCTATCCCCGTGAGGTGATAGAGCCCCGTCAATCCGACCCCAATCAACCCGAAAGTACCTCCAGCGATGACGAACTCGCATGGTGGTCTCGTAGGTGGAAGGGCCGAAGACTTCATTTCATAATGAGAACACGGTTCGATACAGAAGACAAATCTTCACTAGTAGCGTTAGCCTTGAGATACCGACTCGAAAGAAGGATTCATGTCCAACGAAAACTTTAGTCCCGAAGTACCACCACAGGGCTATGTGCCAACGCCACCTCCTGCACCAGGCTATGGGCAGTCAGCCCCACCGCCGCAGGTGACTCCAAGCTATGGTCAGGTACCACCTCAGGGGTTCCCTCCAGCCGCTCCTGTGGCTCCCTATGGTTTTGCTCCGGGTGCTCAGCCTGCGTATGCCAGTTTTGGTAAAAGAGCTCTGGGTGCTGTGGTTGACTGGATTCCCTTCCTCTTGCTGACAGGAATCACAGGGGGTCTGACTTACACATCTGGTTCGACTTCCTTTCATATCAACGGTGTCTTTGGAACACTTTTATCGTTAGTAGGATTCGCCTATGCCGCCTACAACATGTGGTACCTCGGAGGTACGACTGGTGTAACATTCGGTCGCAGGATTGCTGGAACGAAGCTCATCTCTGAGCAGACTCTTCAGCCAATCGGGATTGGGATGGCCGTTGTCAGGCACATTGCCCATTTTATCGATACCCTGATCTGCGGTTTCGGTGGCTTCCTTTTCCCACTTTTCACAGCAAGGAAGCAGACTATTGCTGACATGCTCGTGAAGACGATTGTAGTTGAAGAGAACAGGTAGTTCTTTTCAATACGTGGCGGGACCACGCTACTTGTGAAGATTTGGTGACTACACCCCTGGAGCGGAAATGAATATCGTGGCCGAACCGCTTGCCGATACTTCCTCGCCAAAGGGGATGAGTACAGCCTCCCCAGCCTCAAGATCAAGCAGGGATTCTCCCTGACGAAGCTGGGCCTCTCCATCAACGACGAGGGCAATGCGACATGAGTCGGGACGGGGAATCTGGATCGGCTGACTCGACAGTTCGCCACGCCAGACAGCAAACTCTGGAGTAGGAGTGAGGTACCGCTGGAATCCCGAATCCTCTTCAGTTTCGACAGGAGCCAATTCTGAGGGAGTGAAGTCGACTACACGGATCAATTCATCAACATTGATGTGTTTGGACGTTAGGCCTCCACGAAGTACATTGTCTGAGCAGGCCATGACCTCGATTCCGACCCCTCCCAGATAGGAGTGAAGGGTTCGTGTGGGTAGGAAGACGGCCTCGCCTGGATTGAGATGGATCCGGTTCATGAGCATCGCAGCCAGGATTGAAGGCTGCCTGGGGAAGTACCTGTTGAGTTCCAAAGCGGTACGGGCGAACAAACCCAAGTCAGAGTCGTCTTCTGCGTAGGCTGGTGCCAGGTGAAGGACCTCGTCTACATGCTCAGGATGGTCTTGACTCAAGATATCTAGAAAGACTTCAGCTAAGGCAGCAGAGCCACGTCTCATGGACAGAGGTCCAATCACTGTTGTGAAGTCCTGGCCTACGCCTAACCGAGCAAAAAGATTCACTGTTTGCGCGGGATCACGGAAGCCACATAGGGCATCGAATTCAGTGAGGGCAACAAGGATTTCGGGCTTCGGCCAATTGTCGCGGTAGATACGTTGGGGGGCATCTAAAGGGATCTTCGCTTTGGATTCCTGGGCGAATCCTTCTTCCGCTTGCTCCCTAGTGGGATGGGCTTGAAGAGAAAGGGGATGGTCTGCTGCCAGAATCTTCATCAGAGTCGGAAAACGGTCACCGAAAGCACGGTAGGTGCGGTCACCAACCCACTCAGGATGATCATGGAGAACCTTGTCGAGTCCAACACCATCAATTGTGGCTGGTGCTAATGGATGAGCCCCAAGCCAGTACTCTGCTTGAGGATCCCCTGTTGGGTCTGACCCTAAGAGTTCAGGAATAGCTGTTACAGACCCCCACGCATAATCGCGGATCTGTCCCTTCAGTTGGAGCATGTCAACCTTTCAACGCTGGCCGGACGACCGTGCACGCACTTGTGAACCATCTTCACATGAGTCTACTCGACCACCCCACGCTAAGCGAGAAGTGGGCACGCCGACGAATGACACTATCGCGACTAGGTGGTGTTGCTACTCTGGGTTTATGGAACAAGAAGTAGGCCCAAGGACTCGGCTAACCGAGACAGAATTGGGTGTACTGGAGTTCGAGCGTGGATGGTGGGCTCTTCCCATGGCCAAGGAACAGGCTATTAGAGAGACTTTCGGGATCTCAGGGCCGCAGTACTATCAAATACTGAATGCTTTGATTGACAGCCGTGAAGCCTTGGAAGCAGACCCTCTACTTGTTAAGAGATTGCGCCGCATGAGAGCGCAGAGGCGGGAGCAGAGGTACATCCAGAATCGTAGGGTTGACGCTCGCTGACAGTACTCTCTTTGGCTCAAAAGCTAAAAATAGGGTAAAATTATCTCCATGCCAGAAAACCGTGTCCCTTGGTGGGCTGATTCTCCAGCAACGAATAGCGAGACAGGGCCGGGTAGCATTCCGCCCTATGACGAGGATATGAGACCTGAGTCTCGCCCCTTCGATCGAGCCCCTTACCCACCCCAGGAACGTGTTCCTTTTGGGGAAGAGCGCCGTCCCATGTTTGGGAGTTCCGCGCCGACACCACCACCAGCGCCTCCTACACCGCAGCAACCTGCGACCCCACTATTTCCTCGTAGTGAGGCTCTGGGCAGTCTGGGCCAATCTTCAGGATTCTTCTCTGACTTGGACTCACGAGACCAGGCAGGTAGTTCCCAGCCTTCCTATCCATCATCGAGTGGCTATGAGCCTTCAGTGCCATCTGCGCCGAGTTCCTATGGCTCTGGGTCCTATGATTCCAGTACATATGTGCCGCAGGTACCACGTTCTTCGACTCCGGCAAGTCAATTCCCGCCAGATCTGCAGGAACCCTCAAGTTTTTCCTCAAGGCCATTCAGTTCGCAGAGGCCTTCCAGCTATGAACCCCAGACTCCATCAGTACCATCATGGGATAATCAAGATCCGATCGCCCCTGAGCCGCCACTAGAGGGAACTGCAGATCCTCTGGGCTTCGACAGGTCTACACAATCCTCTCTGCCTCCCCGGGTGAATCCCATGATGGGGGCTGAGGATCCGTGGGCACAGGTACTCAGTGAACAGGATCCGACACCTGTACCATCTGTGGATGATTCCCAAGGCAATGAGACTCGCAGTTATCGCACGGAGGTTCTCCAGGATCTCCAAGATCACAGTGAATACGGTAGTGCTTTTGGTGAGGTTGGTTCTGATTCTCAGGTTTATGGTGATGAGGCTCGAGTAACCTCAGGTCGGCAGCGTAAAAAGGGCCGCAGGAGAGGCCTCAAGATCGTTCTTATTTCGGTACTAGCAGTTGTTCTTCTTAGCGGTGGAGCGCTCACCTATGCTTACATCGATCTCAACAGCAAGCTCAACCAGGAGGATGTCGGAAGGGTACTTGGTCGAAACCAACCTAAAGCCCCTGTAGCTACCTCCGCTGTGAAGTATCCAGGCGATCCTCATGCTGGTCGGGCCGTTAATATTCTTGTTTTGGGGACGGACTCTCGAAGCGGTGATTATAGCGATGGTGCTCGATCTGACACAGCAATGGTTGTTCACGTTTCAGCAGATAGAACTCGAGTGGATGTGGTATCGATTCCGCGTGACACTCTGATTACCATTCCTGCGAATTGTCCGAAGGAGGGTGGCGGTACTATCGCTGCTGCGGGGTGGTCTAATCAGGGCTTTAACGCGGCCTTTGCGTGGGGTATCTATCATGGTAAGAGCCTTGCCACGGGTATTGCTTGCTCAACACTGGCGACTGAGGCATTGTCTGGTTTGACTATTGATAAGTACGTCGTTGTGAATTTCCTAGGATTCGTGGATGTTGTTGACGCAATTGGCGGTATCGATGTTGAACTACTTTGTCCCATTAAGGCGCCTAATATTGGGTTGGATCTTTCAGCAGGAGTTCATCACATTGAAGGCTGGACATCAGTGTCACTTGCTCGTGCCCGAAAGGGGAAGGGTCTTGGCGATCAATCTGACCTTCACCGGATCTACCGTCAACAAAAGATTTTTGATGCTGTCATCGACAAAGTATATGCTATGAATTATTTCCGTGATTTCTCGAAGCTTTATAACCTTGCTGGAGCTGGGATTAGTTCTGTCAGCACGGATCTCGGCGATAATTTAGCAGAGATAGCAGGATTTGCTTATTCGCTCAAAAACCTCAATATGAACTCGCTGCACTTTGTTATGCTTCCTGTTGGATCAGCGGGTAACGGTACAAATGTTGCTGTCATTCAATCACAGGCCAAGCCCATCTGGGATGCGCTGCGCGACGATGTACCTATGCCCGGAACTGAGGTGCCTGTAGTTGCTGAGGACCCAGGAGCTAACCCTGCTCCAGAGGATCCTGGTGCTGGTCAAGCACAAGCCCCTGTGGTGGACGACGAACCCAAGTCCACAACGAATGGTCCAATCGTGATTCAGCGTCCAGAGGACTGCTAAGAATTGTGATTACTCAGAGGTACCCGTCGGGATTTGTGGACTGCCAAAGCCAGGAATCCCGGCAGGCATCCTCAATTGTTCGAGAGGCTTTCCACTGTAGTTCTTGCGCTGCTTTTTCGGGAGAGCAATAGGTTGATGCGAGATCTCCTGGTCGGCGATCCACGATCTCGTAGGGAAGGGTACGCCCACAGGCCTGTCCAAAAGCTTCGATGATCTCCAGTACTGAGCTACCTGTGCCTGTACCCAAGTTATAGGTGGCTACTCCAGGGACAAGGTGGTTGAGGGCAGAAACATGGCCCTCAGCAAGATCCATCACGTGAATATAGTCGCGGACTCCAGTTCCATCAACAGTGTCGTAATCTTGTCCGAAGACCCGAATGCACTCCCGGCGACCAGCAGCAACCTGAGCCACAAAAGGCATGAGGTTATTAGGGATGCCGTTAGGATCCTCGCCAATTAGCCCAGACTCATGGGCACCAACAGGATTGAAATAACGCAGAAGACTGATCTGCCAACCATCCTCAGCTGCGGCTAGATCGCGTAGGATTTGCTCAATCATGAACTTGGTCCATCCGTAGGGATTGGAGATTCCTAGGCCCACACAAGCCTCTTCAGTCAATGGAAGATATTCGGGGTCACCGTACACCGTTGCTGAGGAACTGAAGATGAGCCTGCGTACCCCATGGTCACTCATGACTTTCACTAAGGAGATGGTGGAATTGATGTTTGTGTCGTAGTACCTCAGTGGTTGAGCTACCGACTCTCCAACGGCTTTCAATCCAGCCAAATGGATGACTGCCTGCGGTTTCTCTGTTTCGAAGATGGCATTCAAACCAGTAGAATCGCGGATATCGAGTTCATGGAAGCTCACTGGTTTCCCGAGGATCTCTTCGACACGGGATACCGCTGATTTACAGGAATTGGAGAGATCATCAACGATGATGGGTTCGTGTCCATTGAGGGACAGGCTCACTGCAATATGGGTTCCGATGTACCCGGCCCCACCAGTTAAAAGAATCCGCATGCTGAGAAGTTTACAATAGGCGGTTATCCCAGTGGGAAATCCCTTGCACTATTCGGAGGGCTAGTCCACACTTGAGTTGCTGGGCACATAGTGCTGTTGCGTAGAAAGGACAATCATGAGCGCAATCACCGAAATCCTAAGTCAGGTTCCCATCGATCAACTTGCTGGCCAACTTGGGGCATCAAAGAAAGATACCAAGAGTGCATCGACGGAGGTTATTGCTTCACTTCTTGGTGGTATGACAGCCAATACCCAAGATGCTGCAGGTGAGGAATCCCTTGCAACCGCACTTTTGAAGCACCGTTTAAATGGTGAGTCTTACGCTAGTGGGGGAGTCGATTTGGATGGGATTGATCTTTCTGAGGGAACAAAGATTGTCCAGCACGCCTTAGGTACCTCCCCGTCGAAGACTGCTGCTGCACTTTCAGCTAAGACTGGAACCGATAAGACTCTTCTGCAGAAGCTTCTTCCCATTCTGGCTCCTATTGTCATTGCATATATCGCTAATCAGGCTTTTTCGAATAAGGCTGCTGTTTCAGCCCCAGCGGCTGCCGATCCTTTGGGATCAATCGTGGGGGGCCTTCTTGGGGGTGGACAGTCTTCAGGTGGTGCAGACATGGTCAGTTCGATGCTAGGTGGATTGCTTGGCGGAGGTGGAAGAAACTCTTCCAGTGGTCTTGGCGGAATGCTGGGAGGCATGTTGGGTGGTGCTCTCGGCAACAACCAGGCATCCAAGGCTCAGCAAAGCTCTGGAGGGGTCCTGGGCGGACTCCTTGATGCGATCTTCTGATCAAAAAAACACCTCGCACACCACGAAACACAGGTTCATACGAGTTTTAGTAAAACAAGTTTTACTAAAACAATCATGAAATGCTTGCATTTCAATACTGAAGGTGATAGCCTAGTGATGCCGCTGTTCCTGAGAGGGATTGCGGGCCCATGACGTTACAGAGTTGGAACTGTCCCCGTTGTTCCAACTCGTCCGACGAAAGTCGGACTTTCACCCAGATGGTGGCGGTTTCCCCAAGCCGCCACCATCAACCTTAATAGCTACGAGGTAGGGTAGTTCTATGATTGAATCCCTGACTCGTGATCTTGAATCCATGGTGTCATGTGCCTCGGTTGGCGCTCTTGTGGACCATCAGCACGACCTTCGTTACAGTGCCGATCTGATCGCCCAAATGCTTCGCGATGTGGGATGCCCGGATGTACAAGTACTTGAGGATCCTTATGCACCTGCGATCGTAGGCCGTTTTCCTCCTCCACCAGGAGCACCCACAATCTGTTTCTATGCCCATCATGATGTTCAACCCATCGGTGACCCCCACGAATGGGAATACCCGCCCTTTGAGTTGATGAAGGTTGGGGGTCGACTCTTCGGTCGTGGTACAGCAGATGATAAGGGTGCCATAGCCGTACATCTGGAGATGCTTCGAGCCTTCGACGGAAACCCTCCTGTAGGGGTCACCATATTTGTTGAAGGTGAGGAGGAAATCGGGTCACCCAACATTGCTTCCTTCCTTCATGACCATCAGGATCTCATTCGAGCAGATGCCTTTGTCATCCTGGATTCGGTGAACTGGGCTCAAGGGGAGCCTTCCTACACTGTGGCTCTTCGAGGAGTCTGCGATGCCATCATTGAGATTGAGACATTGGATCATCCCGTTCACTCCGGCCAATTCGGGGGTGTACTTCCAGATGCTCTCACGACTTTGTGTAGGCTCTTGGCGAGTTTCCATACCGAGTCTGGTGAATGTGCCATTGAAGGGATCCAATCCCATCTCAGCTTTGATGTTGACTATGACCGGGACTCCTTCCGCAGTACATCTGGCCTTTTGGATGGGGTCCACGAATTGGGTGAAGGTACCCTTGCTGATCGACTGTGGGCACAACCAAGTGTGACGGTCATTGGTCTTGACACCACATCTGTGGAGCAATCCTCCAACACCCTTCTCCCCACGGCTAGGGCACGAGTCTCCATGAGGGTACCTCCCGGCATGGAAGCAAACCAGGCTCTTGATCTCTTGGTAGCCCACTGTGAAAAGAATGTCCCCTGGGGTGCGCATCTGCGAGTGATCAGGGGAAACGCAGGTGACCCAGCTCAGGTTGACACTGATGGACCCTTGGTACAAGCGGGAATCCGAGCTCATAGTGAGGCTTTTGGTCGTCCACCTGTGATCATTGGCCAAGGCGGTGCCATCCCTCTTGTACATGAGTTGCGTGAACTCTTTCCTGAAGCAGAGTTCCTGATTACAGCCATCTGTGATCCTGACTCACGGATGCATGGCCCCAATGAGTCAGTGAGCCTCCAGGACATGATCGCGACTGTTGAAGCTCAAGTTGGTTTCCTAAAATCTCTTGCGGAAAACGTGGATGAGGTTGGGTAGCCCAGTACAGGATCAGTAGAGTAGGACTGTGATAGACGCAGAATCGTGGGGGAGTGACGATACACCGAAAGATGAATGTGGGGTCTTTGGTGTGTGGGCTCCTGGTGAGGAAGTCTCCAAGCTCATATATTTTGGGCTTTTTGCGCTTCAACACCGTGGACAGGAGTCTGCTGGGATGGCGGTTGGTGACGGTGATCGCATCGTTGTGTACAAAGATATGGGTCTGGTTTCTCAGGTGTTCACTGAGGCCACGTTATCATCTCTTATAGGCAATCTTGCAATCGGGCATACGCGTTATTCAACGGCTGGTTCCTGTGAATGGGTGAATACCCAACCCACTTTTAGAGCCACCCCCTATGGTGATCTGGCTCTGGCCCACAATGGTAACCTCACGAATACCCATGCCCTCACTGAATGGCTGACCTGTCTTGATCCTGGTCAGCATCTTCCAGAGAAGAAAAGCATGGATTCCAGTTCGGACACGGTGATCCTCTCACATCTGTTAGCGAGTCAGCCTGGACCCTGCATTGATGCAGCGATGGCGGTTCTTCCGCGTTTGGTAGGTGCCTTCTCCCTGGTTTTTATGACGAAGGATCATCTCTATGCTGCCCGTGATCGCCATGGTATGAGGCCGCTCTGCCTTGGAACAGTGGGCGAGGGATGGGTGGTTGCATCCGAGTCTGCAGCATTGGACATCATTGGTGCACAGTACGTTCGTGATGTTGAACCAGGTGAACTCATCTCCATTGGCCCCGAGGGTCTCACCTCTAGGTCTTTTGCTGAGCCTAAGCGCCACGAGTGCCTCTTTGAGTACGTGTACCTCTCTCGACCCGACACTGTCCTGAATAAACGCTTGATCCACAATATGCGAGTCAAGATTGGCAAGCTTCTCGCTGACGAATGTCCGGTTGAAGCGGATCTGGTTATCCCAACTCCCGACTCTGGTACACCTGCCGCCATCGGCTTTTCTGCTGGTTCTGGAATAGAGTACGGTCAGGGCCTTGTCAAGAATGCTTATGTTGGTCGTACCTTCATCCAACCCTCACAGACCTTGAGACAATTGGGGATACGCCTCAAGCTCAACCCACTCAGACATGTCGTTGCGGGCAAGAGGGTCGTCGTCGTGGACGATTCGATCGTTCGGGGAAATACCCAGCGTCAGGTTGTTGCAATGCTTCGACAAGCCGGAGCTGCCGAGGTACATGTTCGTGTCTCATCCCCTCCAGTGATGTGGCCCTGCTTCTTTGGGATTGACTTTGCCGACCCCAATGAGCTGATTGCTCGTCACATGAGTGTCGAACAGATTTGTGAGCATTTAGGCGCCGATTCTTTGGGTTATGTGAGTCTTGAGTCGTTGATTGCTGCGACCCATGTACCCAAGGATGATCTGTGTCGAGCCTGCTTCGATGGTATATATGACATTGCAGTACCTTCCAAAGACATTTTCAGGCTCAGTCTTCATGAGGATGGTACAGGTCAGGCCCAATCTGCGAATCTTGAGAAACCCTAGGAGGAGAAAGTGAATAGGAAATCTGCCTATGCCCGAGCGGGGGTCGATATTCTTGCAGGGGAGCGCGCTGTTGAGCTGATGAAGGATTCCGTGAATTCCGCATCCAGACCTGAGGTTATTGGATCAATCGGTGGTTTTGCGGGTCTCTTTGATGCTTCTGGCCTAGCGAAGTACCGTCATCCGATTTTGGCGACTTCAACTGACGGGGTGGGGACAAAGGTCTACATTGCCTCTGCCATGGATATCCACGACACCATTGGGTACGACCTCGTCGGAATGCTTGTCGATGACCTCGTTGTGGTGGGAGCTGAGCCATTATTCCTCACCGATTACATCGCCTGTGGTTCTGTTGTACCCGAGAGGATCGCAGCCATCGTAAAAGGTATCGCGGCAGCCTGTATTGAAGCTGGTACAGCCCTGGTCGGTGGAGAGACTGCGGAGCATCCTGGGTTGCTTGATCCCGATGAGTACGATGTGGCGGGTGCAACCACAGGGGTGGTCGAGTTTGATGAGATCCTGGGGTCCCATTTGATTGAGGAGGGAGACCATGTCCTATGTCTAGCATCATCGGGTTTGCACTCCAACGGGTACTCCCTCGTACGCCAAGTGCTTCTGACGGAAGCCAAACTTAGTCTCACTTCCCATATCGATGACCTCGGTCGTACACTCGGCGAAGAATTACTGACCCCCACCAGGGTCTATGCCAAACACTGCCTGGACGTTATCAGAGCTACCGAGATTCATGCCATGAGTCATATCACTGGGGGAGGGTTGGCTAATAATGTGGCCCGAGTAATGCCCTCAGATTTGTGTGCCAGAATCGATCGATCCACCTGGACTCCTCAACCAATCTTCGGGCTTGTACAAACCCTAGGAAAAGTGAGCCAGCCCGATATTGAGGAAACCCTCAACATGGGTGTTGGAATGGTCATGATCTGCCCAGAATCCTCGCTTGATAAGGCTATTCAGATTCTGAAAGCTCAAGGGATCCATGCCTGGGATGGTGGTGAAGTTCTTGTGAGGGAAGACGATAAATCCCCAGTCGAGTTGTGTGGGAGACACGACTAGAAATGTGTGTCGGCTTGGCCCAACGATCCAGACCGGGTACCCTTAGAGGTACGAATGGATTCCACACATAGACCACGCGGGATAGCCGCGAGTGAAGGATGCTGACCCTATGGGGCGCGGCCGTCAAAAGGCAAAGCAGACAAAAGTCGCTCGCGAACTCAAATATCGACCGATATCGACCGATTTCGCTTCGCTTGAAGAAGAACTCAGGACGAGCTCGGGTGGAGAGATCCCACCCGCGTATGCCGATCTTGCGGATGAATATGCCCATGAAGATCACGGCTTCGATGATGAGATGGATGAATCTAACGAGTATGAGGCTTACCTTCCAGATGACGAAGACGAATAGTTGTCTTCGTTGAGACCCATTCCATAGTGTGTGATCCTGGTTTTCAGGAGGAATGATGGACAACGCACCTCGCTCAAGTCTCGCAACGATGATTTCCAAGTGGAGGTCTGTAGTTCCCTTTTCACGCATGGAATCATCGACTCAGTGCTGTGATTCATGTGTACAGCCTTCGGATTCGAGTTGGGATGATCACTGGGTTGAGGATCGCCTTCTTGAGGGATTCCAGACCTGTACTTATTCCATGCCTTCCAGTACACATCTGCCTGAGGAGGGATATGGGTACCTCATAGCGACCCTCATCCGACATCATCCCCCGAAACGCCGTAAGGCTGTTTTGCATATTCATGGCTGGAATGAGTACTTCTTCCAAACCCATCTTGCTCAGTTCTATGAGGGCCTCGGGTACGACTTCTACGCTGTCGATCTGCATAGGTACGGTCGCAGCCTCCAAGTTGGTGAGTTGCCGGGATATATGGAATCAGTTGAGGATTATTTTGAAGAGTTGGATGCCTGTGTTGAAGTTATAAGCCAAGATCACGATTGTGTTCTTCTGTCTGGTCATTCGACGGGTGGCCTCACTGCAGCAATCTATGCCTCGGATCGGCCCAAGTCTTTTGCGGGGGTTATCCTCAATGCCCCGTGGATCGATATGCAGGGGTCGGCCTTATTCCGGGCATTAACCCCGCTCATCGCCAGAGGTTTGTCTGTGACCTCGCCCATGATGGTACTTCCTGCTTCCGAGAATCATTTCTATGTCCAATCCCTTCACGAGTCCTATTACGGTGAATGGGATTTTAATCTGGAGTTGAAGAAAGTCGATTCTCAACCTGTACGACCAGGGTGGATTCGAGCCGTTGTGAATGGCCATGATCGGGTTGGCGATGGACTCCATATCGATTGCCCTGTACTGGTCGCCACCTCGGCCCAATCCTCGGATGTCACCCACTGGTGTGAGGAAGCTGCATCCACGGATTTGGCTCTTGATGTCGAGCGCATCGCTGCAAGGGTACCGATGCTCGGCTGGCATACGACTCTGGTTCGTATCAAAGGAGCTCTCCATGATGTTGGTCTTTCCCGTGAAGAGGTACGCGAGAGGTACTTTGAGGAGATACGGCGCTGGGAATTGGCCTATGTACGCAGTCGCAGGGCTCAGGAACGCTACCTTAAAGAGTTGGAAGAAATATAGTTTTGCAGCATGTGGGAATGGGTATTGACGTGATGTTCTAGTCCTCTCTACACTCAAAAATATCTTGATAATTAAAAAGGGGATTATGAAGAGAAAGATAGCAGGGGTGCTTATGGCTGTCTTGCTGGTGACAAGTCTTGCTGGTGACAACAGGGCTGAATGTGAGGGTTCCAGGGATTGTTCCTGTGGCTGAGGCCGCTACCATGGTATGGAAATATACTGGTGGCTATTACTATTTCTATATTGACAATGTGATGCAAAAGGGTTGGGCGTCCAACGGTTATAATTGGTATTATTTAGATCCTTCGACGGGACGTTGTCAGTTTGGATGGAAGAAGATTTCCGGGGATTGGTATTACCTCATTCCTGAGAATGACAGTGGTCGCGCTGCAATGGGGTGGCTGAAAATCGCTGGAGGATGGTACTACTTTGATCCGACTAATGGCTCGGGTCGAATGCAAATGGGTTGGAAGAAAATCAATGGAGCGTGGTTTTATCTCAACCCTGTGAATGAGTCGGGCGCGATGATGACTGGGTGGCAGTGGCTGTACGACAAGGGTGGAGAGCATTGGTTCTACTTCCGGCCTGGGGACGATGGAAGAATGGTCGGTGGAAATCAAGTTATCGACGGAATTGAGTACCGGTTCGGTACTTTGGGGAGTGCAACCGAGGGACAGTTGTCGTTGATTCAAACCTGGGATTTGGTGGATGCTGGTAAACACTTAGACGTGGATGGAAACAGCAAATACATGTCCTATATTTGGAAAGGGATGAATATATGGAACGGGTATAAGCCGGGAGTTATCCGACGTGACTCCTTGACTGTGGCTCAAGATCTTTATGTGACCGATATCGACCAGCAAAATATGGCATCTGGTGCGACATCTTCAGATGGAAAGCTTAAACTCAATGTTTACTATTTGAAAAATGAGACCGAGAATACAAAAACACATATTGCCACCCATGAGTTGGGGCATGCTCTTGGACTGGCTCATACTCCCACATCAGGCAATATGATGTGGGGATGGATATCTGGTGTTATCCTTCTCTCCCAGGACGACAAGACTGCGTATGACCGCGCATACAAGAATTACTAAAGGGGACGACAATGAAAAAACGCGCTGCTGTTCTTATGGGCTGTGTTATTAGCACTCTCGTGATAGCTGGAGTCTATTTTGTGGCTATTCATGGAGAGAGTCCCAAAGAAATTCTTTCCTCGGAGATGGAGGTGGATGTCTCTACTCTTCCTATTGATCGTATTCGAGCATCCTATGTCATTGACGTTGGTAACAAGAATGAAGTTGCTGGTCTGGCAGATTATGTCTTTGCTGGTCGGGTGATCAGTAATAATAAGACGATATATGAAGATGTGATAGAGATGGAGACTGAGGAGGGTGGAACCAGACTCGTTGGTTCTCCTTATACTGAGTACACCATTGAGGTTGTAGATAATATCAAGGGAAAGTTGAAGAAGAACAAGCCGATCACCATGCTTAAAGATGGTGGTGTGAGCATGGACTTGGATGCGGTCTTCTTGTATGAAGCTGATGAACTTCCTGAGCCTGGTCGATACTATATTTTTATCGGTTTCGCTCAGTCTGATGGTGCTCTTCTTATTTCTGGCCCAGGGAGTAACCTTCTTCTTACTGCTAAAAACAAGCAGGAGATCGTGTCCTCGGATGAATATAAAGCGTATAAGAAGGCTGTTCAAAATGAGGTGAAGTTCGATCGCGAGCGATACAAAGCTACTGAACAAGAATAGATTAATGAATATCTGGAATGGCTATAAATCTGGTGTGGTCCGAAAAGACTCTGCTTCCGTGGTCTGATGAATCCATATGAAAGGAGGGTCGTATTGAAGCCGTATATTTTTGGTGAGAATCGCAGTACACACGAGCGCGCCTTTTTGTTCTTGCTGGATACCATCTATCGACCTTAGTCGTGAAGCTGCTCTTATGAGGGTCGCGCTCGGCTGAGGCTGGGCTGTGGCCCTTCGTGTTTTTATATCGACTTTGGAGGGAGGAAAAGATGTCAGAAGTCATTATCTTCAATGCTGGCGGGCAACAGGTGTTGGGTACAGTCACTGTTCGTCACGCGGCAGGAATGTTGTACCGTCGTGTAGCGCTGGTCCACGAACCCGAACCCGGTATGACCTTCGGGCCTTACCCCCTACCAAGGTCGGTGGTATTAGTGCGCTGGATCTACACGGCATGGGTGTACGAAACGAGGCGTCAACCTGTGTGTTCGCGTACTGCCATCCTTCGTAGAGACCACTACCGATGTGCCTACTGCTGGCAAACGGGTACGACCATGGACCACATTCTTCCCAAGTCAAGGGGAGGGAGTACCTCATGGATAAACTGTGTTGCTGCTTGTCAAGAGTGTAATGGCCTCAAGGCTGACAAGACGCCTGCCGAAGCCGGAATGAGATTGGATATCCATCCTCAAGCTCCTCTGGCTTCCCAGTTAGTACCGAGACGGTATCGCTAGAACGTAAACCCGGTGCTGTGTGTCAAGAGATAACCCAGTGGCCTAGCCTTCAGTCATCGACTTCAGTCCGCCGAGGAGAACCTCAGATGACATCGGCTGAGGATTCTCCGAGTCGGATTGAAGCGGGAAGTTTGCCTGAATACCATTGACCAGGAAGGCAGGGGTACCAGAGATACCCATTGCGCTCGATTCTGTCTCCATCTCCTGAACCAGAGCCAGGGTTGCCTTGGAGTCATAACAGGCTTGGAATGTCTTCAGATCATTGCCTGTGATACCTGCTGCTGCGGCAAAGTCATTGCGTAGCATCTCATCGGTATACCCAGGATCCTTACCCTGTTGATTCGCGAAGATCACATCGTTGTAGCTTAAGAATTGACCAATCTGGCCTGCACAGGTGGCTGCCACAGCAGCCCTTTGTGAAGATTCGCCACCCACAAAGCTACGCAACATATACCGTAGGTCAATTTCTTTGGAATCGCTGAGAGTCTTCAAGGCTTCGCCGTAGATCTGTTCTGCACGCCCACACCAACCGCAGTGGTAGTCCTGATGAATCTCGACGACAATCGCTCCAGTTGGGGGATTAGGGTTCACGCGAACAGCAAATTCGCCGAATAGGGGTGTTGTCTCAGTTGGGGTTGGGTCTGTAGGTACAGCAGTTCCACTACCTTCAGTGGTAGGCACTCCACGGACCACAAGGATCACGAGTGCGATAGCCAAACAGATGGTGACTGCACCCAATATGCCTAAGGCAATTTGGAGGGTACGAATGCTTTGGTCTTTAGGATCCCTGGGAGTTTCAGGTTCTTCTTCCACCAAAAACTCAGGTTTGGACTCAACCAACTCTTCCTCAACGCTATCCTTGGATTTCTGATCCTTTGTTTCCTCGGTTGAGGCTTCCTTGTTTGCCTCAGACTTCTTGACTTTTGCCATTCTCATTCCTCTCCGCAGATCATCTATGGTACCACCCAAGGTGAAACCTATGTCTAGGCGATAACCCTTGCTGATAGTACCCCTGGGATGGAACGGATCTCATGAACCACAGACTCAGGGATCGTTCCCTCAACATCGACGAGGGTGTACGCCAATTCGCCTTTTGAACGGTTCAAAAGGTCAGCGATATTGAGCCCAGCCTCAGCCAGGAGTGCTGAGATCTGCCCAACCATATTGGGTACATTAGAGTTTGCGATCCCCAAGCGCGAGGAACCTTCCCTACGTGGCAAATCAATCGTGGGGAAGTTCACCGAATTACGGATGATCCCATTCTCTAGATAGTCACGTAGCTGGTCGACAGCCATACGCGCACAATTCTCCTCAGCCTCGAAGGTGGAGGCACCCAAGTGGGGCAGGGTCACGCACTTTGCCCGTTTGTTGAGGCTGGGGGAGGGGAAGTCACAGACATACCCACCAAGTTTGTCTGCGTCAAGAGCAGCCACAACAGCGTTCTCATCCACGATGGGTGCGCGGGAGAAGTTGATGATCACAGCACTGGGTTTCATTAAGGCAATCTGGTCAGCCCCGATCATCCCCTTGGTTTCGGGGATTAACGGCACATGGACTGTAACGATATCAGCCTGGGAAAACATTTGTTCCGGGCTGGTGACACGTTCCACATGAGCAGAGAGTTTCCAAGCATTGTCAACTGTGACAGCGGGGTCATATCCCATGACCTTCATCCCAAGAGCGCAGGCAGAGTTCGCAACCTCAACTCCGATAGCACCCAAGCCGATCACAGCAAGGGTACGCCCAGGCAGTTCAAAACCAACGAACTTCTTCTTGCCTTTCTCGACCTCTTCATTCATTGAAGCAGCATCACCATCAAGGCGGTGCGCGAAAGCTGCGCCATCAATGATGTTGCGGGCCGCGAGGAAGATCCCAGCAAGGGTGAGTTCCTTCACCGCGTTCGCATTTGCTCCCGGGGTATTGAAGACAGGAACTCCTTTAGCGGAATAGTCAGGGATGGGGATGTTGTTTGTTCCAGCTCCAGCCCGCGCAACGGCAAGAACAGACTCAGGGATCTCCACATCGTGCAGGCTCGCCGAACGCAGTAACAACGCGCTTGGGTTAGATAGGTCTGTACCTATGTCGTAGGAGTCAGAAGGGAATCTCTCTAATCCCAACTCGCTGATAGCGTTGAGTGTTTTAATTCGAAAACTCATGGCGTACCCTCTCAGCCTCGGCGATTGGCAAAGTCAGCCATGAAGGAAATGAGGGCATCCACGCCGTCTTGAGTCATGGCGTTATAGATGGATGCGCGCATCCCACCCACGGAGCGGTGTCCAGCGAGGTTTGTGAGCCCCTGGGCTTCGGCCTCCTTGAGGAAGTCAGCATCCAAACTGGGGTCAGCCAGGGTGAAAGGAATATTCATCCAACTGCGAGCATTCAGGGCGACCGGATTGGCGTAGAACTCAGAGTTATCGATGGTGGTGTACAAGGAGTCAGCCTTGGCCTTGTTGCGCTTACCCATAGCAGCCAGTCCACCAGTACGCTCAACCCAATCGAGTACCAGTCCAAGCAGATAGAGAGAGAAAGTCGGGGGAGTGTTCAGCATCGAATCGGAGGCTGCCATAGCGGCATAATCCCAGATATCGGGGGTTGTTGAGCGTGCCTTGCCAGTGAGATCCTCGCGTACGATCACAACAGCCAAACCACTTGGCCCGAGGTTTTTCTGGGCTCCTGCATAGATTAAACCGTACTTGGAGATGTCGACGGGACGGGAGAGAATCGTTGAAGAGTAATCAGAGACAAGTGGCACATCCGTTTCGGGTACATAGTCGAATTCCACCCCACCAATGGTTTCGTTGGCCGTGTAATGAAGGTACGCAGCCGAAACAGGAACAGTATAGGAACCAGCTGCTGGCACTGTTGAGTAATTGGAATCCTTCTCATCAGCAAGAACCTCGACTGCAAGGTCTTGTGTCTTGGCAGACTTGATCGCTTTCGCAGACCACTGCCCAGTGTTGAGGTAAGCCACCGTATCCCCAGGGCCGGTCAGGTTCATCGGGATCGCCGCAAACTGCCCAGAAGCTCCACCTTGGAGGAAGAGTACCTTGTAGTTGTCGGGAATGGACATCAGTGAACGCAGGGTTGCTTCCGCATGGGCTGCACAGGCAACAAAGGCCTTGCCGCGATGGGAGACCTCCATGACGGACATGCCTGAACCCTGCCAGTCAGTGAGTTCGGCTTGGGCGATTTCTAGTACCTCGGTCGGCAGCATAGCCGGACCTGCTGAAAAGTTATGGACACGCATCCGGCAACTTTATCACTGGTCACTTTTCGTACCCCAGAAACCCCATTTTCCGGACATTGGAGGTTGAGATGTTGTTAGGTTTTCCGTGGCTTGAATCTTTTGGATGAGGAAAAATCCAATACATGTGACGAATCGTCGCAAATCCCCTACACTAGTATCCGCTGTTATAGGTCCCCATCGTCTAGTGGTCTAGGACGCCGCCCTTTCACGGCGGTAACACGGGTTCGAACCCCGTTGGGGATGCTAGGCGTCACAAACGTGATGTCGAAGCCAGTCGGATTGCCTCGAAGACTTCCGTTAGGATATAGTACTTGAGGCCGGTCCACCGGTACTGGCCCCGTGGCGCAGTTGGTTAGCGCGCTTGCCTGTCACGCAAGAGGTCGTGGGTTCAAGTCCCATCGGGGTCGCAAAGAGTCAGCACATGGCTCAATTGGCCAGGTAGCTCAGTCGGTAGTAGCGCATCCCTGAAAAGGATGAGGTCGTCGGTTCGATCCCGACCTTGGCCACAGACTGACTTCCACAATAAAACTCCTAGTGAACACTTATTTATATAGTTATCATTTCTAGGGGATCGTGACTTGCCTAAGATGGCACTATGGCTGTTGAGATCTCAGATGCTGACTTTGATGAGGTGGTATCGCAAGCGCTTGATCAGATTCCTGCCCACTTCATGGATGTACTCGATAATGTTGTTGTCCTTGTTGAGGATGAGCCTGATGGACCTGAGAAGGACCTGCTTGGGTTGTACGAAGGGGTTCCTCTATCAGAAAGAGACTCACAGTACGGGGCTGTTCTTCCTGATCACATCTTTATCTATCGAGGCCCGCTGAAAAGAATGTGCTCGTCAACCGAAGAGCTCGTCGATGAGATCGGTATTACTGTCGTCCATGAGATCGCCCACTTCTTTGGGATAGAGGACGACCATCTCCATGAGACGGGGTGGGGATAAGGCCCCGGAATCGGTTAAAGAATCCAGGTTTGGGTGGAATCTGAGACCCACAGTGAGCAGGAGCCGAAGACTTCAGGGGGAAGGAAACCTGCAACCAGATCGGTGTGGGAGACTACTTCGACTCCTAGTTTCTGGGCGAACCCTTCTGGATCATCACTGATAACGATCAAGGATTTTAGGCGGTTGGAAACACAGTTAACACCCAGTGTGGTCACAACCTCGTCAGTGATCCTTCCCGCAACCACAACTATGGGCTTGGCCTCATCCTGGGCCTTCTCGATCATGGGTACCACATCAGCCATCTGTGTGACGGCTTCAGTAACAATCACGAGAGGCTGAGATAGTACAGCCCTTCCAGATTCAGGGTCGGTCACGAAGTCGGGAGAGGCGTACCCGTTCATCAGGGGGCTGACTTCGGCAATCCGAGATGAAATCGACGCTGAGGATTTTAGGGATCCATCATCAGCATGGTGTACTGGTTGTCGTGCTTGTTCAGCCATCAGGTAGGTTACTTTGCCATGATCCTTCAAGAGGGGTTGGTCTGGAGCAGCCTCAAGGATCTGGGTTCGCCGCTTGAAAACATGGCGATCCATGCTGAAAGCGAGGAAGACCACTATGAGAGCAGCGACTCCACCACCTATGACAATCCACCAATCCATAGATACATCATCCCACCTTGTTGACGCTCCAGATCCATAGGAATTGCCGAGGATCCTCATAATGTTGGGGAAAACCCTTTATATGCCCTAAACTATTCGGTGGCTTATCAACGTGATGAGCTGACTCATCATCCAGATGAGGTCCTTAGAGTAAAGGTGGGCAGTTGCTCATGAGCCAGCGATGAGTTGTACACAATGAGCACTCTAACCATGTGACCTGCCCGGACGCGTCTGGGCACAATAAGGAGATTTGTGGCCAAGCCCCGCGTCCACGAGCTTGCGAAAGAGCTCGGACTCGATAGTAAGACCGTTCTTGCTGCCCTCACAGAGATGGGGGAGTATGTGCGTTCTGCGTCCTCGACGATAGAACCCCCTGTTGCGCGGCGTTTACGTGAACGTTATGCCAAGACACCAGACCCGGAACCTGTGACGCCCCCTGTTGCAGAAGTCAAAGCCCCACCGCCTCCTCCCGAGCCCACGCCGGTTGAGGAGCCTGCCCCGAAGGCAAAGAGGTCCTCTGCAAAGAAGGCTGTACCACCGGTTGATTCAATACCAGTTGAGGTGGAGGTACCAGCCCCAGAGCCCACAATCGTTGAGCCTCCAGTGGTGGAGACTCCCGCTCCAGAGCCTCAATCTGATGAGGATAGGCCAGCGATCCCTAAGCCTTCCCAGATGATTCCGCGCCCGATTCCGCGCCCTCAGCCTGGTCCAGGAGCACGTCGTCCTGGTACCCCACGCCCTGGCAACAATCCCTACGCCTCTTCTCAAGGTATGGGAGTACGCCGTCCCCAGCGTGAAGAGGGTGGTCGTCCCGCGGGTACTGGTCCGCGTGCTCCACGCCCAGGTGCTGGTGGTGCAGGTGCACCAAGAACAGGTACCCCAGGTGGAGGTCCGCGCCAGTCAACTCCAGGAATGGGTACAAACGCCCCAGGCCAAACAGGGCGCCCACCTCGTGGTCGTGGTTCGGCCCCGAGCTTCGGTGGTCCATCTCAAGGTCCAGGCGCACCCCAGGGTCGCGGTGGACGTGGTGGTCGCGCCGGATCGGGTACCCAAGGTGCTTTCGGACGCCAAGGTGGCCCGACCCGCAAATCAAAGAAGTCGAAGAAGCTACGTCGTCAAGAGTTCGACGAGATGGAAGCACCAACCATCTCGGGTGTACGCATTCGTCAAGGTGAGGGTCAAACCATCCGTCTGCCTCGTGGCTCTTCGTTGACAGATCTGGCTGAGAAGATCTCGGTGGATCCCGCTCAACTTGTCCAGGTACTCTTCAATATGGGTGAGATGTTGACCGCAACCCAGTCGGTCTCCGATGACACACTGGAGATCCTCGGTTCGGAACTCAACTATGACATCCAGGTCGTCTCCCCTGAGGATGAGGACCGCGAATTGCTCATGGCCTTCGACCTCGACTTCGGTGAGAACCTCGCTGAGGATGAGGATCTGGTCGTACGTCCCCCCATCGTCACTGTCATGGGCCACGTTGACCACGGTAAAACGAAGCTCCTTGATGCCTTCCGACGTACCAATGTGGTCGCGGGTGAGGCCGGTGGAATCACCCAGGCTATCGGCGCCTATCAGGTACACACCAAGGTTTCTGATGAGGAACGAGTCGTCACCTTCATTGATACCCCTGGTCACGAAGCTTTTACCGCTATGCGTGTCCGTGGTGCGCAGGTCACTGATATTGCGGTGCTCGTTGTGGCTGCTGATGATGGTGTGATGCCTCAGACCGTTGAGGCTCTCAACCACGCCAAGGCGGCTGATGTACCCATCGTTGTTGCAGTGAACAAGATTGATAAGGAAGGCGCAGATCCGACGAAGGTCCGCGGTCAGTTGAGCGAATATGGTCTCGTACCTGACACCTATGGCGGCGATACCATGTTCGTGGATGTGTCCGCTGTGACACGAGAGGGGCTTGAGGATCTTCTCACTGCCATCGTGCTTACTGCTGATGCTGAATTGGATCTTCGTGTCGACTCGGATATGCCTGCTCAAGGTGTGGCGATTGAAGCCCATCTTGACCGTGGACGTGGTCCAGTTGCGACCGCAATTGTTCAACGAGGCACCCTCCAGATCGGTGACTCGATCGTGGCAGGAAACTCTTATGGTCGCGTACGCGCCCTCGTCAACGATCATGGGGAGATGGTGGATCAAGCACCACCATCAACACCAGTACAGGTCCTCGGTTTGACTGCCGTCCCTGGCGCTGGTGACAACTTCCTGATTGTGGACGACGAACGTACTGCTCGCCAGATTGCCGAAAAGAGAGAGGCCCGAATGAGGGCTGCTGCTCTGGCTAAGGGAACCAAGCGCCGTACCCTTGAAGATCTGTTCAAAGAGATGGAGAAGGGCGAAGAACTCAACCTCATCCTCAAGGGCGATTCTGCTGGTTCTGTGGAAGCCCTCGAAGATGCGCTCGTTTCCATTGATGTGGGTGAAGAGGTCAATCTCAGGATCATCGACCGCGGTGTGGGTGCGATCACCGAGACCAACGTCACCTTGGCTGCTGCCTCGAATGCCATCATCATTGGCTTCCATGTACGCGCTCAGGGTCATGCCACACAGTTGGCCAACCAAGAGGGTGTCGATATCCGGTACTACTCGATCATCTACCAGGCCATCGACGACATTGAGTCCGCACTCAAGGGCATGTTGAAGCCGATCTACGAAGAGGAGCAGCGTGGTACTGCCGAGATTCGACAGATCTTCCGCTCCTCGAAGGCTGGCATGATTGCAGGTTGTATGATCATGTCTGGTTCCATCCGCCGCCATGCCTCGGCGCGTTTGGTACGTGACGGTATTGTTGTTGCAGAGACGTCAATCAACACCCTGCGTCGTGAGAAGGACGATGCCGTTGAGGTACGCGAAGGCTACGAATGTGGTCTGACCTTGAACGGTTTCTCCGATATCCGTGTTGGGGACATGATTGAGACTTTTGAGATGGTCGAAAAGCCACGTACCTAAGTAGATAGGGGATGATATGCCAGGAACAGGTGCTCTGAAAGTCGCGGAGCAGATCAAACTCATCAGTGCTGAGACTCTGTCACGCAGGATCCAGGATCCGCGTCTGGGGTTCGTGACGATCACTGAGGTCAGGCTTTCCAAGGATTGGTCTCAGGCACAAATCTTCTACACAGTCTTGGGTAATGACGAAGCCCGTAGTGCGAGTGCTGAGGCTCTGGAAGCGGCCAAGGGCCAGATTCGTACAGCAGTGGCTCGTGGTGTGAAGATGCGATTCACACCCTCCATTGAGTTTGTACCTGATCTTCTACCCGAATCCTCGGAGGAGTTCGATGCCCTCCTAGAATCGGTCAAGGCCCAGGATGCCGAGATTGCGGCTAAGGCTGAGGGAGCAGTCTTTGCTGGCGACGAGGACCCTTACAAGCACGACGACGACTCGGAGTAGTATCCATCAATGGGTGATGATTTCAGCGTGAACGGCTTCCTGCTCGTTGACAAGCCTGAGGGGTTAACCTCCCATCAGGTTGTTGCACGGGTGAAGAGAAGTCTTGGAATCCGTCGGGTTGGTCATGGTGGAACCCTTGATCCGATGGCCACGGGTCTACTCGTGGTCGGTGTTGGGCGGGCCACCAGGCTTCTCGGTCACATCGCCGACAAGACTAAGCAGTACACAGCATGTATTCGACTGGGGCAGGCAACAACAACCGATGATGCTGAGGGAGAACTCACGGGTGCACCCGTCGATGCCACAGTCCTCCAACCTGAACAGGTACACGCCGCCATGGCTGGCTATGTTGGTGCGATCCAACAGGTACCCAGTTCTGTTTCGGCGATCAAAGTCAATGGTCGCCGCGCCTATGATCTTGTACGTTGCGGGGAAACAGTTGAATTGAAGTCACGTGAGGTGACAGTCACCGCATTTGATCTTCTCAGCCGTACGGATGACTCACCGTGGGCAGATCTTTGGGTTTTAGTGGATTGTTCTTCAGGTACCTATGTCCGGGCGCTTGCTCGTGATCTCGGGAAAGACCTTGGTGTCGGAGGCCATTTGACTGCTCTTCGACGTACTCGTATCGGTCAGATGAGTGTAGAAAACGCAGTCTCCCTGGATGATATTGGCCCTGATTCGGTGATACCTATGGGGGAGATGGCCCATCATATTGCCCCCTCGATCCATGTGGATGAGACTCAGGTACGTGATATTGCTGTTGGGCGACCGATCAACGTGGAGATCACAACAGGGATGGCATCAATCTTTTATGGCGCTCAAATGTTGGCTCTGTACGAACCTGATCCTCATGATCCTGGGCGGGCCGTACCCATTGCAGTCTTCATTGATCCCACTGATCGCAGTCTCCAAACAGCCCGACATGAGAAGACGGGAAAACTCGGATGACTAGCGGTAAAGCTCTCGCGATCGGTAATTTCGATGGGGTCCATAGGGGGCATCAGGCGATCCTTGAAGCCGCCCGTACCTTCTCCAGCGGAGGGACAGTCACGGCTGTGACCTTCTGGCCCCATCCAACATCAGTACTACGTCCCGACCAAGCCCCAGCCTTACTATGTCGACTCTCAGAACGAGTGAACCTCTTGAAAGCATCCGGGGCCGACGAGGTCTCCATTGTCGAGTTCACCCGAACTCTCGCAGCCAAGACCCCAGAAGAGTTTGTTGAAAAGGTACTCTGTCCCCTCAATCCAACCGCTGTCGTTGTGGGGCAGAACTTCCGTTTCGGTGTCGAGGCTAAGGCAGATGGTCATCAGATGAGGGCCATCGCTCAAGGGCGCTTCGAGGTTGAGGTACAACCCATCGTTGTGGATGAGGGAAGGATCTCCTCGTCACGAATCCGCGCACTCTTGGTCCAAGGAAATGTTGAGGTTGCAGCACAAATGCTGGGCCGTTATTTCCGCTATAACGGGATCGTGGTTCTGGGTGATCAGCGTGGTCATGAATTGGGATTCCCAACAGCTAATGTGACCATCCCAGAACGTTATGCTTGCCCTGCTGATGGAGTATATGCAGGATTCCTTAGGTGTGGATCAGAAACCTGGCCGGCTGCGATCTCTGTAGGTACCAATCCCACCTTTGATGGTGAGCAAAGGCGGGTGGAATCCTATGCCCTGGATCGTTGGGATCTCAACCTTTATGGAGAAAAGGTCGGAGTCGATTTTGTGGCCCGCCTTCGTGGCCAGATGAGATTCACTTCCAGGAATGAGTTAGTACATCAGATGAGAAATGATGTTGCTGCAACACGCAAAGCCTTAGAAGGGCTGACTCCTGGAGTCTGAGAGGGCATCCGCGCCCCGATTATGGTAATCTTATGGCGCCGTATATCGGCCGCGAATTCAGAGCGCTTGTCCATTGGGGGCAAGCATCGCGCAACAATGCTGACAAGGAGTAGCACATGGATGCTGCAGAAAAGAAGAAGATCATCGAAGAGTATGCCATCTCGGAAGGGGACACAGGTTCCGCTGACGTGCAGATTGCTCTGTTGTCTAAGCGCATTGCGCACCTCACCGAACACTTGAAGGCTCACAAGGGTGATCATCACTCTCACCGTGGCTTGATGCTCATGGTTGGCCAGCGTCGTCGTCTGTTGAATTACGTCGCGAAGCAGGACATTGAGCACTATCGTCAACTGATTTCGAGGCTCGGTCTTCGTCGGTGAAACCCAGAAAAATCTAGGGCGATTACTTGTGATCGCCCTATGGTTGTGTATTCTGGGAATACAAGTTCATAACCACTATGTTGTGAGCCGTTAGATCAAGTACGGTCTTTGGTGGTGGCTTTCGGGTTTAGGTATAAGGCCCCGCTGGCTTCGATCGAAGACCGCCGCTGGCTTGATGGTCTCCCAACATGATCTATACATGGGTGTGCTAGGAGCATGCCCGAAAGGAATGATCATGGAAGGTCCAAACCTCCGTTATACCGAGGCTATTATCGACAATGGTTCCTATGGGAAACATGTTGTCCGATTTGAAACCGGTCTCTTAGCCCAGCAAGCTGCTGGGTCTGCTGCCGTCTATCTGGACGGCGACACCATGTTAATGTCTGCTACCACTGCGGCAAGTTCTCCGCGTGATGCCATTGACTTCTTCCCGTTGACTGTTGATGTTGAGGAAAGGATGTACGCCGCTGGCAAGATTCCAGGCTCCTTCTTCCGTCGTGAAGGTCGTCCCCCAGAGTCTGCAATCCTTGCAGCCCGATTGGTCGACCGCCCCTTGCGTCCCTGTTTCACTAAGGGTCTACGCAATGAGGTACAGGTGGTCGTCACCGTCATGGCCCTCAACCCAACCGTCGTTTATGACACTTTGGCAATCAACGCTGGTTCGATGTCTACGACATTAGCTGGTCTTCCCTTCATTGGCCCAGTTGGTGGTCTGCGTATCGCGCTGATCAAGGATCAGTGGGTCGGGTTCCCAACCATCGAACAGACCAAGGATGCTGTCTTCGATATGGCTGTTGCTGGTCGTGTACTCCCCAATGGCGATGTTGCGATCATGATGGTTGAAGCCGAGTCCACCGCTGAGACATGGGAACTCGTACGCTCCGGCCGTACTGCTCCTACCGAAGAGGTTGTTGCTGAAGGTCTGGAAGCAGCGAAGCCCTTCATCAAGGCGCTATGCGATGCACAGGCTGAATTGGCGGCCCAGTTTCCGAAGGCTACCGCTGCTTTCCCCATCTTCCTCGACTACGAAGAGGATGTCTTTGAGGCAGTCTCCAAGGCTGGTACAGATCGTATCGGTGAGGTCAACTCCATCTTTGGTAAGAAGGATCGCGAGGTCGCAACAGAAGAACTTCTCGCTGCACTCCATGAGGAATTGGACGCCCAGTTCCCCGAGCGCGAAAAAGAGATCACGGGCGCCTATCGCTCACTGACGAAGAAGATCGTCCGAGCCAAGACGCTGCGTGAAAAGGTACGTCTTGATGGTCGTGGGCCGAAGGATATCCGTGAAGTGTCCTGCCAGATTGGTGTGATCCCGAGAGTCCATGGATCGGCTCTGTTTATGCGCGGCGAAACCCAGATCCTGGGTGTATCCACGCTCAACATGCTTGATATGGAACAGAAGCTTGACACTCTGGCTCCTGAGACCACTAAGCGCTATATGCACAATTACAACTTCCCTCCCTATTCAACTGGTGAAACTGGTCGTGTGGGTTCCCCGAAGAGGCGCGAGATTGGGCACGGTGCCTTGGCTGAGCGCGCACTTGTTCCAGTGGTACCGGATCGTGGGGAGTTCCCCTATGCGATTCGCCAGGTCTCTGAAGCTCTGGGTTCCAATGGTTCAACCTCTATGGGTTCTGTATGTGCGTCGACTTTGGCTCTTCTCCACGCGGGTGTGCCGTTGAGGGCACCTGTGGCGGGTATTGCTATGGGTTTGATGAGTGAAGAGGTTGACGGTCAGATGCAGTATCTTGCACTGACAGACATCCTTGGTGCTGAGGATGCCCTGGGTGACATGGACTTCAAGGTTGCTGGTACGAAGGACTTCGTGACAGCTCTGCAGTTGGACACGAAGCTTGACGGTATCCCCGCTGATGTCCTGGCTTCCGCACTCCTTCAGGCTCGCGAGGCGCGTCACTCCATCCTGGAGATCATGAACGGCACCATTGCGGCGCCAGGGGAGATGAGCTCGTATGCTCCTCGCATCATCACAGTACAAATCCCCGTCGACAAGATCGGTGAAGTGATTGGACCCAAGGGTAAGGTCATCAACCAGATCCAGGATGACACCGGAGCCAACATCGCTATTGAGGATGACGGTACTGTCTACATCGGCGCTGACAATGGTGATGCTGCTGAGGCTGCTCGCCAGATGGTCAATGCGATTGCCAACCCACACATGCCTGAGAAGGGCGAGCGTTTCTTGGGTACGGTCGTGAAGACCACCGCCTTTGGTGCATTCATCTCTCTCGTACCTGGCAAGGATGGCCTGCTTCACATCTCCAAGATGAGGGCTCTGGCTGGTGGTGCTCGTGTTGAGAATGTTGATGATGTTGTCACTGTGGGCCAGAAGATCCAGGTCGAGATCCTTGATGTGGATGATCGTGGCAAACTGTCGTTGACACCAGTTATCGAAGATCAGGATCAGCCCCAGAGCTAGAACCCGTAAGGGAGGTCACCAATGAGAATTGCAGTATTTGGCTCGAATGGCCGTATGGGTACAGAAGCCTGTAGGGCTGTCAATATGGATGATGGCCTGAATCTAGTCGCGGGAATTGACATTGGTGATTCCCGGGCCACGGCCGCGAATGTGGATGTGGTGGTTGACTTCACCCATCCTGATTCGGTCATGGACAATATCGCCTGGTGTATTGACAAGGGGATCTCTGCGGTGGTTGGTACTACCGGATTCACCGCAGAGCGTCTCGACGAGATCAAGGCGATGTTGGGATCCGATCCACAGGTGGGGGTACTCATTGCCCCCAACTTCTCCATTGGCGCCGTACTCATGATGCACTTCTCAGCGGTGGCAGCTCCGTACTTTGACACTGTTGAGATCATCGAAACCCATCACACGGGTAAGGCCGATGCCCCCTCGGGTACAGCAGCAACAACGGCCAAACTTGTTGCTGAGGCTCGCTCGGCTGCATCTGCGCCAGCCATGCCTGATTCGACCACCCATGAGGTTGATGGTGCCCGTGGGGCTTCCATTGAAGGGGTCAGGGTCCATTCCCTGCGCCTTCAAGGTGTCATTGCTCAACAGGAGGTACGCCTCACATCGATGGGGGAGACCCTGTCGATTATCAATGATGCTCGTGATCGATCCAGTTATATGCCTGGTGTCCTCCAAGGGATCAGGTGGGTGGCCTCCCACCCAGGGTTGACTGTGGGCCTGGAACCCGTCCTAGGTATCACGAGGTAGCATCATGTTCCACACTGATCTCAGCGTTCCACCGGTACTCCCAGCGGACACGCTGCGGATCATACCTCTTGGAGGTTTAGGTGATGTGGGCCGCAATATGACGGCCTTTGAGATCAATGGTGAGATTCTTCTCATTGACGCTGGGGTGCTCTTCCCTGAGGAGGATCATCCTGGTGTCGATCTGATTCTTCCAGGATATGACGCTATCGCTGATCGTTGGGAGGATGTCGTTGGCTTGGTACTCACCCATGGTCATGAGGATCATATCGGTGCTGTGCCGTACCTTCTCAAGGAATGCGAAAACATCAAGGTTTATGGGTCTCGATTGACCTTGGCCTTCCTGGAGCCGAAACTTAGGGAACATCGAATCTCATCTCCACAACTCATTGAGGTTGCCGAGGGTGAGACCCTGATGCTTGGGTCCCAGTTCCGTACCGAGTTTGTGGCTGTCAACCACTCCATCCCCGATTCTCTCGCCGTTTTCTTGCGCACATCTGGAGGTACGGTCCTTCATACCGGTGACTTTAAGATGGACCAACTCCCTTTGGATAAGAGGCTGACGGATCTTCGCTCCTTCGCACGTTTTGGTGAAGAGGGGGTTGACCTGATGATGGTTGATTCCACCAATGCAGAGGTACCAGGATTTACCACAGGGGAACTCGAAGTTGAACCAGCATTGAGACGTGTTTTCGATGCCGCCACGGGCAAGATCGTCGTGGCCTGCTTTGCTTCACACATCTATCGGGTACAACAGGTACTCAATCAGGCCGCCATTCATGGGCGAGTGGTGGTCTTCATGGGGCGGTCGATGGTACGCAACATGGGTATTGCCCAGGAGATGGGCTACCTTGAGGTTCCGCCTCAGACCTTGGCTGATCCTGGGGATCTGGATGTCATCCCCGAGGATAAGCTCGTGATTATTTGTACGGGTAGCCAAGGGGAGCCCATGTCGGCTCTATCCAGAATGGCCAGTCAAACCCATCAGAATATCGAGATCGGGCCTGAGGATACGGTGATGCTCGCATCCTCGTTGATCCCTGGCAACGAGAACTCCGTGTACAGGGTCATTAACGGTCTCACCCGCCTTGGTGTCACCGTTGTACATAAGGCTAATGCTTTGGTACATGTGTCTGGTCACGCATCCTCTGGGGAACTGTTGTACTGCTACAACATCGTCAAGCCTAAGAATGCGATGCCGATTCATGGTGAACACCGCCATCTGATCGCCAATGGGAAACTAGCCCGATCCACAGGTGTTGAATCCGTGCTCACTGTTGAGGATGGTACGGTCATTGACCTTCATGATCACCAGGCGCGGGTTGTCGGACAGGTGGATACATCGTACATACTCGTCGATGGCGCCTCAGTTGGGGCGATCTCTGAAGAGAACCTCGCCGACCGTCGAATACTTGGAGCCGAAGGCTTCGTCACAGTCATCGCCGTCGTACAACTGGAAGACAAGGATGTCTCCTCAATAGACATCCATGCCCGAGGATTCATAGACGACGACGGAGTCTTCGACGATGTCACCCCTCAGATCTCAGCGAATCTCAAATCCGCGATACGAGAGGGTATCACTGACACCTATCTCCTCCAACAAAACATCAGACGTACTATCGGGCGCTGGGTATCCACCAAACTCAAGTCCCGCCCCATGATCCTTCCCATCGTGATCCATACATGATCTAGACATCAATAAGGGTGGAGGTTACCTTCTTAAGAGGAGAGGCATAGTCATGCACCTCTCCCTGGTAATCTATGAATGGGCAGCATTTGAGTCTGACTTGGTGGTTCGTGTAGTATGTCCAAGTTGGCTTGGTACCTGCCATGCCCGTCACAATCAAGGAGTATCCATGGCATCAGTATGCGAGATCTGCGCCAAGCGCCCTGGTTTTGGGCACAACGTACCTTGGTCTAAGAAGAAGACCCTACGTCGTTGGAACCCGAATATCCAAAAGGTCCGTGCGGTCGTCAATGGTACGCCCAAGAGAATGAACGTGTGTACCGGGTGTCTCAAGGCCGGCAAGGTGTCCCGCTAGTTCGGTTTCCTGCCAAGAACACAAACCCGCCTCCGGGCGGGTTTTCTGTTTCAGCATCCTCCTGATTGTGGCAGACAGGGTTGATAGGGTTGGGGGATGGTGGTACCAATGGATTGGAAGACGAAGGCTTTTAAGGAGTTGGCGACTCCACTGGATCGTGTACTTGGTGGGGAGACAGCCAAAGCATTTCGTGGGCTGAACTGCGAAACTTTGGGGGATTTGCTGCGGTTGCTTCCACGACATTTGATGTCTGGTACAGATCTGACCGATTTGAAGGCGTTGATTTCCTCAAGCCGGGGTTCTGAAGAGTACGTCGCCATCATGGCTCAGGTGGAAAGCGTTCATCGGCGGGGTACCTCCCCCAAGGAGCGCCTTGAGGTGAGGCTCAGCGATGGGTTTGGGGGATACATCACCGCGACTTTTTTTGGGCAAACTCGCCACATCACCTACTGGGAAAACATTCTCACGAACTATGAGCGGGGAATTTTTGCTGGGAAGATCTCATGGTTCAGAGATGCACCCCAGCTTGCTCATCCAGGTTTTGTCATGATCGGGAAAGACGAGTTCATCGGCTCAGAGGCAAACAAGAAGATGGCTGCCCGAGTGGGGAAGAGTACCTTCATCGGTCTCTATCCTCAGACCTCCAAGTTGCCCACGTGGACTGTGGCGGAATCCATCGACATAGGATTGGCATCCATCCAGGGGATTGAGGATCCCCTACCACAGTGGGTTCGTACCACTGCCCAGGTTCCTGAACTCACGCAAGCTTTCGCCGCAGTTCATCAACCCACCACACAACAGACTTATGACCTTGGTGTGAAGAGACTCAGATTCGATGAGGCTTTCGCGGCTCAGGTTGCTATGGCCTATAGGCGGGCTGATTTATCCATGCACACTGCCGTACCACGTACCCGCCTTTCGGGAGGGCTTGTGGATGCTCTGGATGCTCGATTGCCGTTCACCTTGACCTCAGAGCAGGTCGCAATCTGTGAGGATATTGCTAAGGATCTGGAGAGGACCCGCCCCATGCAGCGTCTTCTTCAAGGGGAGGTGGGTTCTGGGAAGACCATCGTGGCACTCAGATCCATGTTGAGAGTTGTGGATTCGGGAGGTCAGGCGGTACTCCTTGCGCCCACTGAGGTACTCGCCCAACAGCATGCTTATACGATCACCCATCTTATGGGGGATCTCGCTTCAGGAGCTCTCCTATCGGGGGGAGCAGGCACGGATCTCGTTCTTCTTACTGGGTCTATGACTGCGTCAACCAAGGGGGAGGCTCTGGAGCGTATCGCCTCCGGTCAAGCGGGGATCATCATTGGTACCCATGCACTACTTTCCCAAGGGATCACCTTCCATGATCTTGGTCTCGTCATCGTTGATGAACAGCACAGATTCGGGGTTGAGCAACGCAATGCGTTAACCGATAAGTCGAGTGCCCGTCCCCATGTACTCGTGATGACTGCCACCCCAATTCCCAGATCCGTGGCGATGACCGTCTTTGGGGATCTTGACGTTTCCACGCTGACACGGATTCCTGAGGGGCGCGCGGAGGTCACGACAACAGTCGTCGACATCAAGGCTCGACCTACCTGGGTAGAGAGAGCTTGGGTCAGGGTACGCGAGGAGGTCGAGAGCGGACGCCAGGTGTACATCGTGGCCCCCCGTATTGACCCTTCTGATGGTCGTGAGGGGGCTTCGGTACTTGAGCTTGCCCAGATACTCACTCAGGGGCCTCTGAAGGGGCTCAGAGTGGGGGTACTTCATGGGAGGCTTCCAGCTTCGGAGAAGACAGCGACTATGGCCAAGTTTTCTGCCCAAGAATTGGATGTACTGCTGGCTACTTCAATGATTGAAGTGGGTGTTGATCAGCCGAATGCTTCCATGATGGTGATCTCGGACGCTGAGTGTTTCGGTATCTCCCAACTCCACCAGTTGAGGGGACGTATCGGTCGTGGATCCCATCCGGGGGTGTGTCTGCTCCTCACGAGCGCAGAAGAGGGCAGTCCTGCCAGAGACAGGATTAACACGGTGGCGAGTACCCGTGACGGATTTGCGCTCGCCCAGGCCGACTTGGCTCAAAGACGCGAGGGTGATGTGTTGGGGATGAACCAGTCAGGTCGACGAAGTTCACTTCGGTTATTGAGAGTCCTGGAACACGCAGACATCATTGACCTGGCGCGTACCGTAGCCGAGAAGGTGGTTGCCGAAGATCCTAACCTCACTGACCCAGGCATTACTGACTATGTGGCTGAGATTGAGGCGAGGGCTCAGGCAGATCTCGACGAATCTACCTAAACCCAGTCAGCGGTATTTGTCGATCGGATCGAGTCCGAAGAAGAATTTTCTGGCCGAAAGTTCAGTCACATCGATACGTACGAAGGTGGTCTTCACGGTGGGTACCCAAGGCTTGAGGCCAAGATGCTCCACCTGGGTGATCTCCTCCTCGTCAGTGATGGGAGCGGCCACACCACGGACTACGACCGAATGACCAGTCATTTCATCCCATTGATCGATCTCGAAGGTCACCTCTGCATGGTTGGTCAGAGCCGACAACTTCGTACCATCCGCAGTACGAAAAACCAGGGTCTCACCCTGGACCACATAGTTGATTGGGAAGATTTCAATCCCAGCATCCGCGAGGACTGCAAGGCGACCAAGACGCTCGCCAGCGAGGAGATCCCACCCCTTGGCCGTCTCGAGAAACATCACAGGTGAGTCGTTGTCTGTCATAGGTAGATTCTTTCACGTAATCTTGAGTGGTGAGCAGGATTATCGCTGGTGCGTTGGCATCCCGGAAATATGTTACGCCATCTGGTACCTCAACCCGCCCGACAACGGACAGGGTTCGTGAGTCTGTTTTTGGATTCTTAGCCTCGCACTTGGGTGTAGCCGACTGTGACTCTGCAGAACAATTGTCAGGTCTCGCATTCCTGGATCTTTATGCAGGTTCGGGGGGAGTGGGCCTGGAGGCCTACTCCCGGGGGGCCGAGGTGACATGGGTGGATAAAGCAACGTCAGGAGTCCTCACAAAGAACCTCCAATCATTGTCAGCCAAGGGCAAAGTCATGGCCTGTGAGGTGATGAAGTTCCTTGCCCGACCCTCAACTCAGTTCGATATTATCTGGATGGACCCCCCTTATGAGATTCCAAATGCGGACATAGAGGTGATTTTGACAAAAATCATTGAGAGAAATTGGCTAAAATCTGCCGGAATTGTACTTGTGGAACGTTCAGGTCACAGTTCTAGGGTAGAGTTTTCTGAGAGTTTCCTAAACGTCGGTCAGAGACGATATGGAGACACAATGATTTACTATGCGGAGAAGGGGCCTTAAGTGAAGGAAGTGGTCAAGGTCGTTGTACCTGGATCCTTCGATCCATTCACCCTAGGGCATCTCGATATCGTGACGCGGGCCGCGCAACTCTTCGATGAGGTCATCGTAGCCGTCGGGGTCAACATTGGTAAACAGAACATGTTTACGATGGATCACAGGGTCGAGATGGCTCTTGGGGCCGTGAGTAAACTTGATAATGTCAGTGTGGTCCCTATGGATGGCCTACTGGTGGACTTCTGCCGCGCACATGGCGCGTCACTAGTCGTACGAGGAGCACGTAGTGGAGCAGATTTTGATGCGGAGTGGGCTATGGCAACGATGAACTCGTCGCTGGCCGATGTGGAGACCTTGATTCTTCCTGCCGCAACGACAGTTGGCTTCATCTCCTCGACATTGATACGTTCGGTGGCCCGTGCTGGGGGCGACGTGGCCGCTTATGTACCAGAAAACGTCTTTGTCTCGATGAATAATAAGGAGTTGTAATGCTTGAGACTTCCCAGACCGAACGTCGTTTGAGGGATCTGAAGAGGACTGTCGTCGAAGCACGCGCGGTACCCATGTCTGCTTCGTGCATGATGAACCGTGCTGACACCCTTGCCATTCTAGATGCCATCATCGCTGGGTTGGAAGAAGACTTTGAGGCACGCAGTTCCGAGGCGACGCCAGGTACCTCCAAACGAGCCTGGGACATCGTCGATCAGACAGAAATTGTTCAGGAGGCACGTGCCCGGGCAGCTCGCATTGAGGCTAAAGCCAAAGCCGAGCAGGAACAGTTGCTGGCTGAAGCAGATCGCTATGTTGAAACCAGGCTGGCTGCCTTCGAAGCGGAACTCCAGGTCACCCTGTCTCGTGTGGGTGTGATGAGGGATCGACTCATGAGTCGTGCCAGGGCAGAGGAAGCAGCAAACGAGCCTCACACCACAATCATGCCTCGCTGGAACTTCTAAGATGTCCGCATTCACTATCAGTCTCGCCACACTGAAGAGGACTGAGGGTGCGGCCAAGTCTTTCACCCTTGAAGCCGAGTTCCCTGATGAGATTGTCGTTGGGCTGATGACTCTCCCCAAGGGTCGTACCATCCGAGTCCACGGGGATCTTCAAAGTGTTGGAGATGGGGTCTTGGTTCTTGGCGAAGTTCGCACCACCTTGGATTATCAATGTTCGCGCTGTCTCAAGCAGGGATCCCAGGATTTCCAGATCGATATCCAAGAGCTCTATGTCTATCCCGAAAGGGAGGCGGAATACGAGGATGAGGACGTACGCCACATTGATCATGACTCCATTGATTTGGAGGAAGCCGCTCGCGATGCAATCATCCTCGAACAACCACTTTCGCCGCTATGTACCGAGGAATGTCCAGGGTTATGCCTCATCTGTGGGGTGGATATGAATCAAAATCCGGACCATAACCACGATGATGTCGTTGACTCACGTTGGCTCAGCCTCGCTGAATGGGCTAAGATGTCATAGTTGCCCACCCGTCTGGTGTGGGGTTTGTCAGTTAGGAGAAGACCAGTGGCTGTTCCGAAGCGGAGAATGTCGCGTGCAAATACTCATGCTCGCCGTTCCCAGTGGAAGGCTGAAGTGCCTCAGTTAGTCACCTGCGCCAATCCTGCTTGTGGTGAGAAGCATCTGCCTCATACGGCATGTCCTTCCTGTGGTCAGTACGGCCCCACCAAGGCTAGGCGACAGGTTCTCCAGGCGTAAACCTCGATGTGAGCCGCCTTACAGATCTGCTTGAGCAGTTGGGGATTGACATCGACCCCCAACTCATGGATCTTGCCTTCACTCATCGTTCGTGGGCCTACGAAAATGGTCGCGTGGCGACGAATGAGCGTCTAGAGTTCCTTGGGGATTCGGTACTCGGCGTTATCGTCACTGAACATATTTATCATGTTTACTCGGATCGAACAGAGGGGCAATTAGCCAAACTTCGATCTGCAGTTGTTTCTGGACAAACCTTGGCCCAAGTCGCGCGTGAACTGGGGGTCGGTTCCGATGTGAAGCTTGGCAAGGGTGAGATTGCCACTCATGGGGAAGCCAAGGATTCCATACTTGCTGACACTCTGGAAGCCATCATCGGAGCAATACATCTCACCGTTGGTTTTGATGGTGCGGGGGCTGTTGTTCATTCTTTGCTTGATCCAATCATCGCTCAGGCGTCTCAATTGGGGGCTGCCTTGGACTGGAAATCCAGTTTGCAGGAGTTGATGGCATCAATGGATCTGGGGGCACCTGAGTACTCATGCGTAGCATCAGGGCCTGATCACGAACGTACTTTCGCTGCTGAGGTACGTGTTGCTGAACAGGTAGTAGGGACGGGAATCGCATCAAGTAGACGTGGGGCAGAACAAAAGGCAGCAGAGATGGCATATGGAATCCTGCTGCCAGCAGCAGGAGAGTGATCCATGATTCGCAGCTTCATGTCCCAGCATTGGGGCAGCTTTGGTCAGCTTTTTCGTTTCTGTATTGTGGGAGCATCTGGTGTACTCGTCAATATGATCGTAGCCTTGACAGCCAAGAAAGTCGCACCCCTAATCTGGGAACATGCACAGGTTGAAGAAGTCTTCCTACCCATTCCTGGAACCCCATATAACATTCGCTGGTTCCTTGTTTTCTCAGTGATTGCTTTTGTGGTCGCCAATCTGTGGAATTATCAACTCAATCGCACCTGGTCTTTCAAATCGGATCGTCATGCTGGTTGGTTGAGAGAGTTCTTTCCCTTCTTCACCGTGGGGCTTATCGCTCAGGGCTTGGGGATGGTTGTGGAACTGGCTCTGATGCATCCCTACTCTGCGATTGAGCTTCCATCAAGTATTTTCGATAATTCGACTGGATTTCGTACCAAGTGGTACTGGGCCCATCTGATTATGATCAGCGTGACAATACCCATCTCTTTCCTCTTAAATAAGTTCTGGACCTTTCGTTCCATCCGAAATTCGCCCAAGGTCATTACACGAGAAGAGGGGTGAGACATGTACCTTAAGAAGCTCACCCTGCGCGGGTTCAAATCTTTTGCATCAACCACGTCGATCAGTCTGGAACCGGGGATCACCTGTGTGGTGGGACCCAATGGTTCAGGAAAATCCAACGTGGTGGATGCCCTTGCCTGGGTCATGGGTGAACAGGGTGCCAAGTCTTTGCGTGGTGGTTCTATGGAGGATGTCATCTTCGCTGGTACCTCGTCACGTTCCCCCCTTGGTCGAGCCGAGATTCAACTAACGATCGACAACTCTGATGGAGCCTTGCCGATCGATTATTCCGAGGTGACCATCTCACGTACCAAGTTCCGCAATGGTAACTCTGAGTACGCCATCAATGGTACTCAATGTCGCCTCCTGGATGTGAGGGAACTCCTCTCCGATTCCGGGATTGGCCGGGAGATGCACGTCATCGTTGGGCAGGGGGAACTCGATCAGATCCTCCAAGCCACTCCGGAAACACGTCGAGGATTCGTGGAAGAAGCAGCAGGGGTACTCAAGCATCGGGAGCGCAAGGAGAAGGCGCTGCGCAAGCTTGAGGCAACCCAGGTGAACCTTAACCGACTTACAGACCTGATCTCTGAGATCCGGCGACAATTGAAGCCGCTGGGGCGTCAGGCGGAAGTTGCAAAGAGGGCCTCCCTTGTACAGGCTGATCTCAGGGATGCTAAGGCGAGACTCTTGGCTGATGATCTTTCCCAGGCCCAGCAGGTACTTGTGACGGAAATCGCTGACGAGCAGAGCATTCGTGCCCGGCGTGAACAGGTGGAAGCCGATCTGACGGCTGCTCGTGTGCTTGAAGATGAATCCAGGGCTGCCATGATTGACAAGGATGCGGCCTATCGCAAGATCCAGGAAATCTGGTTCTCTTTGTCGGGGGTTGCAGAAAGGGTGAGGTCCACGGTTTCCCTTGCCGAGGAGAGGGTACGCAACGCAGAAGCCATGCCGTCACCAACACCGAACCCGGATCGTGATCCTGAGACTCTCATGGCCCAGGCTGAAAAGATCCTGGAGGGTGAGGTACGTCTGCGCGAGGAGATCGCCAAGCGTGAGAAAGCTCTCAGTGAGGCTACCGAGGCCCGAATTGAGGCTGAGGCTATCCATTCTGAGGCCGAGAAGGAGTACACCCACAGGGTACGCGCAAGTTCAGATAGACGTGAGGGTCTTGCTCGACTCAATGGTGAGTTGACTTCTGTGAAGGCCCGCATTGAAGCGGGTAATCAGCGTCTGGAAACACTCCATAAGGCTCGTACAGAGGCTGAGCTTAAGGCCAAAGAGGCCAGCGACCATGTGCAGGTCGCCGAGGCTGAGGTACCCGATGCTTTAGAGCCCACACACGTGGGTACGCTACGCGACGAAGCCCAGGCAACCCTAGAAGAGGTACGCACCCAGCTTGATTCAGCGAAGACCGCAGTACAGGCAGTAACGGAGGTTCGTGCGGGACTTCTTGCTCGTAGCGAAGCTCTCACAATGGCCCTCCACACAGATCGGGATGGAGCAACCTGGGTTGCTGAAGAATCAGGGATCTCAGGGGTTATGGGCTCTTTGGCGTCCATGGTGAGTGTTGAGGCAGGCTATGACAGGGCTGTGGCGGCTGCATTGGGGGTTGCTGGGGAAGCCATCGTGGTCGCAGACTATTCTGCGTCTGTGGGTGCTGTGGATGCCTTGCGGGCCAAGGATCGCGGACGTGCTGGACTGTTGATCACCTCGAAGAAGCCAGCAACCGAGGTACCTGTCATTGAGGGTGCCCGATCTGTGATCTCTGTACTGAGTGCGGATACTGCTGTGATGAGTTCACTGGCTCACCTGCTTGGATCAACCTATGTGGTGGCTTCCCTGTCTCAAGCCAAGACTTTGGTGGAGAAATACCCTGAAGCCAGGTTTGTGACGACTGGGGGGGATACAGCTTCGGCTGTTTTCGTAACAGGTGGGTCGGCCTCCAAGCAGTCTGCAATCCAGATCGGTATTGCTCTATCTGAGGCTGAGAGTCAACTAGCGACCACTACTGATGAGTTGTCGAAAGCCGAGTCCTATCTTCATGAGGTTCAGGGACTCTATACCCAAGCTCAGGAGGGCCTAGATCAGGCCCAGAAGACCCTGAAAGACGCAGAGGCAGCATATGGGGCAGTCAGTGAGAAACTGGCGCGTCTCAAACAGATCAGTTTGCTCGCAAACGCGGATCTCGAACGTCTGGGTGAGCAGGTCGAAGCGGCCGAAAAGGAACGTGAAACTGCCAGTGTTCTTGCTAGTGAACTTGAACAAAGGCTGGTACAGGCAACCGCTACTGAGGAGTCAGAGGAACCCGATTCTTCCAAGGTTGATGAATTGGCTGAGGCGGCCAAGAGGGCGCGTTCGGCTGAGATGGAAGCACGGCTGGGGTTACGTACTGTCGAAGAGAGGGTGAGATCTCTATCAGGCCAGGCGGAAGCCCTGCGCAAAACCGCTGATACTGAGAGGGCAGCGCGAGAAGAGGCGGAGAGAAGACGCGAGATCCTTCAGCGTCAAGCCGATGTCGCCCGAGGTACAGCTGAAGTCGGGCAGTGGCTCTATGATCGTGTCTGCGATTCACAATCCTTGGCTGAACGCGAACGTGAGGCTATGGGACTTGCCCGTACCCAAGCGGAAACCCAGGCCGAACATTGCCGAATCCGGGCCCGTGACCTCTCTGCAGAATTGGAAGCCATCGTTGACTCTGTTCACCGCGACGAGTTGGCGTTGGCTCAACAGAAGATGAGGATTGACGCTCTTGGGGAGCGTGCCATGGCTGAGGTGGGTATCGACACTGAGACTCTCATGAACCAGTACGGCCCCGATCAGTTGATTCCGGTGGGGGAGCCTGATCCTGAGACCGGCGAGACCCAGACCATCCCATTTGTACGTGAAGAGCAGATGAAGAGGCTGCGTACCGCGGAACGTGACCTGCAACTCCTGGGTCGGATCAACCCCTTGGCCTTGGAGGAGTTTGACGCCATGCAGGAGCGTCATCAGTTCCTCTCGACTCAGTTGGAGGATCTCAAGAAGACTCGCTCGGATCTGTTGTCGATCGTTGACGATGTGGATTCACGAGTTCAAGAGGTCTTTGCCCAGGCTTATACCGATGTGGAGCGGGAGTTCAAGGACACTTTTGCTCGACTCTTCCCTGGTGGGGAAGGCCGGTTGGTTCTCACTGAACCGGGTGAATGGCTCACCACCGGAATTGAGGTGGAGGCTCGACCTGCTGGCAAGAATGTGAAGAGATTGTCACTGCTGTCTGGTGGGGAAAGATCCCTTGTGGCGGTGTGTTTCCTTGTATCCTTGTTTAAAGCGCGTCCGAGCCCCTTCTATGTACTAGATGAGGTCGAGGCTGCTTTGGATGATGCCAATGTGGGGCGTCTGCTTGGGGTTTATGAGGAGTTGAGACAGACTTCGCAGCTTGTGGTCATCACCCACCAGAAGAGGACAATGGAGATTGCTGACACCCTCTATGGGGTGACCATGGGCTCCGATGGTACCTCAACGGTTATCAGCCAGCGACTGCGGGAAGACTGATACGAGCGCTATCGCGTAGAATACCGGGGTGGATATGATCTTTTGGTACATCCTTGGTGGTGTTATCGCTGCTTTTGTCGCAGCTACGGTTATCGTTGTCAGTTCCAATCGTCGTTATCGGTTGGAAGCCGGTTCCAAGCCAGGTGAGCTAACAGAAACCAGTGAGGGTGCCCCGGGATCACGGCTTACTCGTTTACGGAAGAAACTGGCCTCCTCGAATAATGCTTTGGCGCGAGGGCTTGCAGATCTTCTCTCATCGGATCGAATCTCTGAGGAAACCTGGGAGGCTTTCGAAGCAACCCTGATAACCTCGGATCTCGGGGTTGGGCCGACAACCGAATTAGTGGCGAGTTTGAAGTCCCGTCTGGCCTTGGAAGGCGTCTCAGAGCCAGAACAGGTCAAAGAGATCCTTCGCGAAGAATTGGTGAACCTGGTGGATCCCTCCATGGATCGTAGCCTTGACCTCGACACTGAGGAAGGCCCAGCTGTCGTGATGATGGTGGGAGTTAATGGTACAGGGAAGACCACGACTGTGGGCAAGATAGCCAGGGATCTGGTTGCTTCGGGTGCACGTGTCCTGCTTGGGGCTGCTGATACCTTCCGGGCTGCTGCGGCCGATCAGCTTTCGACCTGGGGTGAACGTATCGGTGTTGAGACTATTCGAGGAAGTGAAGGGGCAGACCCAGCTTCGGTTGCCTTTGACGCTGTACGTACAGCGAAAGAAAAGGGCATGGATGTTGTCCTCATCGACACCGCTGGGCGCCTCCATAACAAGTCCAATCTCATGGATGAACTTGGCAAGGTGAAGAGGGTTATCGAAAAGATTGCTCCCGTGAAAGAGACCCTGCTGGTTCTTGACGCTACCACTGGGCAAAATGGCTTAGCCCAGGCTCGTGTATTCGCTGAGGTTGTGGACATCACTGGGATTATCTTGACCAAGTTGGATGGCTCAGCCAAGGGCGGGATCGTCGTGGCCGTACAAAAGGAACTCAATGTACCCGTGAAGTTCATTGGTCTGGGGGAGGGTGCTGATGATCTGGCCCCCTTCGAGGCCGAGCAATTTGTGGATGGGTTGTTGGGTCAGTGAGTGAGTTAGGCCAATCTCAAGACACCAAGAACACTGGGGACTTTATCGTGGGGGGAGTCTTTGATGACTGCGATGTCCATATTCACCAGGCATTCGACAGTGTATTCCCTCAAATCCGTGAGATTTTAGCCCATGAGATCACCCACTCCACCTCAAGCTGGCATCTTGAACCCTTGTCAGATGAGGACTGGGACAGATGGACATTCGAACACACAGGTATTCCTGGGCACTATTGCCAACTGAGGAGAGGTTCGTTATGGGTTGCAATGAAAGAAGACCACGTTCTTGGCTTCGCCGGATGGGGCCCTTTTCGTACACCCGCAGGATATAACACCACCGCCGAAATCTCGGTCTTTGTTCGTGAGGATTCCCGAGGACGAGGACTGGGAAAGGCATTGCTGGACGGTGTCATCAGTCATGTCGAGCGGTTTTCTCAGCTGGAGCCGAATGAGCGGTGGATGATTCACCCTCATGTCTTGGTTGCTGCTATCTCAGCCGATAATGAGGCCTCCTTGTCACTCCACCTCTCACGCGGATTTGTTGAGGTCGGGCGAATGCCTCAGGTTGGGCGCAAGTTTGGGACATGGCTGGACTTGGTCCTCCTTCAACGTATTCTTAACGATCAGTCTGGAAACGACCACTATGCGCGCACAGGTAGACTAGTTTCGTGAGAATCACTCCCAGTATCCTCAATGCAAACTTCGCCCAACTCGGGGCGGAGATTGCACGAGTACCCTCAGCAGATGCCATCCATATCGATGTGATGGACAACCACTTCGTACCCAATCTGACTATTGGGCTGCCTGTTGTGGAGTCTCTGCGAACTACGACTGACCAGATGCTGGACATTCACCTCATGATTGCTGACCCTGATCGGTGGGCGCCGGCCTATGCTGAAACTGGGGCTGAGTCCGTGACCTTCCACATGGAGGCCGCGAAGGCTCCTGTACGCCTGGCCCGTGAATTAAGGGCGAAGGGGGCTCGTGTTGGGGCTGCACTCAATCCGGCAACACCGCCCATGGCACTGAAGATGATCCTCGGCGAGATCGACATGGTGACCATCATGAGTGTTGAACCGGGTTTCGGAGGTCAAGCCTTCATGGATCTTGTACTACCGAAGGTCGCCGCAATTCGCCGGATGATCTCGGCGCAGAACCTAGACATCTGGGTTCAAATGGATGGAGGGATCTCCCTAGAAACCATTGAGCGCTGTGTGGAAGCTGGCGCTGACACCTTTGTTGCTGGAGCCGCGGTTTTCCGCGCCGAGGATCCCGACCACATGGTACGCGACTTGCGCACTCTTGCTGAGAAAACGACCCCAGGTTTGGGGGCCCATGGATGCGGATGTGGGGGACATCGATGAAATATGTATCAACACGAGGCTCTGGCCCAATGTCCTTCACGGACATCCTCTTGGAGGGTCTTGCTCCTGACGGCGGGCTCTATGTGCCCCAGTCCTATCCTCAACTCTCTCTGGACGACTTCAATGCTCTGGGTGAGATCCTCGTCAACGAGGGGTACGCACGCCTAGCAGCTCAGATTCTCGCACTCTTCATTGACGATATTCCCCTATGGGACCTTGAAGGGATCACGCGTCGGGCGTACACAAAAGAAAAGTTTGGTACAGACCTGATCGCTCCTGTGACGAAGATTGAGCGCAACCTGTGGCTGGCCCAGTTGTCTCAGGGCCCGACTGCGGCTTTCAAGGACATGGCTATGCAGGTCTTGGGTCAGTTCTTTGATTATGAACTGGCTCGCCGTGGTACGACGATGACCATCCTGGGTGCTACCTCGGGTGATACGGGGTCGGCGGCTGAGTTTGCCTTGCTGGATGCCTCACGGGTACAGGTCTTCATGCTGTCTCCCTTGGGGAGGATGACACCCTTCCAGCGTGGGCAGATGTACGGAATCAACTCTCCTCGTATCGTGAATATCACTGTGCCTGGGTCTTTTGATGATTGCCAGGATCTCGTCAAGGAGGTCAACTCGGATGCTGAGTTTAAGTCGACCTATTCTATTGGTGCGGTGAACTCCATCAACTGGGCGCGTTTGGTTTCCCAGGTTGTCTACTATGTGTCGAGTTGGTTCCAGGTGACTCAGGGGCGCGGCGAGGTTTCCTTCTCTGTACCTTCAGGTAACTTTGGGAATATCTGTGCTGGGCATGTGGCTCGGATGATGGGGCTGCCCATCAAAGAGTTGGTATGCGCCACGAATGAGAATAACGTTTTGGCTGAGTTCTTCCGTACAGGTGTTTATCGTGTGCGCGCGTCCACGGAGACCTTCGTGACCTCGTCGCCATCAATGGATATCTCCAAGGCCTCCAACTTTGAACGCTTCTTCTACGATCTGGCTGGGCGGGATGCCGCAGAGATCCGCCATTTGTTTGGAGAGCAATTGGGCCACAAGGGTGTCATCGACATCCGAAAGAAGCCCTACGCCAAGGATCCCTATAAGGTGTACGGATTCCGTACGGGAGTCTCCACCCATGCTGATCGTGTGGAAACCATTGCTGACTTCTATCGACGCCCTGGGTACCTCATGGATCCCCATACTGCTGATGGTGTCATGGTGGGTCGTGAACTGGCTGGTGAGGAACCCATGATCGCCATGGAGACTGCACTTCCTGTGAAGTTTGGTTCTATCACCAAGGAAGCCATCGGCAAGGTACCCGAGATTCCGACGAGGTTCGCCCATGTTCTAGATGCCCCACAGCATACGGTTCTGTGCGAAAACGGGGCTGAGCAGTTGAAGAAGATTATCGAACAGCGCAGCGTCTTTCCACCTGAGTGATTGAGTTTCTTGTGAACCGGGCTCGGGAAGATTCTGGGCTTAAGGATCGAGAGTCTGGGGTCCTAGCTCTTCTCACGTCAGCCATGGGGATGGATTCGGTGGTTGTGGTGTCGGCTCCTGAGGTACCTGCTGCAGGAGACTTCTTCAAAGCCGCCACCGCCATCTTCCAAGGTTAGGATGACCAGGGTCGTGCCTACATTGAATATACGGATACTGGCGTGGGTATAGGCTTACCGAGATTCGTGGCGCCTTCTCTCAGGCAATGATGATCCGTTCTGCGGATCTTCCTGAGTATTTTGTCGACCCCCTGGATCCTCCCAGTCGAAAGGCCTGGAGACCATCCAGATTGGACCTAGTAGAACCATCATATTCATGCTTTCTAAATATTGTAATGATGTGGTTATGCTGGTGAAGAAGTGGTAATGATGATCCACGAGATTGGCTCACCGCAAGGGTTGAATGCATCAGTGATGCGCCCTCTATGCATCAGTGATGTAGACTGGTTTTATGCGTACTACTGTTCGACTTGATGAGGATGTTCTTGCTGCTGTATCGATGTTGCAACGTGAGCGTCATCTGAGCCTGTCTGAGGCAGTCAATTCACTTGCACGAGCAGGTCAGCAACGCTCCAGTGCTCCACAACGCCCTTTTGTACAGCGGACCACCAAGCTTGGAATCACTGTCGATATAAGTAATACTGCTGAAGCGCTTGAGTATCTTGATGGGGTGGATCATCAGTGATCGTTGATGCAAATGTCTTACTCTATAGCGTTGATGAATTATCACCATTCCACATCGAAGCTAGAGACTGGATGGAGGTAGCACTCAATGGTCCAACTCGTGTTGGATTACCGTGGGCATCTTTACTAGCTTTTCAGCGCATCAGTACACATCCTCGTGTCCCCAACCCGTTGACTCCACGGGAAGCCTGGACGTTCATTGAAGACTGGCTAGATGCTGAACAGGTGTGGATTCCAGTTCCTGGGTTGCGGCATTCTGAGATTATGCGAGAGTTGATCCTCGGCCAGGATATACGTGGAAACTTGGTTGCTGATGCCCATCTTGCTGCCCTAGCCATCGAACTTGGAGTGGGTGTTTGTTCTTTCGATTCAGACTTTGCTCGGTTCTCGAAACTCATGTGGGTGAGACCAGCTTAGGAGAAGGAGACCGCCTTCGTGGTGAGTTCTAGTCCAATGTCATAAAACCAAATCTCGTGGTTTTATGGACTGATCTTGGTCAGGATGGGTTCAATCCTGCAGCCAGACTGATGAGAGGGTTATCGCAACTCTATGTGGTAGTGGTGAAAGTTGGTTTACAGATGTTCTCGCTCTGCCCAACGCAGCGACATTGGCCGTTGGTTTAACCAATTCGCGAGATGGTGATTTCGCGGATTAGTCCACCGAGAACGGGATGTTTTTTTGGGTCAAGCCCGAGAGACTCTATCCGGGATTTGGACCTCCAGTCGACGAATCTATTACATGAAGGCAATGTCCTTGTCATAGAATCGACATTAGAATTAACGCGCTAGAAGGGTCCGCTGGTTGTGACCTAGTAAATAAGATTTATCATTCCGGCATTAGTACGCAGACCGTGGGGGCTTTCTTTGTGACATATACTATTGTCGTCACTGTGACCTGGATCTGGTTGTCAGTTGATCTCTAAACAAGTTGAGGAAGTGGTATGAGTAAAAGCGGCAGGCCAAGCAGTCAGAAGGCCAAGGCATCAAGCAAACTATCAGTAAGCAAACCATCAGTAAACGAAGCATCAGTTACAGATCGTAAAAGAGTTCTCTCTGTAGTGGTTATAAGCGTGGTGCTAGTTGTGGGAGTTGTACTTGCCCTGCTTCTTGTGGATCGAGATAAGGGAGTTGTCGGCCCAGGAGGATCCTCATTAACTGGATTTCTGGATATGACAATATCGGAACTGAACGAGGTCCTTGGAGCTACGCCTGAGTATGGGGATTATTTATATCTTGGTGCAGCGGTGCCCGTTTACTATGAATCGCTGCCTCTCACCCTTTATGCAATCGATACTGACGTTTCGGACGGTGCCGGTCCTATGACTGGCGATGAGCGGATATGCATCGCGGGTATGGAGTCTAAGGCGGGTAAGCGGTACACCCTCGACGGAACCATTCCGGTTAGGACAACTCAGGAAGACATAGAAAGTACGGTGCCTGGTGGGATGTATTATGACCCCAATAACCCCACTGACTATGGAATTACTTTAGAGTTTGGTGGATTTACGTACGAGGGAGTTCTTGAGGGTGATCTCCAGGTACGGTATTCATGGTACTACAAACCATCCCCGCGTTCCGTCAATGATATGGTGACGGTATGGTCCCAAAACTGCGTAGAAAAAGTCCTCGGATAATATCTTTCTACGGTAATGGCGACAATTTAGAAAGCAAAGGCTCTTCTTTCGGCATTATCCCAGTCGGATTGGGTGAGTCCTAGTACACCAGGGGTGTAGGTGTCGACTTGGCAGGAGGCTCGACTGACGTGGCGTAGGGCCATGAGGTCTCCTTGAAGTACACCGGTGGCTCTGGCTTGTACAAGGAGGCTGCCCAGGGCTGTACCTTCTGCAGGGCCGGCGATGACTTCTAGGCCGGTGGCTTCTGTTGTGAGTTGGTTGAGGAGACGGTTTCGGCATCCTCCACCAACGATATGGATGACTTCAACCTCGGTTTTAGCGAGGTTTTGGGCCTGGCGAATGACTCGACGATAGCCGAGGGCCAGGGAGTCGATGATGCAACGGGTGTACTCGACCGGAGTCTGGGGGATGGGTTGGCCTGTTTCCTGGGCCATGTCAGCAAGTCGGCTTGGCATATCTCCGGGGGGCATCAGTCTGGGGTCTTCCATATCGACTACGGTCACCAATGCGGGAAGATGGGCAGCGGCCTCAATGAGGGTTTGGAGGTCGACGTCAAGCCCCTCGGCTTCCCAATGTCGACGGGATTCCGTGAGTACCCATAGGCCCATGACGTTGCGGTGGTAAGTGAGAGTCGAATCTATTCCTAACTCGTTGGTGAAGTCTGCCTGGCGGGATTCTTCACTGAGGATGGGATGATCAAGCTCCAGACCAACCAGGGACCATGTACCTGAGGAGATGTAGGCAAAGTTTCGCGTGGTTGTAGGGATTGAGGCGATTGCAGAAGCCGTGTCATGGGAACCGACAGCGATAACGGAGGTATCGCAGTCAAGGATTTCTCGGTACAAGGATCCCACTACGGTTCCAGGCTCCACGAGTGGGGGGAGTACCCGTTCGCAATCAATGCCATAGCGTTGGTTCATGTGGGCAAGAGTGGTCGCAGACCATTGCCTGGCCCCAACGTCAAGCAAACCTGAGGTCGAAGCAATCGTTATCTCGGCATTCTTTGCCCCGCACAGCCAATAGGTGAACAGGTCGGGGAGGAATAGACAGGTGTCCACCTCGGGCCATCTGGGATCCCCAGCACTACTCGCGTACTGAAAAACTGTGTTGAAATCCATGACTTGCAAACCAGCTTGACCATAGAGTTTCTCGGGCCCGAAGTCGGCGAAGAAGGCTGCGGGGACACCTTGAGTTCTTGCATCCCTGTAATGGTGCGGCGGTTCGCTCAGGGTACCAGTTGCGTCGAGGCGGCCATAGTCTACACCCCAGGTGTCCACGGCGACACTGCGTAGGGGGCCAGATTCACCAGCAGCACGTATCCCTGTAATGATGTGGTTCCTGATGGCCTCAGCATCCCAGTGAAGATGGCCATCATTCTCGAAGGATGGTGTTGGGAATCGATGGACTTCTGTGAGGGTGAAACGGCCATCATTGAGACGGCCAAGGATGACTCGCCCAGAGCTTGCTCCAAGATCGGCGGCGGCGAAAAGATGATCAATCATGGTGGAACTTCCTTGTTGTCGCACTAGTCGGAGCCTATCATCCATGGGATGAATCTGGGGTCCCAGAGGGCCTTTTTTCCTTGACTCATGTCTAGGAACATCATAGAATTGAAACGATTCAATTTTCAAGATTAGGAACGCGATGGTCGCCCTTTGGGATCTTCGGTACCAAACCCAGATCGACGCCGAAAGAAACGGCAGTACCCAGGCCCCGTGGACGTAGTATGTCGGTTATGACTCCCATTGTTAACACCCATGTTCATGTGCCGCCGAATTTCTCTGCCTTCACCACTGCGCGTCAGGTTGTCGAGGCTGCACAGGCTGAAGGAGTCTCAATATTAGGGCTCTCCAATTTCTTTGATCAACAGGTCTATTCACAGATGGGCCAGATGATCACCGAGGCCGGAATCCTTCCCCTGTTTGGATTAGAGTTCATCACCGTCGTACCCGATCTAGAAGCCCAGGGAATTAGGATCAATGACCCGGCAAACCCGGGAAGGATGTACCTCACAGGCAAGGGGATCGACCCCTGCCGTACTCCGACGACCGGGGCTGCCCAGATTGCGGCAGAAATCCGTCGCGGCAATGATGACAGAGCCGAGAAGATGGTTGCCCGTGTGGCAGAACACTTCTTCAACACAGGATTCGACACAGGTCTGGATGCGGAAACAATCATCGCCCAGGTCGCCACACGAAGCGAGGTACCCACCACCTGGGTTTCCCTCCAGGAACGCCATATCGCCCAAGCCTTCCAAGAGGCAGTCTTTGGATTCACCGGCGAAAAGAGAACTCATGTTCTCACTCAAGCCTACGGATGCCCTCCCCATGAACGTGAGGACCCAGTCGCCGTCCAAGCGGAGATTCGCTCGCGGCTGTTGAAGTCTGGTACCCCTGGATTCGTCCCCGAAGCTGGTCTCAGTTTCGAGGATGCCTACACCTATATCCTCGATATGGGTGGTATTCCCTGCTACCCAATCCTTGCCGACGGATCTGATCCCATCTGTCCCTTTGAGGCCTCGCCCTCCAAGTTGGTCGACCAAATCCTTGACCGTGGGATCTACGCAGCTGAACTGATTCCCATCCGCAACCACTCAGCTCTTGTTGATGAGTACGTCCATGTCCTCAGATCAGCAGGACTCATCGTCATGGCGGGTACGGAGCACAACACATTAGACCGAATCCCCATTGATCCATCCTGCGTAGATGGCCCCATGAGTATCACGGCTCGCCAAGGGTTCTTTGAAGGTACCTGTGTGGTTGCTGCCCATGCCGACTTGATCTCAAGGAACCAGCCTGGCTATGTGGATTCGTCAGGCGCACGTGTCGGCGAGGTATCTACCCTTGCGGGGCACGGTAAAACAATGGTGCAAGTACTGTCCTATCCAGGCCGTACCTGAAAGAATGGGTGACGAGTTATGAGGAAAGAAAGAAGCTCCAGCAATGCCTGTACGTCCTAAAAAGGTGGATGATGAAAACCGTCGCATCACGGAGGCTATTCACATCGCAGCGCCACTATTACGAGGGCTGCTCGGGACTAACTCCAGTCTCGCAGTGGTGACCTCCGATTCTTCAGCATTGGTACGTACCGAGACCCACAGGGATAAGCCGATCATGTCTTTGGGGAGTCATGCATGCGTGGTGGAACCTCAGTACGCTTCCTTGGTTGACCAAGTCACTTCTGCTGTTGCTCAGTACAAGAAGACCTGGAACCGTGATCCCAGGATCATTGTTCTTCCAGGCAAGGTGGTCTTTGCGGCGGGTCCCGATTATCGAAGCGCACGCAAATCCCTGGATCACTTCATTGATGCTCTGCAAAGCGGATCTGCTGACCCCCACACAGATGAGGAGGCTGAACCTCCAAGGGGGCGGATGCATTCGCGGGTTGTCATGGTGACTGGTGCTGCTCAAGGATTCGGTTTGGGGATAGCCCAAGGTCTCGTCGATGAGGGGGCCCACGTCGTACTTGCTGATCTCAACCTTGAACTAGCAACCAAGGAAGCTGAGTCCTTGCAGACCAAATTTGGCCCAGGGCGAGCGATGGCTGTTCGTATCAACGTCGCCGACGAGGATTCCCAGAAGCAGGCTTTAGAACAGGTACTCTCCGTCTATGGTGGCCTGGATCTGTTCGTCTCTAATGCCGGTATTGCCCGCGCAGGATCGATCACCGAACAGAGGATGGAGGACTTCGACCTCGTCACCTCTATCAATTACAGGGGATACTTTCTGGGAGTACGTACGGTCGCCCCAATTATGATCGCCCAACATGAGGTACGCCCCGATCTTCTCTTCGACATCATCGAGATCAACTCCAAATCCGGTTTGGAGGGCTCGAAACGCAACTTTGCCTATGCCGGAAGTAAGTTCGGAGGGATCGGGTTAACCCAGTCTTTTGCCCTAGAACTGATTGATGTGGGTATCAAGGTCAATTCGATTTGCCCAGGGAACTATCTGGATGGACCCCTGTGGTCGGACCCCGAGAACGGTCTCTTCGTTCAGTACCTGCGCGCAGGAAAGGTACCAGGAGCCTCAACTGTGGCCGATGTTCGAGCTTCCTACGAGGCCAAGGTACCAATACATCGCGGATGCCTACCCGCTGACGTGGTCAGGGCTGTGCTCTATCTTGTTGAGCAACAATATGAGACGGGTCAGGCATTACCGGTTACTGGCGGTCAAGTCATGGTGAACTGATTGAATGGTTGAATAAGGATTAAGAATGAACTTACAAGCAATGGAACCCACAGTGACACAATATGCAATCCAGATCACGGCCAAGGACCACGTTGAGATTAACCCTGAGATGCCGATTCCTGACGTGGGGCCTACGCAGATTCTGTTAAAGATTGAGGCCTGTGGGATCTGCTTCTCAGATACGAAGCTGATGCATGCCTTCGAGAATCATCCACGCAAGACACCCATTACTGGTGGGTTGACGGAGGCTGAACTTGCCGAGATTCTCACCTATCGCCCAGGTGGGGAACCAGTGGTACCAGGTCATGAACCAGTGGCGAGGATCGCCCGCGTGGGGACCGAGGTTACTCGGTTTGAGGTGGGTCAGCGTGTCCTAGTTCAAACCGACTATCGACATATTCCAACTGTTGCTTCTAACGCAGCCTTTGGGTATGACTTCGATGGTGCCTTAGCCGAATATGCTCTCGTAGACGAGAGGATGGTGATTGATCCTCGAACTGATGAATCCCTGCTGATTCCCGTGACAGAAATCCCCTCCTCCTCGGCTGTGGCCCTGATTGAACCATGGGCCTGTGTTGAGACTGCTTACGCATGGCCAGAGCGCCAAGGGCCTCTCGTGGGTGGATCAGTCCTGGTTGTCACTGATGGTTGCTGCGTGCTTGAAGGGTTGGATGCCCTGATCGCTGGTTATGGGTCTCGTACAGATGTGGTCGACCTAGCCGAGATCAAGGAAGGATCGATCTTCGACGACATCATCTACGTGGGTGCGGATGCGGATGTTCTGGAGAAACTGGGGCCACACCTTGCCAACAGGGGGATCATGAACATCATCACCTGTGGTCGTGAATTTGAGCGTCCGGTGAACATTGATGTCGGCAGGATCCATTACGACCTGATTCGCTATGTGGGTACCACTGGTTGCAATCCGTATGACGGGTACTCCTGGATCCCCGAAACCTGCGAACTTCGTCACAATGAATCCATTGCCATCATCGGGGCTGCTGGTCCCATGGGATTGATGCATACCGTTCGGGCAGCAACCATGGGGATCGAGGGTATCACCATTGATGCAGTCGATGTCAGTGATGAGCGCCTCAAGCGGCTGGAGGAGGTACTAGCCCCCATTGCGGCCAAGGCCGGGGTAGCATCACGTGTACTCAACTCCACAGCAACCCCCTTAGTGGAGAACTCCTATTCCTATGTTGCACTCATGGTGCCTGCGACCCCTCTTATCACCCAAGCGGTGTCCTTAGCCAGTGAGGGCGCGATCATTAACGCCTTTGCTGGCTTCGCAATTGGTACCACTGCCGCGATGGATATGAATGCCATGATAGCCAAGAGGCTGTATGCCGTTGGTACCTCTGGGTCCCGGGTCCAAGATATGGTGACTATGGTGAGGCGACTGGAGGCTGGTCAGGTCGATACAAACATCTCCCTGGATGCCATCACGGGTATTGCTGGTGTACTAGATGCAATCGAATCGGTCAATAATCGTACCTCGCAGGGCAAGATCATGGTCTATCCACAGTTGAAGGATCTAGGGTTATTAAGGTTAGTCGAGATTCCTGACAGATTCCCTGAGGTGGGAGCCCTCATGGATGGGGGATCATGGACCAAGCAGGCAGAAGCCAAACTATTGTCAATCGCGTAGGCAAGGAGAAAATCGATGGCTGACGTTATAGTGATGCCCCAACTGGGGAACACTGTTGAATCCTGTCTGGTGACCTCATGGAGGGTTGCCGTGGGTGACACCGTGACCCCGAATACGATCATCGCTGAGATTGAGACAGATAAGTCCTCAATGGAGGTACCAGCCGGTGTGACAGGGACAGTCCTGGCCCTGTTGGCCAATCAGGGTGACGAGGTACCAGTCAAAGCTCCCTTCTTCATTGTCGGAACCCAGGGTGAATCCATTGAGGACTTGGTTGCACCACTCCAGGTTGATGAACCTGCGGCACCCCAAGAGTCTCCTGCCCCTGTTGAAGAGGTACCAGCTGTTCTCCATGAGGATGGAACTGCTGTAGCCAATGAGGATATGGATACCCAGGACCCAGATGTCGGTGGTACAGCTTCCCCTCGCGCTCGTCGTGCAGCACAAGAGGCGGGCCTTGAGATTTCAGGGATTCCAGGTACAGGCCCCGAGGGTAGAATCCTCATTAGTGATGTGAAGGCAGTGATCGAAGCCCGCGCCGCCGCATCTGTACCTCAGGAGCCCCCAGTTGATGTGGTCGAAGCAGAGGAACCCACTCCACGATGGTCAACTGGTAAGTTCCCTGAGGAGGAAATTCCCAGAACCCGTGCCGCCCAGGAGCATCCAGGAAATGCACGCACAGGAACAGGGATCGGTGGCAGAATTACTAGAGATGACCTCACCGAGGTTGAGGTCCAGCCCCTCCATGCGATCGCCGAGGATGAGATAGAGCCACAACCCGAGCCCACTGCTGTACCAGAAGCCATTGAGCCTGAACCTGAAATAGAAACCGCATCCCCTGAAGTAGGAACCGAAGCAGAACTTGAAGGAACTGAAGCAGAGCCTGAGGAATCCGAGGATTCTTCAGCAGTTGCAGAGGGGAATGATTTCCCTGGACCTGTGACCGAGATCCCCCTGAAAGGAATTCGTAAGCTCGTCGCAGAACGCATGTTGATCTCCATGTCCAACCATGCCCAACTCTCCTTCGACACCTCAGCACCAGCAGCAGCCCTTCTCTCCTTACGAGCAAGGCTGAAAGCAGGGGATGAATCCCTTGGGATGAATCAGATCACTATCGGTGATCTCGTAGCCTATGCCGCTGTGAAGACCGCAATGAGGTTCCCCTCTATCAACGCGACCCTCCAAGACCAGGTTCTCCGCAGTTATGAGACGGTACACCTCGGGCTAGCTGTGGATACTCCACGAGGGCTCTTGGTACCCACAATTCGTTGGGCGTCAACCATGAGTCTTCGAGAGTTCTCAGCCGAGGTAAAGCCCTTGGTTGCCCAAGCCCAAGCAGGGTCCATCAACCCGGATCTGCTGGCTGGTGCGACCTTCACAGTGACCAATTTAGGGGCCTTCGGAATCGAATCCTTCACCCCTATTTTGAACTCTCCGCAGATAGCAATCCTCGGAGTCAATGCCATCACTCCAAGGCCAGTGATCAACCCGGATGGTAGTTATTCTGTCGAACAAAGAATCGGGTTCTCGCTCACTGTGGATCATGCTGTGGTGGATGGAGCTGATGCAGCGCGCTTTCTGAAGGCTCTCGTGGCCTTCATCACCGATATCGACGTGGCGATTCTCGCAGAAGGGACACATAATGGCTGAATACGATGTCATCATTCTAGGCGGTGGGCCAGGCGGGTACATTGCTGCTGAAAGACTCGGTCATGGGTGCAAGTCTGTACTCCTGATTGAGAAGGACACCCTGGGGGGTACATGTCTCAATGTTGGATGTATCCCAACTAAGGCACTCCTCAACTCCGTTAAACTCTATGAACATGCTCGTGACTCCAGTCAGTTCGGGGTCGTCACCGAGTCAGCATCCTATGACTGGGCCACCGTCCAGGAGTGGAAAAACAAGACGGTAACCACCCTTGTTGGTGGGGTTGCCCAAATGATGAAGAGACTCAAAGTCACGGTGGTTAATGGCGAGGGTCACATGACCAGTCCCACAACAGTCGAAGTTAATGGCGAGGAACACAGTGCTCTCGATGTCATCATTGCCACAGGTTCGCTACCAGCAATGCCACCGATTCCCGGATCTGTGGACAATCCTTCAGTAGTGGATTCGACCAGATTATTGTCCATTGACCAGGTACCACCACGGCTGACTATCATCGGTGGGGGAGTCATCGGTGTGGAGTTTGCCTCCATCTTCTCTCGTTTAGGCTCACGGGTTACCATCGTGGAAATGATGGATGAGATCCTTCCCTTCATGGAATCCGATCTCGCTGCACGTCTGAGAACCCAGATGCCAGCAGTTGATTTCCGTTTGGGTGCCAAGGTTGAAGCCATTGAGGGTACGACCGTGGTCTATTCCCACGATGAGGTCACCGATAGGATTGAGGGTGATCTTATCCTCATGGCTGTTGGTCGTCGCCCACTCGTGAATGGATGGGGTGCAGACACTATCGGCTTGGATTATTCACCCGCTGGCATCACTGTGGACGACCAGATGCGTACCAACCTTCCTCATGTTTGGGCTGTCGGTGATGTGACAGGACGATCCCTTCTTGCGCATGCGGCCTATCGAATGGGCGAGATCGCTGCGGCACATATCCTGGATGGAACCGCCAAAGATCGTGGTCAAGTCATGAGATGGGACACCATCCCGTGGGCTTTGTACTCCTCACCTGAGGCTGCTGGAGTGGGGCTCACTGAAGAGGAATGTACCAAGCGTGGGATCGAGGTGAATGCAACCACTGTGCCTCTAGTCCTTTCAGGGCGTTTTATCGCTGAACATGGCTTGAGCCGTGCAGGGATGGTCAAGGTTGTTGCCGAAACCGAAACCAGGGTAATCCGTGGCATCCAGGTCATGGGGCCCTATGCACCAGAAATGATCTGGGGTGCTGCTGGGGTACTCGAAATGGAATTCACGATCGAGGATGTACGCCAGCTTGTCTTCCCTCATCCCACAGTTAGCGAAGGAATACGGGAGGCAGTGTGGGCCTTCCCAGATAAGAAGAGAAACGAACAACGATGACTAAGTCACTAATAGTTAACCCCCTTGAGGTACGTGCGAAGGGTTCCATTCGCCCACCCGAGATCCCTGTCAACGCCTATCAGCTCGACCTTCCCACAGAGGTGGGCCGCTATGGTACAGACACCCTGATTCATGTTCTTCACGACATGATCGTGATCCGAGAGTTCGAATCCATGTTGAACTCAATCAAGACCACAGGAGCATGGCAGGGGATCTCCTATGACCACGCTGGCCCAGCGCACCTGTCCATGGGCCAAGAGGCTGCCGCTGTCGGTCAGGCACTCGAATTAGGTCCAGATGACTTCATCTTTGGTTCCCACCGTTCCCATGGTGAAATCCTAGCCAAGTGTTTCTCTGCTGCGCGCACAATGCCTGAGACTGATGTACGAACGATCATGGAGGGCTTCCTCAGTGGGGAGACCCTCAAATACGCCGAACATCTTCCCAATAGTTCCGAGGCTGAGGTCCAAGCCAACTTCATTCTCTTTGGTACCCTCGCGGAGATCTTCGCTCGCAAGGCTGGGTTCAATAGGGGTATGGGTGGGTCCATGCATGCTTTCTTTGCTCCCTTCGGGTCCATGCCCAACAACGCCATTGTGGGCGGTTCTGGGCCCATCGCCCAAGGCGCAGCACTATTCAAAAGGATCAATTCACGCCCAGGGATCGTCGTCGCGAACATCGGTGATGCCTCCATGGGATGCGGGCCTGTTTGGGAGTCTATGGTCTTCTCCGCCATGGATCAGTTCCGTCAACTGTGGCCAGAATCAGCGGGCGGGAATCCGCCGATCCTGTTCAACTTCTTCAATAACTTCTATGGGATGGGTGGCCAAACCGATGGGGAAACCATGGGGTACGACATCCTGGCTCGCGTGGGTGCTGGAGTAAATCCTCAAGCCATGCATGCTGAACGTGTGGACGGGTACAACCCCCTCGCTGTTGCCAATGCAGTACGCCGCAAGAAGGAGATCCTTCTCGCTGGACAGGGGCCTGTACTCCTAGACACGATCACCTATCGCTATTCAGGCCACTCTCCCTCCGATGCTTCAAGCTATCGAGTCAAGGAAGAGGTGGATCTGTGGGAGCAGATGGATTCCATTGAAGCCTACGCTACGACACTGGTCAATGGGGGGATTCTGTCCCCATCTCAGGTGGGTGAGCTTCGAGCTCGTATCGTTGACAAGCTCGCTCAGGTGTTGACTCTTGCTAGTGATGACCAGAAGTGCCCCAGGGTGGACGTACAGTTCATCGAGTCGGTGATGTATTCCAATGGGAAAGCCGAGGTTATGGGTACTGGCACCCCTGAACTCAGCCAGCCCTTGGCCGAGAATTCGCGAGTCAAAGCGATTTCGGGCAAGATCCGTAAAAACGTTGATGAGCAGGGCAAGCCTGTGTCCAAGGTGAAGATGTACCAGTACCGCGACGGTCTGTTCGAGGCCATGGCACACCGCTTCGCTATCGATCCAACCATGGCAGCCTGGGGTGAGGAGAACCGTGACTGGGGTGGAGCCTTTGCGGTCTACCGTGGATTGACCGAGTTGCTTCCCTATAATCGCCTCTTCAATTCCCCAATCTCCGAGGCAGCCATTGTGGGTGCTGGTGTGGGTTATGCCTTGTGTGGTGGGCGCGCTGTCGTTGAGTTGATGTACTGCGATTTCCTGGGTCGTGCCGGTGACGAGATCCTCAACCAGGTTTCCAAGTGGCAGTCCATGTCTGCTGGGATCCTGACCATGCCTTTGGTGGTACGTATCTCTGTGGGCAATAAGTACGGGGCTCAGCACTCCCAGGATTGGTCGGCCATCCTCGCCCATGTGCCCGGTCTGAAGGTCTACTATCCTGCGACCCCCACTGATGCCAAGGGGATGCTGAATCTGGCCTTGGCTGGTACAGACCCGGTCATCTTCCTGGAGTCCCAAAAGCTCTATGACGTTGGTGAAGAGTTTGAAGCTAATGGTGTTCCAGTGGGGTACTACGAAACCCCCGAAGGGGAACCTGCGATCCGTCGTGAAGGTACCGACCTTACGATTGCTACCCTTGGGCCTACTGTGTACACCGCGATGGATGCAGCCAAGGTTCTCCAGGAAAAGTATAACCTCTCAGTCGAGGTCATTGATCTTCGGTTTGCTGTGCCGTTGAATTACGATCCACTCTTGGCCTCAGTCAAGAAGACAGGGCGCTTGGTGCTCGCTTCCGATGCTGTTGAGAGAGGCTCCTTCATGCAGACCGTCGCTGCGACCGTTTCCCAGGTCAGCTTCGATGACTTGGATGCTCCAGTGGTGGTTCTGGGTTCCAGAAACCACATCACCCCTGCTCCAGAATTAGAGGAACTATTCTTCCCTCAGGTCGACACTATCCTTGATGCCATCCATACAAGGATTCTTCCGCTCGAGGGGCATGTGCCCACCACAGACCAGTCGAATACTGAGAGTCTGAGAAGGGCCAAGTACGGCGTCTAAGAAGATATGGTCTACGTGGATACGGGGACTAAAGTATTTAGGCTCCGAACCCAACTGGCTGGGCATGTTCTTGACCGAATTCCAGGTATCCGATGGTTTCTGGGGGGGATGAGCATATGTCGGCCTGAGGCGTCGTCTAGGGTAAAAAGGGTGTCGGCCTTGCGGGCTTGCTCATATGCTTTGACCACGTCAGCAATGGTGAGGTCAACAGTGAGTGTGACCTCGCGGGCAACATTGCGGATTCCGATCTTGATTTCTACGGGGGTCCTTTTTAGATGATCAGCTGAAATCAGCCATCCGACAACCTATGTGCATTATGTCAAGTCTGGTCAGCGGTACTTAAAGAAAGTGAATAGTTGGCTTTCTCGAATCAGTGAACAACCAATGACCGTTCCCATGATAGCTCCTGATACGGCGGATACTAGGACTCGGACCCCTGTAAACATCACGCAAATGGTATCACTTAAGCTTCCCCAGCTTGTGACTATTACAATCGGAATACAAAAGATAGTAGCGATCGCCACCCAAGATATAGATTCGAATAGTAATTGCAGATGAAGAAAGAAGTGAGACACTCCAGCATGAAGGTTGCTGGCATGTTCTAAGCGGCGTGTCCATACCGTAGTAACGGCCAATATTAGGCTAATGACGAGACTAATCAGAGGGGTCCATCGGGTTAACCGGTGATCATATCGGCCCACATCGTACACTGATGCATGTTGTGGGTTTAATTGAAAAATCTGTGTTTGTCTAGATGCATAATGAGGTATTAATGATAAATAGAGAAGCGACTTCGTTTGCTCAATTGTTGGCCACATCGTCACCCAACACTCATCAAATATCTCATCGGATGTGACCACCTGAAGTGCAGCAAAACCTAAACCTGATCGTCGCCCATCTTCTGGATATCTATACATGCCGCTGATTGGAACCTCTCCCCGAGTTGTGTGAATTCTACCTTCGACAGCTAACCCGTATCGGTCAAAGACTTGATCGGAAACAACCAAACCAGGATCAAAGCCATGGTTGGCATTGACAACAAGAAAGAAACCAGGGGTAACTGAATACAACGGAATCGTTGTGCGTGGAAGAAGCACATCAGTTAACCCACTGTGATCGTCCCGCAACGAACCCGATGCCAAGACACCTTCGACTGTACTCAGGGCATCACATGCATTCCCTGAGATCGCTTGCGGAGATTGGAGTATCCAGGTGGCACCTCCCTCGTTGAGATACGTATTCGCCTCATTGACAAACCCCCGCACGGTTGATTCTTCCACCCAAGCTAAAGTTCCAGTCAGAGCAACAAAGATAATAACCAACCTGATGAGGCGCGTTGTGCTAGATGTAATGTTTCGAAAGGCTTCGCGACCTGCTTCCTGCCAGTGTAGATTCACGATTCCTCCGTCAATAATTTCTGCTTCGCTAGCCGAGAACTCATCATAATGACGGGATTTGCTTCCCCAAGATCAAGCACATCGGTACATACATCTCGAGTCTCTCTGTCATGAGTAGCAACAACTACAATTGTTCCACTTCTTGCCAATCCTTCCAATGCACTATTAATCTCTTGGGCTGTTCGACGGTCTAATTGAGCTGTTGGTTCATCAAGTAATAGCAAGTCAGGATCGGAAGCCAAACCTCGCACAAGCATCAGCCGTTGAGCCTCTCCACCCGATAAAGAGCCAAACGGATTATCTGCGACATGGCGAAGGCCAAATTGAGCCATCAAATGGAGGCTCGCTTCTTCTGCTTCGCGGCGTAGATATCCCTGGGCGATGAATGCAATCGCTACATGATCGAGTGCTGTTCGCCGGGGCACTCCATACGGATTTTGGAAGACCCACCGTGTAGTGGAGATCTGATGTTGACAGAGAGTCCCGGTGATTGGCTCCAGCCAACCTGCAAGCATGGATAGGAGTGTCGATTTGCCCGAACCAGAAGGACCCACCAGGGCATAAACCCGGTTGGGTATTAGGGTGAATGATAGATCCTCAAAAAGTAGCCGATCTGGAGCAAAGCCAAATGCAATTCCAGCCGCTTCCACATAGAGTTCAGGCGTCTTTATCATAAGAAAGCCATACGTTTCCCATGGACCACGATCCTAGGAAGGCAGAATATCCAATAGAAAAAAGATATTTTATAACTCATTATTCGGAGCACTTCAGATCATGTGGGGGGTTGATGGCAACCTCATGCGGTTGTTTTCCAGCGAAGGTGACGAAGGACTGACCCAACTCGGAAGATACGATAGTTACTGGCATTGGCTTGCCATCCCCAATAACGCATCCCAATGAAGCTCCTTGGGGTCGAATGGAAGCCGGTGGAATCACAGATACGTTGAGAGGTTCAACAAGTGTGTAGATTACTTGAATAGAATCAGTCGATCCCTGAGTGATACTTGCATCGACTATCGGTGAACTCGCCAAATCAAGCAAGGCTTGAGAATCAGTAATTGAACCATCGGAATTGACAGACAGAGTGACATCATCAATAGTGATATTTCTAGCTCCTTGGACGAGACGGGTTGAGCTGATGGCGATTCTAGCCGACACTATGTGTGGCTCGAATATCGCAAGAACTTCCCCTTGCGTAATTGAAGCACCCATGCCAACGGGGCAACTTGCCAGGCGCAAAGAATCGGAAGGCAACCAACTCACATTATTCATATATATAAATCCGTCGGATAGGTTATTATTTGGAGTTCCCGCTTCTTTGGCCATCTGTTTGAAGGCTCTTATTAGGTTCCGTGTTGCAAGTTCACTAACATCACCCTTAAACCATCCCAACCGCACTAACTCGTGAGACATAGCCTGAACATCAATTCCAGAATCACCCATACCAATGTCCCGCCACATTGGTATGGAGGTAGCCATCGAAATCGACGGGACGCCATTAATAGCGAATAAGGACTGCCCAGAATTCACTGTATCGCCAACTGCACAACTGGAGTTGGTAATAATCCCAACTCCGGTCGACAAGAGCGCTCGCTCGGGACCAAAGTCCAGCGAAAGACCAACCAATTGCCTATCATCAAACAATCTCTGAGTTACCGGGGCTGTCCCTGCGTTCACAGTTCCTGACAAAACATTCGGTGTTTCATTCCATAGTATGGCCCAAGCACCAGTGGCACCAACTATGACCAAGCATAAACCCAACATCAAACCCAGTATCACCCGATTTATCCTCCCCTTGTGTGAAGACGATGCCATGTAAATCTCCTCTTAGGCTCCTAAGTCATTCTGTAACATGAAAATAACGACTACCGTGTATTTGTTGGGTCGCTGTTGCATGCCCAGAACTTGTCAGCGTCCTCCGAAGGGTTTAAGGAACTGTACTCCTGAAAAAAAGCCCCTGTCTCAAATTCTTGAGCATAATCATCTGCAGAATATCCATCAGGGCGAATTCCTACTCTAACAAGACATTCAGCCATGATGACATAGGGATCAATGTTGTTAGGATTAATTCTTACACCGTTGTAAAGGCCAGCAAGGGTGGTCCAGTCGATGTTTTTCTCGCAGACTTCAGTTAGTTTTTGGGCCCGTATCCCAGTTTCTTCAACTGATTCTCCAGTTAAAGAAGGCAAAAAGGTGTCCAGACTACCGTCAGTTCCAATTTTGTAGACTGTCAACCCAGAAGCCTGCAAACAATCACGAAGTGTGTCTTTAGCTTGGAGTATCTCTTCATCAGTTATGTTTCCATCTGCAAGTATCGCCTTCGCAAGATCAGATAATACTTCGGCTGACGCTTTTTCAAACTCTGCCACCCAGGGACCAGTCGTTTGAGCCTCACCATTGTTCATACTTGAAGGCTTTTGGGGGACTTCCGAGCAGGCGCACACAAAGACAAGCGCCATAAACACCATGACTACTTTCGCCAGACTATTGATCGAACCCATATCTTTCTCTCCTACTATCAGTAAAAAAGAAGGATCAATGCCTCCTGATTACTCAAGAAAACAATGATCCTTCTTATAGGTTGAAATCTTGTTCTTATCTATACAGATAATACACACGAACTAGCAACCCTACCGAATTTCTGGCTTGCCTCCCAGATGCTTTCGCACCACATAGCATCCTTGGTGATGCGAGCCAGGGCTAAGCTCACCCAGACTGGATCATCAACTTCGCCGAAGGTCCTCGTGGGGAAGAAAGGGCACACGATTCTGGCCCCTTGTGACGGCTTTGGGGTTAGTTCTTCGTATTAATGCTCGAAGCCATAGTGCGACGGTCTTGTACGGTATCTTACGCTCCGAACCCTACTGGTCGGGCATGTTCTTGACCGAATTCCAGGTATCCGATGGTTTCTGGGGGGATGACCATATGACGGCCTGAGGCGTCATCTAGGGTAAAAAGGGTGTCGGCCTTGCGGGCTTGCTCATATGCTTTGACCACGTCAGCAATGGTGAGGTCAACATTGAGTGTGACCTCGCGGGCAACATTGCGGATTCCGATCTTGATTTCCATGGGGGTCCTTTTTCTAGATGGGGTCAGCTGAGATCAGCGGCAACAGCCGGGCGTACGACGATGCGGGTCCATGCGCCCACATAGATACGCATGTCTGGGGTTATTTGGGTACGAGCAGCAATAGGCTCATCCGGTAGAGAGGCGCTTGACGAGGCCACAAAGGTACCATTGGCGGATTCAAGGTCGTTGACATACCAGTACCCATCAGCCCAGGTGAGAAAGGCTTGCCGGCGGCTACATCCAACATCAGGCTCGCAATCAATATCAGGGAAGATATTCCTTGATGCAGAGTGGCGTCCGATCAGCGCTCGATCTTTCAGACGGACAATCCTGGGAGGACCTTGGGCCGGAATAGGATCAGTGGACTCCTGGAAGGCGTACCACTGTGGGTCTACCCAGACCTCGGCAACCCATGCGCCGAACTTCGATGAGGGTGATGCAGGTATGGCTAAGGGAACCTCAGGAGTGGAGGAATCCTGCTCAGGTTGAGAAGCTTCTGGAGTCTCCTGCGCTTCTGGCATCGGATCCTCGACCTTCTGTGGGGTATCCGAAGCAGTCGGTGGGAGCCCCAATTCTGAACGCAGATCCTGGTCTGGAAGAGCACCTGTGGTGTAGTCATAACCACAGGATTCACAAAAGAGTGCTGCTCCTGGGCGAGGGGATTCACAGTTGGGGCACACCGTCACCTCGACAGGTGTGGGCTGGGCCTGGGGAGCCTCCACAACGGGCATGCCACATTGATCACAGAAATCTTGTGCCTTAGTTTCATGGCCTTCGCTACATAGTGCCATCTCTATCCCCTAATCCTTGTTGTCTTCGTGGAGGCTGTATCAAGAGCCATCTCATCAGCCTTATCGATATTCTTCTTCAACTGAACTCGACCAGTAACTGGGTCATCAATGTCGACAACCCGCCCCAATCGTGTCGTCGCCTCCGCATTACCCGTTTCGGCGGCTAACTGTACTGCTCGCCCGAGTTTCTGGGTGGCTGTACGATCATCACCTTGGGCATGGGCAGCTAACCCCTCCTGGATGGCGGAAGCCAACTCTGTTTGACCCGTGTAATGGGCAACCTCAGGGCTGATCCTCGTTGTCAACCCAGCATCGGCTGACCATTTGGCCTTCACCAATCCTTGGGTGAGGATCGAAGGACCTGTACTGAGCTGTACACGTGCAGCCAACTGTTCCGTACCTACAGCCTTAGCTGGAAGTCGTACACAGATGTGATAATCGCGGGACTCATCCCCCCAAGCGCCTGTTGGGAAGGTGGCTGTCAAAGCATCCACAGGTGTACCCCTATGGGTGAGATCCTCAACAGTGGGTGAGACCTGGCGTACGAAAGAAATCTGAGCATTCTGCGGAATCCAAACACGCAACTGCGCGTCGGGAACACCTCGGCCCATGGAGCGGGCAATGAGTTCCTGGAAGATGCGGGGGAGATCCTTGGGGCTAGGAATTACGTCAACTGTCCCCAGCAGAGCCTGGGCAATCTTGCGGATCTCTGAGACCTGCCATTCAATCCCGATCCCTCGGCAATCAGCTTGGAATTCGCCCAAGCATTGACGAATCGAGGATTCAAGCTGGGTCACCGACTCATTGTGGTTCTCACCATCAGTGAGAAGGATGGCATGCTTGCCTGCAAGGGAGGGAATCGACGCAAACAGGGAACGAGCCAACAGAAGCCAGGATCCCATGGCTGTACCTCCATCAGCGCGGAATGCTGCAATGGCAGTCTTGGCCTCAGTCCTCGTTTGGGGGGACATACGTACCATGCCAGGCCCCGAGGTCACACGCGGATAGGCGAGGTAGGCACGATGGTTTCCAGCAATGATGGAGAAGAAGGTGCCGTCAAGGATCGTATCCACAGCAACCATTGCGGCATCTTTGGCAGCCTGCATATTGACAAGACCCATGGATGCCGAGGTATCCACGATGACGATCTCGCCGACATCGCCCACTCCAGTTTGACCAGCAGCACCTGCTTCTGAACAGTCGATTCGTACAATTGCATTGACATCGGTACTACCATCAGCGAGGAACTCGTTTTGGTAGACCATCGAGGTAAAGACAGCCATAGATCAACCTTAGTCCGTAGGTCCAGATTCGCGACCATTATCATCATTGGTCGCCAGTATTTCAGTGTCAGATTGGGTAGTACCCTGAGCCGAACGATTCAATGCGACAGTGGGAGCATCAAGACTGATCGGAGTTGGATTGGGAGCCATGACGGGTACAGTCGGGTTATCGAGAACATCCATGGCCTCAGAGACGACCTGGGTCAAGGGTACCGATGGTATAGCAGAGGATTCAATACGCGCACAGGCGACGGTGATATTGTCATGGCCGCCCTTCTCATTCGCCCAGGCAACCAAATAACCCGCCAGAGCTAAGGGGGAGGAGTGATCAAGGAAGTCAACAAGCTCCTTGATTGCCGTGGGTTCTGAAGCATAGTTCCACAGACCATCGGTACACGCGATCACCCATCCAGGATTTGTGACCCTCAAGGTGGATAAATACGGATCAAGATCAACGGCATCACGCCCAAGCCATTTTGTGATCGTATGTGCGTAGACCGATGATTCCGCTTCGGCTCGTCCAGCACCAGAATCGATACCCACTTGTGCGAGGGAATGATCCTTGGTGAGCAGGAGGGGCTGCGAATTGTCGGGTATCCAGTAGACGCGCGAGTCACCCAGATTGGCGCAATATATGGCATCCTTCTCAACGATGGTCATAGCAATGGTTGAGGCAGCTGAGTTTGTTGATGCGGGGTTCGTCTTGTCAATGACAGCCTGGTTTGCCGCCAGTACTGCTTGGGTCAAGGCCCCATGAAGGGCTGCTTCACGCGAGGAAGTGGTACCCGTACCCTGAGGGTTATTGGCCCACAGAAGTTCACAAGCAATATGGGCTGCCGCGAGGGAGGCGACATCTGAGTCTTCGGATGTGGTGACACCATCACAGACCACGAGTACTGCACGATCTCCTTCAGCCATACAGGCCATGGCATCTTCATTGCGGGCATGGGATATGCCAATGTCGCACACGGCTCCCACCCACTCGGCTGGTTCCAACTGAAAGTGTTCACGCAGACTCTTGGCCTTCTGACCGCATTGAAGACAGTAGGCATCTATCCCCAGTTCGCCACCACAGGCTGGGCATGTGGAGGGATAGGCTGTGAAATCCTCTCGATGGGGGTTCGACGAAGGGGGATCCTGTGGTTGGGTTGCTTCTGGATCACCAGGATTCCACTCAACTCCGGGGGCGCCGCGATTAAACAGTGTCATAGTATGGACCACTTTCTCAAGGAATTAGCTTGGTCAATGAGTGCCGCTCGTTTGGCGGGGTCATGTTCGAGGGTTGCCTGTTGACGTAATATCGTCTCAAGTTTGGCTCTGACGTCGGCTTTAGTGATGGGTACTTCACCTATCATCGGAATTGTTGCTCCGCGGGCAGCCTTTCGATTGGCGAGACTCACGAGAGGCAGTACACGTTGGAAGATCTCCAGTTCCTGTTTGAGGCGATCCTCGGTGTTTGCTCCAGCAGACCGAATGGCCTCGTAGGCTCTCACAAGATCAGGGAGACCTTGACCAGCTTGGGTCAGGTAGGAAGCAGCGAGACGACGAGACTGAGACCATCCACCTGAAGTTGTTGGAACAAGGTCGAGAGCATCCAAGACCCGTCGAGGATCATTGGAGCTTCCAGTCTTCTTGGCTCTCACACGGGCGAGTCCGAAGGCAGCACCAGCAACATAGGCTCCATCAGTGACTGAACAGATATGGTACAACTGTTCTGCTATCTCTAATTCTCCGCCCATTTCGCAGGCGACAGCGAGAGCAAACTTGGGGGCCAGTTCCCCAGGAATCTGCCCATAAACGGCATTGAAACAGGATTGGGCCTTCGTCCAATCAGCAGTATTGAGTGCAGCTAGCCCTTCAATCCATGCAGCCCGCCATTCCCAGGGATCCTGGGTGAGGATCTCGGATACCGTTGAGGTGACAGTGTCTGGTACTCCATTTTCTATGGCAGCCAGACACAGAGCTAGTTGTACCTCTTGGGTCTTCGTGGGTGAGTTCAGCAGAGCTTGGTAGCGTGCGCGTGGTTCCATCGAAGGATCGATGGATGCCAGCATGACCAACCCAGGATCTGAGGGTTCAGGCTTGAGTTTTGGTAGATGCTTCCAGGTGAAGACATCCGAGACCACTGTGGGTGCCTCAAAGAGATCCGAAGGGGCAGAGGTTGTCGCAGCAGTACCACGGGTAATGGCGACAGCCTCCCGCAGCACACCAAGCATCTGGTGTCTCATCTCATCCATGGATTGGAAACGATCAGAGGCATTGGTGGCACAGGCCTTGGCGATCAGTCTGTAGATAGAGTCGTACTGGGCGAAGATTGGTATCTCTTCAATGGGGGGCAGCGAGGTCTTGTAGGTTGTTTGGTACCCCTTCACCTCAGCACAACAGATGAGCAGGGTACGACCCACTGTGTACACATCGGAAGTGATCGTACAGCCCTGTGTTGATACCTCAGGAGCCTGATAACCGACGGTACCAAAGATCACAGAATCATCATCATCAATGGGACGTACCCCACCAAGATCAATGAGTTTCACGGAATCCTGGAGATGCATGAGATTATCTGGCTTGAAATCGCAGTAGAGCAATCCCTGGTTGTGGAGGTAACTCATTGCAGGAAGGATCTCAAGAACATAAGCCAGAGCATGTTCCACGGGCAGAGGATCGTAAACCCCCTTGGCGGCCTCCATACGAGCCTTGAGAATCTGCTTGATGGAGCGACCACCCACGAACTCCATCACAATATAGGCCCCACCTTCATGGGTGACAAAGTTATAGATTTCGACGATGAGGGGATGCTGGACTGTGGCGAGGAATCTTTGCTCAGTCATGGCAGCTTGCATGGATGCTTCATCGCCCACATTCAACAGCCCTTTGAGTACCACCCAGCGATCCGAGACATTACGATCAGTGGCCAAGTAGATCCACCCCATACCACCGTGAGCAAGACAGCCTTTGACTTCGTACTGCCCAGCAACGATGTCACCTTTGGAGAGCTTCGGGGTGAACGAGAAGGGCTTACGGCAGCTGGGGCAATACCCTTCAACTCGACCAGGTGAATCCTTGGTTGAACGACCGACCTTCGCTTCGCAGTGGGGACAGAACCTCTTGTCTTCGGGTACCTCGGGATTCTTTAAGATTGCCGATTGGGGATCGACCACAGGCTCGGGTGGGATTGTTGTGTACCCTGCTCCCAAGTGACCAGCGGCCCTTCGAGTATCGGCTAAGCGTGAGCGTGTTACGTCAGTACCTACGCGTGCTGATCCAAGACTCACTGTTCCTATACGACTGGTGGTTGCACCTAAGGCCGCCGATGGTGGGGTGGCTCCTGCTGGTGATCCGCAGGTGTCGCAGTACCCATCTACGATACGCCCACGACAATCAGGCATCTGACAGGGACCTGAGGGTTTGAGAGTTGGTACATGTCCTGGTATACCACGCCCGGAGGGTGTTTGAGCAGCCTCACGTGGTGGCATACCGCAGACATTGCAGTAGCCATCGGAAATCTGTCCGGAACAACCAATTCGTGTGCATTTCATCGATCTCCACCTGTTGCTTCAAAAGCGTTGATAAGGGGCTCCACGACCGCAATAGGGGTGGGAGACTGCCCCATGAGGTCGCGGATCTGTGTGGCAAGTGAGGCTGTGAGAGGGTCGGCGGATCCTAGAGTTGCATAGGCTTTCTCGAAGCGAGCCGTCAGGGAACTCTTCGCCGCCAAGGCTTGCTGATTTGCCTGTTGTACCACATCAAAGGCAGCATTCACCTGGTCTAGTCGCTTCATGTACTCCTCAAGTTGGCCCTGGGTTGTAGGTATCTCACCCAAGGCCTCTACGCTGGGGACTGCGTACTTGGGTGCAGGATCCACACTTGAGCGAGTTTTTCGTACGATCTCAGTTACTGCGTGTTCTCGTTGAATCATGGAGGTACGTCGCTGGCTGGCTAAACCCACCTTCTGAGCCAGCATAGCTCTTTCTGCGTGACTCACAATGAGGTCACGTTCCATGAGGGAGGCGCGTACCTCCAAGGGTCCAAGGAATCCGCCTATGTCACCTCCACGGTTGGCTTTCTCGACGAGATCCTTGACCCCACTTGCGAGATTAGCCACCTGAGCTTCAGTGGCCTCGCGGATACCTGGGGGATCAAGCTTGGCTTGCTCCCTGATGCGCTCAACCTGTGCGAGTAATTGGGTGATACGAGCAGTGGTTTCCGTGGAGACTGGCGCTAGCTCGTACCTGGAAGAAAGCTGGGAGATGAGGGCTTCAAGCATCCGGCAAGCCTCAGGGAGGGAGACTGCCAGCCCCCCGCCGCTGGAGATGGTTGTACCAGGGGTCAGCATGTCGTTGAGGTTTGCCCAGATCATGACAGCTATCTTCTTCAAGTCAATGTCAAGTACGCGTCCGGAATCCCAGACCTTCACCAGATCTGTGTAGCGATCCTTGATGGCCTGCCAGACCGTCAAGGTCATAGCTATGTCTGTCACACCCTGGGGACTGGTAGCCTGGACCTTTCGATCAAGACGGTCAAGATCCTGACGGCGATCATTAATCCAGTTACCACAATCATCAAGGTATGTCAGCATTTGATTGTGAGTGGGCGGCTGTGTCGCGGAACCTTCGGGCCACGGTACTGTCATAGGTATTCCTTGGTACGAGAATGCAATCCACTCAGAAGGAAGACAACCGCTACGACGCACAGGAGCGCCAAAAGGGCTGTGTACCACATGGCGGGGACAACGAGGTTGTCTTCGGTGAGGCGTTCGTCATCAATCAAATTCGACAGAGTCTGTGCCAGGTCAAGCCAGGGGAGATTCGATGACAGAGTATGGGGCGCTGAGGATGAATCTGTGACGAGGGAATCCACTGCCGAAGAGAGGGTGGTGAATCCTTCCTCAAGATCCGAATCAATGAAAGCCACGACCTTCATAACGGTTGGCTGGATTGAGTGGGCTGTGGTCTGAGCCTGGGTGAGATGGGTCGACCATTGATCTGGATCAAGGACACCCATAGCGACCTGGGCGCGTGAGGTCCAGGTATCGGCTTGAGCTTGAGAGAAGGCCGAAATCCGCGAATCGACCACCGAGATTTCAGCGGACTTTGACGCATAGAATCCGACAGTCACGATGGCGGCAATGACTGCTAATAAACCGATCGTGAGCCCAGGATTGATGATTCGGCGACTACGACGAGCAGTGACCACCGAAACCATAACGAATCCCAGACCGCCAAGAACCGAGGCGATGATGCCAATGATGATGAAAGGAGTCGTTGATGTGGCATCAACTGAGACCGAGGAATAGGCCTGGTCGATTGCTGTGGTTACATTACGGAATTCAGTGTCAAGGAGGCTCACCCGCAATGGGTCCACAGAGCCATTCGAGATGATATGAAGTGAGACAGCCAGATCGTCTTGCCAGGTACGGATTGATGAGATAACCGACCCCATGTCGCCATGACCGACATAGCTTCCCGCTGAGGCAAGAATCAAGTGATCCGTGGTTGAACGGACCTGGTCATAGGCAGCGATGAGGTCACTATTCATAGGCGAGGTCATCAACGAGAGTCCTGTAGCATGGGTTTTAGCTACTGCAGATCGCAGATCGCGTAGATCCTGTGCGTGAAGCATCGTTGCAGCACTCGACTCCTGCTGGGTCTGGGTTGCCAGGACCGATCCGATACACAATGCCGTGGCTAAGAGTGTCCAGATGACCAGCCCTGTTCTCATGAATCGGTACAAGCGCGGCCCTGATGTTTTCGGTGCGGCCGTGGAGGTTGGACGTGGGGGAGTCGCTTCAATGGCTGTTGGAGCGGGTACTGCTTGGGCAACCTTGGGGGGAGGTGCTGCTTGGGTTGCCATAGCAGTCTTGGCGCCAGACGACTTGGCTACGCCTGCCGATCTGGTGGGTTTTGCTGTAGCCATCAGTCCTCCTGGGTGGATTTTGTATTGCCCTCGCTCTGATCGGCTTCCTGCGTGAGCCTGGCAAGAATCTCGTCAACATCATTGAGGGTGTCGAGGTCAGCGTTTTTTTCTTCACGCTGGAGGTCGAGTGGTACGGGGGGTTCGCGGCGAGGTTCAGGTTCTGGGGCAATATCTTGAGGCAGGATCTCGCGAAGCTGCTCTAGGGTTGGTTCCTCGACATCTTTGAGTCTCCATGCCATCTTTCCGATGGCTGCCTCGAAGACATTACGCGCGAAACGACCATTGCCGAAGCTTTCGTCGCGGATTTGGAGTGCCAAGAGGGCCCGGAATGCACTCACGCTCTCCTGAGGTACATCAAAGTCACCCTTGGTTGCCATGGACATGAAGATGTCCACCAACTCATCATCGGTGTAATCCGGGAAGAGAATCGTTGTTCTGAATCGGGATTCAAGTCCAGGGTTCTCAGCGATGAACTTCGCCATGGGTACGGGATATCCGGCAACCATGACAACCAGATCTGCTCGACGATCTTCCATCTCTTTAACGAGGGTGTTGATGGACTCTTGGCCATATTGGTCACCGGAGAGAGAGTAAGCCTCATCAATGAAGAGCACTCCGCCAGCGGCTTGCTCAACAACCTCAGCAGTCTTCATCGCTGTCTGGCCAAGGTAGCCAGCAACCAACTCCGAACGGTCAACCTCGACAAGATGTCCCTTCGACAGCAAACCCAATGCTCGATAGATCCCTCCAACGAGACGAGCCACAGTTGTTTTTCCTGTACCTGGGTTGCCAACGAAAACAAGGTGACGGGTGACAGTGGCATCTTTGAGGCCTGCCTGCTGACGTAAACCCTGGATCCTCAAGATGGCTGACTGTCGATGAATCTCCTCTTTTACGGTTTTCAAACCAATGAGTTCATCAAGTTCTGCGAGCCACTCTTCGAGGGTTTTCTCTTCCTCTTCAGGTTCATCTATGGTCTGGGGGAGCTCACCTTGGGTTGCAACCTGGGGAGGTTCAGCTGCAGTGTGATCAGCGGAATCAACAGCCGATGGGGATGCTGTAGCTCCATGAGCGGGATCTCCTGGTGTACCTAGAAGTCCACCCAAAGGGCCAAAGGCTCCAGGAGTATGGGGGTCTAGGGCTGAGATGTCGAAAGGATTCAGTGTTTCGATCTCGGCTGCTTGTTCGGCAGAGATTCCCCTCAATTTGGCGAGAACCTCACCGAGAAGCTCGGGTGCTCTGCGCGTGAACTCTTGCATGATGTCTTGGTTGTCGCGATCCTCGCTCATATGTTTATCCCAGGTCTAGTGGTGATGTGGAAACTGAAGGTTTGGGTTTGGGTACAGCCATGGGAACACGCCCTGGTGAAAACTTCTCAACCAGGAAGCGACCATGGACAACCAAGGCCTCGGCATCCTTGGCTAAGACAGCGTCATAGATCTTGTCTACTGTTTCCCCAAGAAGATCCAATTGGTCGATGAGAACCAACAAGGAGGAGCGGCCTGCATCCACTGGTCGAGAATCAGCCCAGTCCCGTGGCAGGCGAACATAGCTTCCCACAGTTTGGGGAAGATAGCTAGTTGCAGTCGCGATCAAGGAGTACTGATCCACTGAGGTGAGACCTGTGTTATCCATTCTCGGAAGGGTTTCTCGAAGCCTCTTAGTGATCCTGTTGACTCGAGAAATGACCGCGCTCGACAGCGCCGCAGAGACCACTTTCTCGTCCATCATATCGAGGGCAGTGGCAATCTCTTCGGGGGTCGGTGCTGAGGGAGTCTCAGGAGCGGTCTGCTCGTGATCCTCTCGAAACCAATCAAATAGTCCCACGAAATACTCCCGTCAGGCTCCAGTATCGACGCTCAATTGACCTTCAACAATTGGCTGCGGAGAGTTTTGTACCCGATCAAGGTAGACACGAGACTTCGCGACCTCGCCTTCGAGAACTGTAATCGTCTGAGACATATTGTTGAGAGCCTGCGCCTTGAAGGTATCGATGGAATCCATTGTTTCATAGATATTCGAGAAAGCTGCTTGGAGTTGTTCTAAACCGATGGTGGAACTGGCAGCCTGCTCTTGGATGGAGACCGACTGTTCTTTGAGCATCTCGGAGGTACGCTGGATGAGCCCTGAGGTTGTTGTATTCAGAGCTGTGATCTGATCAAGGACGAGTCGCTGGTTGTTGAGCGCCTGGGCGACGATCACCGCAGTACGCAAAGCAGCTACTGTTGTCGTTGAAGCGCGGTCAACACCCTTAATGAGTTCAATGTTGTTCTTCACAATGATATCGATACTCAGATAGTTCTGGATGGACACAGCCAACTGGGTGAGAAGATCCTGATGCTTTTGGCGTACATAGAAAAGAACATCTTCGGAGAGTACTTTGGCGCGCTCGGGATCGGTCACAGCTAATTCAGAGATGCGTGCAGCCAACTGGGCGTCCAAGCGCTCAGCAATGTAGACGTACTGGTTGAGCCTGCCCATGGTCTGCCACAGGTTCTGCTTTTCCATACCAAGGGAGACATTGTCGCGGGTGAGTTCATCCTGGCCTGAACGCAAGGCATGAAGGATCGCATTGAGGTGGTCTTGACTGGATTGGTACTTGCGGAAATAGTTCTCCACGGAACGACCCATGGGGATGAGGCCGAAGAGCTTTTTCGTGAAGCCCTGGTCCTGGTGGGGGTCAAGGTCTTCAACGGTACGTCTGAGGTCCATGAGGGTCTTACCCACTGTTGATCCCTGGGAGAGCCCGCCTTCTTTCATCGCTCGTACCGGAGTGGTCAAAAGACGATTGGAGGCCTCAGCAGCCTTGCGGATATCGGCATCCCCCATAGCGCGTACAGCATCAGCTTGGGCGGCAAGTTGGGGGGATTTGGTTTCTGCCTGCTCAATCTGGGCTAGGAAGGCTGCAACCTTTTCGTCAAGGATGGGTACCTGTGCAGCTTCAACCTGAGGTGCCATCGCTGGTGCCTGGGTTGTTGCAACCACTTCCATGGGTGCGGGAGCTTCAAGAGTGAGGATGGGAGCCTGCATTGCTGTTGCTGCTGGTGCGGCAGCGGAGGCTGCGGCTTCAGGAACCTGGGGTGCAGGTGGTGCAGGTGGCGTGGGCTGAGCAGGGGAAAACTCGGACATTGAAACCTCCATTAGTGTTCATCTAAGACCAATGTAGCGGGAATAAGCTAGTTCAGGGTAGTCGGCTCATCGTAGATGGGACATTGGAAAGAAATATGGGTGAAGAATGGGGGTTTTTCGCAGGCTTTTTCCTCCAAGCGGAGGTTGGGTTCCATGAGATGAGGATATGGCAACTGATCGGTTTTCTTTGATTAGGAGGCTGAATAGTAACCAAAGATTCGAGGCGTCAAAAAAATGTCGTAGGTCCATGATGAGATAGGACCATGACAGTTTCGTACCGATTAGTTCGTCAGAGGAATCATTTCGATCATCCT
>JAIRQE010000014.1 GCA_031256725.1 Propionibacteriaceae bacterium
GACTTTGAACTGGGCACACACACCGCCACACTCACTGGTAAAGAATCCGGTCAGGTTTCCGCAACCTTCCAGGTTATTCCAACCCCAGTGAAGGCACCAACAGGCGGTACCGCACTACCTCAAGCACAATTCCCAATTGGATTGATGATGCTTGGGTCACTTATGGCAATATCTGGCGTGTGGGTTCTCCCACGTGTCGGACGTAACAAGAGGGAGAGAGTATTCTCCTGAAAGGTTATTTTGAGTAATTCCACTCAAAAATAATCCCAAGCCGTCCCCCGAAAGGGGGGCGGCTTTCACATCTGGGCATCCGGAAATACGGAACTGAGATGCGACAAGGAGAGGGTGGGGTACATCTACTGTGGACCGTTTTCCCGAACGGAGGAATTGTTTCCACAGGAAACAACTGCGCGAGTGCGTCCAGAAAGATGTACCCCACCCTCTCATCCAGAATAGAACTCTGGGTTCTGCGGTTTCACGCAGAATGACGAAGGGGAAAGCGAACTATGCCATGATTGACATGTGAACTAAGGAGGGAACCAATGTCCATCGTGAGCACAGTACTAAACGAATTCCAGGCCCAATTCACGGGTGAGCCTGAAGGGATCTGGGAGGCACCAGGCAGGGTCAATCTCATTGGTGAACATACCGACTACAACGCTGGATTGGTACTCCCGATAGCTTTACCACAACGTACCTATGTTGCCATCCGCCGACGTGAGGACAGGAAACTACGCTTCGTTTCAGTAGGAATGGAAGCCTCACAGCCACTCAACTTAGATGAGGTTGAGCCAGGGAAACCCTCATCCTGGGAACGCTATCCAGTCGGAGTCATCTGGGCCCTAGAGGAGGCTGGCTATCCGATGCCAGGAGTAGAGGCAGCCTTTATTTCCGAGGTGCCTGTTGGCTCAGGATTATCCAGTTCAGCGGCCATTGAGGGTGCCATTGCAGCCGCAATGTCTGACCTGTGTAACCTCGGATTACTGGCCGATGATGAAGGTCGTGCGACCCTCGCAAACATCTGTCAGCGGGCAGAGAACCACATCGCACAGGCACCCACAGGTGGGATGGATCAGGCAGCCAGTCTCCGCTCACATGAGGGGTACGCGCTGAACCTCGACTGCTCAGATGCCTCAGTGCGCCACGTACCCTTTCAGTTGGAGGAAGCAGGTTTGGCCCTGCTCGTTATCGACACACAGGCCCCACACTCCCACACGACAGGGGAGTACGGGCGACGTCGTGCAGACTGTGAACAAGCCTGTGCCCAGTTAGGGTTCGACACGCTGCGGGAGATTACTCCCGAGATGCTGGAGCCCCTGTTACCCCGCCTAAGCAATGATCGGCTGCGAGCACGGGTACGCCACGTGGTCACCGAAACTGAGAGGGTACGCCTAGCTGTACTTGCGATGGAAGCCAATGATTTCGCAGAACTGGGTCGGTTGTTTGTCGACTCCCACGCCTCAATGAGGGATGACTATGAGATCTCCTGCCCAGAATTGGACCAGGCAGTAGTCACAGCCTTGGAGTGTGGGGCACTGGGGGCACGGATGACGGGGGGAGGGTTCGGGGGATCCGCCATAGCGTTGGTGTACACCCAATCCTTGGACTCGACTAGGGCGGCCATTGGGGAAGCCTTTGCCGCGAGGGGGTTTTCGGCGCCGCAGTTCCTCATTGCTCAAGCAGGTCCCCCAGCTCAGCGAACAGAGTACTAGAATAGTTGTAAGCAGTTCACAAGAACTGGTGAGTCAGAGAGGATCCCGTCATGGCTGCACAATTTGAGGTTTACCAAGACAAAGCAGGCAAGTATCGTTTCCGTTTGAAGGCTGCCAACGGCCAAGTCGTCGCCGTAGGTGAGGCATACGAGTCGAAGTCATCAGCAATCAAAGGTTGCGAGGCTGTACAAAGGGCCGCCAAGGACGCCAAGGTCGTCGAGGCCTAAGCGCCATCCTGCAACCAAGCCAGAAGCGCAAGTACACGCCGATGTGAGTTCGTGTCCATCGGCAGGTCAGGCTTGGCAAAAATCGAGGAGATGTGTTTCTCAACCGACCCGGCTGAGAGCCACAGCGTTTCACAGATTGTCTGGTTGCTGAGTTCCTCGGTGATCGGGGCCAAGACTTCACGTTCGCGCGCAGTGAGGCGTTCCAAGGGTGATGTAGGGGAGTGGATCTCCACATAGGCTGAGAGTGCAAGTACCCTCAGATCATCGCGTGTACAACGAAGCTCCGTCATCCTGCGCGCAGATATGGCAGGGCAAACCGAGCGAGGAGTCGTTTCCTCTCAGGGAAACTGCGTGAGCATGTTCGCAACAGATGTACTACCCCAGCACCCGTGATAGGTATAGTCTAAATCTGTACACAATGACGTGTGATCCCGACTGAGTGACAACCCAGGAGGTCCCGACATAGAGGGAGTGGTATGACCAAGGTATATGCCCACCGTGGTGCTAGTGGCTATGCTCCAGAAAACACACTTGCGGCCTTTGATCTGGCACGTACCATGGGTGCCGATGGCATTGAAATCGATATTCAGATGACCAGTGATGGGGAGGTCGTCGTCATCCATGATGAAACCCTGGAACGAACCACTGATGGTATGGGATGGGTCAAGGATCACACCCTCGCTCAGATCAAGAAACTCAAGGCATCCATGGGTTCCGCTGACTATCCTGACGAGCAAATACCCACCCTTGATGAAGTCTTCGACCTGCTTGACGACACCCAGATGACGGTCAACATCGAGCTCAAGGATTCCCGTATTCCCTACCGGGGGATGGCAGATAAGGTACTCGCAATGATCGATGAACGTGACTGGGAACACCGCGTGATCATCTCAAGCTTCAACCACATCACCTTGGCTGAGATTCGGCAGATGGGCTCCCTGATTGCCACCGGCGTACTCTTCTCTGACGTCCTGTATGAACCCTGGGCCTATGCCCATCATGTCTGGGCTACGGCCATGCATCCGCATTTTAGGTACGTTGATGCTGTGCCACACTTCATGGATGAGGCATGCAATTCTGTCCTGGAAGTCAACGTGTGGACTGTTAACGACGAGGCTGACATGGATCGAATGCTGGCCCGAGGGGTGGACTCCATTATCACGAATTATCCTGATCGTGCCTGTGAACGCCGAGCCTTGCTAGAGTGATCCTTGAACTGTGAGATCCCACTGGGGACACGGATTAGCCCCAAGCTTCCATGGTGGTAATCGATGTTGATAGGAGCCGGAATGACATTAATAGAATCCCCTTTGGCTGAGGTACACACCAGTCTGGGCGCCAAGTTTTCACCTTTCGGTGGGTGGGCGATGCCCGTACAGTACGCTGGCATCCTCCAGGAACACAAGGCGGTACGCGAAGCAGTTGGTCTCTTCGATGTCTCCCACCTGGGTACCTTCCTCATCGAAGGCGAGGCAGCTGCGGACTACCTCAACACACGGGTCTCCAATGATCTGAACAAGATCACTCCCGGACATGCACAGTACACCCTCCTTCTGGATGCCAGTGGGGGAGTCGTCGATGACATGATCGTGTACCTTTTCGCCCCAGACCATGTGATGGTGATCCCGAACGCTTCGAATGCAGATGAGGTATTGAGTCGATTGATGGATTCAAGTCCCGATCATCTGCGCTGGACGAACCGGCACACAGCAGATGGGATTATCGCTATCCAGGGGCCGCGAAGCGCGGAAGTCATGGAGGCAGCCTTCGGACACAACTCCTCTGTTCGGGGGCCTGATCTGTCCCATGGAATGGGGTACATGAGTTTTGAACGGGCTGACCTGGTCGCTGAGTCCGTCTCCGTCTCGTTGACAGTGTGCCGCACGGGGTACACCGGAGAGCTTGGGTACGAACTCGTCGTACCAGCCGCCGACATGAAAACTGTGTGGACCTGGCTCATGGAACGAGGCGAGGCATATGGGATCCAACCCTGTGGTCTGGGAGCCCGTGACACCCTCCGTACGGAGATGGGATACCCCCTTCACGGGCAGGATCTTTCCCTAGAGATCTCTCCAGTTGAGGCACGAGTGGGGTGGGCTGTTGGCTGGAAGAAGGATTCCTTCGATGGTGATGAGGCGGTACGTACCCAACGCCGTCATGGGGTAAGTCGTACCCTGATGGGCATTCGTGCCTGTGGTCGGGGGATTCCGCGAGCGCACATGTCAGTCATCGACGAGAATGGGGAAAAGATCGGCGAGGTTACCTCTGGCACCTTCTCCCCAACCCTCAATGTGGGAATCGGGCTCGCCTTCCTACCGCCTGAAACCCAGATCGGTGACAAGGTCACAGTTGAGGTACGCAGCCGCCACGAAGAGTTTGAAGTGGTCAAGCTCCCATTCGTACCCAGCCATGTGAGTAACTAAGACTGGGGAGTCCTGGGGGCGTATTCAACGGTAGCTCGGCTGAGACGAGTTGTAGATTGGCTGAATTCAACCTCGCATTTGTGGGCAAGGTCATGGGTAAGTACCCGTGTCACCCTGTAGCAGGACTTCATCTCCTCCAAGGAACCGTTGACCATGCCGACATGCAACTGGCATAGAACCTTGTGGCGTCGTGTGGAATCCCAGAATGGGCAGTGATGGAGTGTGAGACGCGGAGGGTCACCGCTTTCCTTCTCGGGAGCGAACCACAGAGCATCCAATTTGTCGATGAGTCGCTCAAGAATCTCGGCCTCGTCCACTGGGTCACCCGGATCGGTGCGAGGGGCCAGGAAGCGCCCCCATTCCGAACCGACCTGGTACATCCACTCGTCAGCTTCGCAATTGGACTGGGCAACAGTGATAGCCATGATCTCTGCGAGAAGGCGAAAACCTTGAGCCCTCTCGTGGGTCTGGTTTGGAAGGGTACCCGTGTAGGCAACCTTCGGACGTCCAGGTGTGGAACGGCTTTGTGCCTCTCGAGTGGCGAAGCCAGAATCAACAAGGGATTCAAGATGGAACCGGGCCGTATTCGACGGCAATCCGACTCTTTTAGCCACCTGTTCAACGGTGAGAGGTTCTTTGGTATCCCGCAGCAACCTAATGATATGTGTACGGCGCCCCCCATGTTCTGTACGACCTGTTGTTCCATCAAACACAGAATGGTCAACCCTTACAGCCAATGCAGCCCCCTACTTATTCAATAATTATGGTTAATACTATAAAGGTTGAATAACCGTTCAGCAAAACGGGATCTACTCGGCATCCTTGGCTCCCTCCACTAAAAATCCTCGTTTTGATATCTAATGTTTATTAGGGAATAAACAACGTGCCTTCATTGTTTTCCCTAGTCAGAGCGAATATGATCACTCTCTATGCGTGTGTATTCTCATAGTAATCATCTGGGTATTGACCCTTGTTTTAACCCGTGATACTTTCGCATTACCTGTTACACACTGAAAGGTGAGCCATGGCCTCAGCAAAGAAGCCCTCGCCACGGCTGCGTCGCGTACTCGGAATCGCAGCGGCCGCGTTAAGCGGAACCGCAATCGGGATAGCAATCTTTGGGATCGGATATTCCGGACTCCCATCGTATTTCGGGTCTAACCCCGAAACCTGTGCGCAATGTCACGTGATGCAGGACCATTATGATGCATGGTCGCGAGGATCACACGCCAATGTCGCAACCTGTAACGACTGTCACCTGCCGCATGACAACATCATTCGGCAATATGGGGTGAAAGCCGAAGATGGTGTGCTACATGCACTTGCATTTACTACGGGGAGTTACCCCGAAAATATTGTCATCAGAGATAAGAGTAGGGCCATCGCTAATGAGCTATGTCTCAACTGCCATGACATGATGACTTTCCCGATGCGTTATACCGTGGGTGTCACAGGTGAAGACCCACAGTGTACACATTGCCATTCCACTATTGGACACGATATCTAGGAGCCGGACTGATGACAGACCAGAACGAAGCCAAGACTCGCAAAAGCGTTCCCATCTGGGCCCTCGCTGTAATTGCGATCGCGGCAGCCGCGATCGGGTTCCTTCTCGCTGCCCTCATTGCAAATATGGGGGAGAAGAAGGGCGAATCCGCTACGCAATATACACAGGTAGTCGAAATGAACGACACAAACCAGTACGATCCGAGCGCATGGGGACAAAACTTCCCATCTGAGTTTGAGGGATGGAAGGCTACTGCTATCTATAAGTCCTCAGATCATAAGCCGGATACCCTGGTAGCGAACGTTGACCTTGTGACAGCAGGGACACCGATTAACCCAGACTTCGATACTCGTACCGAAGTTGCAGGATCAAAGATTGAGGAAGACACCCGAGTCAAGAGACTGTGGCAGGGATTCGCCTTCTTCATCGACTATAGGCATGCCCGCGGTCACGCCTACATGTTGGAAGACCAGTTGACCACCAAGCGCGTTACTGAAAGAAATCAGCCGGGTGCTTGTATCCACTGTCATGCTTCCACTGTGCAGATGTGGGCGGCGGCAAGCACTGCCGGGCCGAATGCGAGCTTCAATGAGACTATGAATTCCGGGTTCGTAGCTTTGAACTCAATTCCGTACGACTGTGAGGCCACATCCGTGACCCCAGAGTGGCAAGCAGCTCAGAAAGAGGGCAAAGATTGCACGGATATTGAAGCAGACATGGAATCCATGATCAAGAAGCATTCCATGGATCAGGTGAATGGTGACCCCATCGGCTGTGTCGACTGCCATGATCCCGCAACCATGAAGCTGCGCATCTCCCGCCCAGGCCTGATCAATTCATTCGCTGAATACAAGGCTGGCCAGGGAATCGCCAACTATGATGTGAACAAGGACGCCACCAATAATGAGCTTCGCGCTCTGGTGTGTGCACAGTGTCACATCGAGTACTACTTCGCAGGTGCCAACAAGGATGTCGTCTTCCCATGGGCCAAGGGCCTGGATATCGACGATACCCTTGAGTACTACAACGAGCCACGCTTCACCTTCAATGGTGTCGAGAATGTTGGATTCTCTGATTATGCGAACCCGCGTGCTCAGGTTGGCTCCATCAAGGCTCAGCATCCTGAGTACGAAGTATGGTCCTCGTCCATCCACGCCGCCAACGGTGTGACCTGTGCAGATTGCCACATGGCCTACACTCGCGACGGTTCACAGAAGATCACCAATCACGATATCCGGAATCCTCTGTATGACGTGAACGCCACCTGTGGTCAGTGCCACACTGCCTCTGAGCAGGTTCTCAGGGATCGTGTGACAACGATCAACAACCGCTTCAAGATTACTCGCGACGCGGCTCTTGATTCCGCCATGGTACTCCTCGACATGCTCGAAGCAGTACAGGCTGAAGACTCGACGATCCAGGTCCCCGAGGCCACCATGGCCAAGGTCAAGGAACTGTATCGCAAGGGTGGATACTATGCAGACTATGCATACTCCGAGAACTCCTATGGTTTCCACAATCCTGACTATCTCCAGCGCGTTCTGGGGCAGTCACTCGACGCTACTCGCCAGGGCCAGTTGCTCCTGTCGCAGCTTGGTGTTGAGGTTCCGGATCTTGGCCCATCAGAATTCACGGCTAAGAATACCGCTCATATCGAAGAGGTCGGTCTTAAGTGACCGAACTCTACGATGACGAACTACTCAAAGAAGTAGACGACGACATCGTAAGACCAAGGAATGCCCCATCCCGACCTGGTTCGGGGTGGGGCAAACCATCCATCGTGGTGGCGATCCTGGTTGGTGTCATCTTTGGGGCAATGATGGGTGCCTGGCTGAGGCCAGGCCAGTCTCCTGGGCCCTCACACCCCACGATGGGTGCGACTATTGATGGTGATTCGGTAGTCAGAATGTCGGAGCTTGAAGCACATGTTGAAGAAAATCCTGAGGACGTGGAGGCTCGTCTTGAGCTTGGGGAACTCTACTGGGGGATCGGGAACCTCGGGATGGCCAAAGAGCAAATCGATGAGGTGATTAACCTTGATCCTGACTCGGCCGATGCTTGGTTCATGCTGGGGATGTACTACTGGTTTATTGAACCGCCAGACTGTGACAAGGTTGAAGAATCCTGGATACGGTACATGAAACTCGATCCCGAAGGAGACCACGCTAAGGTTCTGGCTCACATGGATGAATGTAAGCTCATCCAAGAGTCCTCAGATAGCGAAACAGGCCGATAGGGTAAGGCCGGATTCCTTTCTCGGAAACCGACACCTTATACACTGATATACACATGAGGTGATGATAATGGTTGATCCGTCATTGACGGTCGCTAGCATCCTCGTCGTCTTCGGGGCGGGGCTGCTTGCTTTTGCGTCCCCCTGCTTCCTGCCCGTGGTACCTGTCTTCGTCGGATATCTTGCAGGCAAACCAAACGTCGATCACATGGTGGATCCCCTTGGCTCATCCACGTGTCACGAGATACATCCCCCTGGCTCATCCAAATTGGATTGGTCTGGGGCAGCCCAAGCCCTTGTGTTCATCGTGGCCTTCTCAGCTGTCTTCATCAGTTTGTGGGGCCTTGTTGGTCTCATCGGATGGGTTGTTGGTGGTTTCAGGACCTGGCTCAGGATTGTTGGTGGGATTGTCCTTGTCATCATTGGTCTCCACGCATCTGGACTCATCTCTATCTCTGTTCTTGATCGTATACTTCAGCCTCGGTACTCGCCCGACCGTACTGAAGCCCCCAACCTGCGCCGATCCCTCTTGCTTGGGCTGGCCTTTGGGGCCGGGTGGACACCATGTATTGGTCCCATCCTTGGTGGAGTCTTGGGGCTCGCCACCACCTCCGACTCCCTGGTTCAAGGGATCATCCTCATGGTGGTCTTCTCACTGGGGTTAGGGCTTCCCTTCGTACTCGTGTGTGCAGGAGCCACCTGGATTCTCAGCAAATTCAAGTGGTTTACTGCACACCGAAAGGGTGTCAATCTCGTTATTGGCATCTTTTTGATCATCGTGGGATTCCTGATGATCGCTGATCTTTTCTCACGCCTGGCCGCCTTGTTTTCAATCTAGGAGAATGAAATGACCGACCAAAAAACCACCGACCTCCCTGTCGAGGACGACCTTCCTGTACAGGAGGCTGTCCCCCTTGTTGAGGGCGATGGACTTCCAGATGTATCCGTTGGCGAGTTTTTCCACCGCCTATACCAGGTGACCTACTCAAAGACTGTTGGGTTGATCATCATCCTCATTGTGACAGTCTACGTACTTCTTGGGGTGCTTTTCCCGCAGGCGAGTTCTTCAGTGTGGAATGACCCAGTCAGTAAGGCTGATTTCTTGGAAGCCATGGAGACTAGATTTGGGGGATTCTCCTCCATCTTGAGTTTCCTGGGTCTCTTCCACGTCTTCACCTCCATAGGTTTCCTGGTCGCCATAGGCGCACTCATGATCTCGATTCTTGGATGTACCACCCACCGCATTCCTCAGTTGTGGAAGAGATACAAACACCCACGGGTACAGGTCAGCGATCGTTTCTTTAGCGCAACTCGATATCAAGGATCAGTCGATGCTGATTCCAATGAGACCCAGGCAATCAGTGCGGCCAAGGAGAAACTTGCGGCTGCCCGGTACAGAGTCATCGAAGGGGAGGGCAACCTTCTTTATGCCGACAAGTACTCCTGGGGTGGTGTAGGTACGGTCATCGCCCACCTAGCCTTCATCTTGATTATCGTGGCCTACATCATCACGAGCCTCACAGGTTATGAGTCCATCATCACGGTACCTGCTGGTGGAGGTAAGCAGATTGCTGTTGGAGCTGGTACAAACTTCACCCTTGAGGCGACAAGCTTCGTTGCCACCTTTGATGACGAAAGCGGACGCCCACTTGACTATGTCTCAAACCTCATCTTGCGTGATGGGGGAGTACAGGTAGCTGAGAAGGAGATCAGAGTCAATGAGCCACTGTCCTATGGTGGGTACACCTTCCACCAAACCACCTATGGTTTAGCTGTCGAGGTCACCATCGTTTCCCGAGGTGAAGTAGTCTTCGAAGGAGGCGTCTCACAGGACTGGAGCGGTTCCTGGAATGGTGGGGAGATCGTCGGAGGTACAGTTGAACTTCCCGAACTTGGACTTTACGTTGATGTGATTTCTCCCAGATCCGGGGTGAGCCACCCCACTATTCAACCAGGCCAAGTGCTTTTCTCTCTCATGGCTGAGGATAATACTCCAATGTCTAAGGTCATTGTGAACCAGGGCGAATCCGACAAGATCGGTGATATGACCCTGAGCTTTGACCGTGAAGGAAATTACACAGGCATCATGGTACGTAAAGACCCAGGTGCATTGTGGATGCTTATCGCATCAATCCTGCTCGTGACAGGAATGATGATCACATTCATGTGCCGCCACAAGCGGCTTTGGGTGCGTGCTCAGGATGGGAAGCTGATGCTCGCCTCACCCGATAAGGAGGACTCCGGTTTCCGCCGCGAGTTCAACGAACTTCTCACCCAGGCTGAAACCTGGTCTACCCCCCAAAGGAGGAAATGATGACACCGACCCAAGAATCACTCTTGCAGATCGCTGAGATTCTCTTAATCGCAGCAATCGTATGCATCATCTTGGCGATGATCACCGCTCTCGTCACCCTATCCGCAGGACGCAAGTCGGCTAAAACAGTGGTACGAAAAGCCCGTCCATCCAAAGACGCAGACGAGATTGACGACATCTTCGATGATGCCGATAACGAGGATGAGATCACGGAAGTCCACGAAGTTACTGAGGTGGTTGAAGAAGCCAAAGAGAGCACAGTCGAGACAGCTGAGGCTGTCGAAAAGACTGCGAAGAAGGTAACAACCACCAAGAAGGCTGTAACCACGAAGAAGCCGACGACTGTAAAAAAACCAGCGGCATCTAAGGCAAAGAAGTAGGAGTAGATATGACTGACACCAAAGACACCGTGAAATCCAAGTCAACGCTCAACGTTGGATCCTTTGCAACCGGTTTCACGCTCGTTGCATTTATCCTGGTCACCGCCTATCTCGGCATCCGTATGTCCATCACAGGCCATGGCCCATTCTCCAACCAACATGAGTTTGCCGTCAGCTTCGTGTGGGGAATCCTGGTTGCGTACCTTGTTGCCCTGTGGCGCTTCAAGATCCGTATGCTTGCCCTCGTTGTTCTTCCTGTTGCTGCCTGCCTGCTTTTGTACGCCTTCCAAATGGGTACAGAAGTGGAGCCGCTTGTTCCTGCACTCCAGAACAACCTCTTGCTCACGGTACACGTCGGCTTCGCAATCCTTGCCTATGGTGCCGCCTGCGTCTCCTTCGGCGCGGCGGTGCTGTACCTGCTTTATCCGAAACTGAAGCTGAAGACCCCGCGTGAAACCTTTGACGAGATGGGGTACAAAGCCGCTGTGGTGACCTTCCCCTTGTTGACCATCATGATCCTCTTGGGTGCCCTGTGGGCCAAAACTGCATGGGGGCGCTACTGGGGCTTTGATCCTAAGGAAACTGCTGCCTTGGTGACATGGCTTCTCTATGGTGCCTTCCTGCACGCCCGCGTTGCTCGTGGGTGGAGGGGTACGAAGTCAGCCTGGTTGCTGATCATCGGTTTTGCCGCTGTATTGTTCGCCTACTTTGGTAACCACTTCTTTGGTGGCCTACACTCCTACGGGTGATGAAATCTAACCTTAGGACCGCGCTGGTCCTCGTTGTTACAACGATCCTGATCATCGGTGGGGTCATCCTGGTGAAGCAGCCATGGAATAATTCCGCCGGTGTTTCAGATATTGATGTTGTCATTGATCCCGACCAACCTGCGCCAGCAGTAGGGAGTCTTGCACCCGATTTTGCTGGGGTGACCATTGATGATGAGGTCATCCGTTTGAGTGACCTTGCTGGGAAGCCAGCCTGGCTCATCTTTGGTGCCACCTGGTGTACAAACTGTCGGGCTGAGGCTCCAGATGTGGAAGCGGCTGCCCAGGAGTATGACGGGCAGGTGCGCGTTCTATCAATCTATGTTGGTGAGAGTGTTGACACTGTGTCAGGCTATGCCTCCAGGTTGAAAATGACCCACACGCAGATCCCTGATCCGGTCAAAGAGATTGCCTCCACTTATGGTGTCATGGGGCTGCCCACTCATGTGTTCATTGATTCTCACGGAGTGATTCAAAAGATCACCATGGGTTCGATCAGCAAGAAGGCTGCATCCGAGGTACTGGATTCATTGTTGTAGGGGCCATCCGCAGTTTTCCGCCTCGCAGAACTTCTCTGTACGGGCGGTAGAATGACTTGGGCCACTATAGAAAGAAGGATGCCGTGGGACTGTTTAAGCCGTACGATGCGGAGCCGACCAAAGAGGTACAAACTCCTCCCAAGCCCAATGCAACCGCAAAGAAGAGTATTCCTACTCCAACGCGCAAGCAGGCTGAGCAGGCTCGTCGTCAACGGCTCCAGCCTGTACTAACCCGCAAGCAAGCCAATGCTATCGAGCGGGAGGCTAGGTACAAGTCTCGTGATGAGCAGTTAGCGAAAACCCATGCACTTCCCTACAACGCCTTGATTCGCGACTGGGTCGATCATCGTTGGAATCTGGCTGAGTTCGCTCTGCCAGGGATGCTCCTGGTTTTTGTCGGAACCATGGTGGGTGCCTACTTCCTTCCCTCCCTCATGATGGCTACCAGCTATATCATCTGGGGTATCTTCCTTCTGCTGATCATTGATACCTTCCTCATGTGGTTTGGGTGTCGTACCAATCTCAAGCTCTATTTCCCAGGGGAACCCCTCAAAGGCAAGTTCAGCTATGCCATGTCGCGGTCCATGCTCATGCGCCGCTCACGTATCCCCGCACCCAGGGTCAAGCGTGGATCCCGGTTCCAATGGCCGTACACTGAGGGCAACTCATGAGGTACACCTGGCAGTTGCCAACACAGATCGATGACCCCTATCTCCAAGATGAACTCATAAAGGGATGGGATACCCAAGATCTGGCCGAGATTTGGCTAAGAGCAGCCTACGAGGATCTCCGTGAAGAGGGCGTGACCGAAGTGACCCTCACCTGCGACGAGACCCCCATATACACCATGTCCCTAGACGCTGAGTAGATCCTGGTCATCCCACGCGAAGCTCCAGAAAAGGTACAGATGCAGATCCTGCTGGTTTATACGCCCACTGCCATCCACCTGATAGACAACGTACTCCAAGGTTTCAAAGATCGTGGCGCAAACCTTGTAGCAGTAGAGCTTCCTAAGGTGGCTGAACAAGACTTCGAGAATCAACTAGAAGGTCACAACCTTCTCATTTATGTCACCACCGAAGTGGAGGGATTCTCAGCCCCAGACCCTCGATTGATCACGATCACCCGAAAAGCCACCGACCACCTAATCCCTGTGATCCTCATAACCTCCCAATGCCGTATCTCCACCCGTGAACTAAGAACCTGGGGCATTGAAGCTGCCTACGAAATAACCTCCCCCCAAGAAGCCCAAAAAGTAGCCCAGACCTGGGTTGCTAAACTACCACGTCATGATTCATAGAATGCAATAAGGCAAGGGTGGGGTACATCTGTTCAAAACCGCTCCCTGAACGGAGGAGTTGTTTCCAAAGGAAACAACTGCGCGAGTATGTTTTGAATAGATATATCCCACCCTTGTCCTACCTAAGCGGAATTTCAAAATAGATGTATCCCGTACCCAAGTGGAAAAGTTGTTGAGGAACTGTGCGAGAGCATTCGAGATAGATGTACTTGTACAAGAAGAGCAAGGTATACAAAGACCGATAGAATATAGGAATGACTGAAACTGCAACACAGGGTCTGATGCTGACCCAAGCCGCTATAACGAAGATTTCTCAACTGCTAGCCAATGAGGAACAGGAACTGTTCCTGAGGGTGGCGGTACAACCGGGTGGCTGTGCTGGGCTGCGTTATGAACTGTACTTTGATGATCAGCATTTTGATGGTGACATGGAGATGTCCTTTGGTGAGGATGTCATGGTTGTCGTGGATGAGAAGTCGGCTCCCTATCTCAGTGGGGCGACCATCGATTTTGCAGACACTATCTCCAAGCAGGGTTTCGTGATCGATAATCCTAATGCCCAGGGTTCTTGTGCATGCGGTGACTCCTTTAACTGACGTGTACACCCATCGGCCTCAGGCTTTTTTCGACGCATATCTTTTCGATCTGGATGGGACAATCTATCTGGGAGACGAGGTACTTCCTGGGGTCCGTGAAACCATGACCGCATTGAGGGAAGCTGGCAAGGTTGTACGATTCCTGTCGAATAACCCGACGAAATCCCCTGAACAGTATGCCGAGAAGTTGACAGCGATGGGGATTGAAGCCCAGGTCTCGGAGATCACGAATACGATCGTGACAACACTGTGGTGGCTTCGTACCCATCACCCTGGGGCGACGGTGTACCCCATTGCGGAGGTTCCCCTCATGACGGCACTCAGCGAAGCTGGGTTCACGATCAGTGAGGACCCCAGTCGTATTGACGTCGTGATTTCTTCCTATGATCGTGGGTTTGGGTACTCGAAACTCCAGATTGCCTTTGATGCCCTGTGGTTTTACAAGCGGGCCATTCTCATTGAGACGAATCCTGATCGGTACTGCCCCTTTCCGGGGGGACGCGGTGAACCGGATGCTGCCGCGATTACTGCGGCTATCGAGGCATGTACCCAGGTGAAATGTGTTGCGTCTATGGGGAAGCCTTCGGAACTCATGGTGAGGGCGGGTCTTGCCGGGCTGGATATTCCTCTTGATCGATGTGTGATGGTGGGGGATCGACTTGCGACAGATATCCGCATGGCACTCAATTTGGGGATGCCTGCTGCTGTGGTTTTCACGGGGGAAACCAAGCCTCAGGATGTGACTGTGGATTATGCTAATGCCTATAGATTGGATACCATCGATCAGTTGATTCCCCTGTCCTAGGGGATTCAATTCAGATGGGGTCCTTGCAGGTCAGCATTTTCTTAGAGTTTCTTTCAGGAGGCGCTGGTAACATGGTACTGATCACCATCTGTGGGAATGATGGATTGACAAGAAGGCGAGTCTAATAATGGCATCAGATGATTTGACACCGAATGTGAATGACCCCGAGGAAGGGGACACATCTAGTCGATCCTCTTCACGTTCCTCCCGTTCATCGCGACGTACTACTGGGGAGGGATCCTCCAAACCTTCTTGGACTCCACGCAGTGACACCGACATTGAGAGAACTCTCTCAGGTGATGACTCCGCGCCTACGGACACTTTTAGGATGATTGGCCCTGATGGTGATGAGGACGTGGAGGAGGAGCCCAAGAAGAAAAAGAAGGGTGGGTTACTCATCCTCCTTCTCTCTTTGGCGCTCATCATTGGTGGTGCAACCATCGGCGTACTTTCTTTCATGCCTAAGCCGAATCAAGCCGATGCTCCACGCGATATGGATGGCAATATCGTGGTCCCTGATGACCCGAGGGCTCTGTCTTCAGAGTTCCTTGAGGCTGCTGATATGAGGGTTGATGATGGTGGCAAGGGGTTCAAGATTCCTGCAGTACAGTTGAACGTACCCCTCGGTTCTGTTAACGCTGTTGATGGCGAGATGAATCCCCCGAATTATTCTTCCTCATTCGTCATCCGCAACATGGGGGTTCCCCTCACCGATGCCCAAAATGGAACGGTCTACATGGTTGCCCACGCCACAGCCAGGGGCAGGTCTCCAGGGAACTATATCCAGAAGGATTCTGAGGTACTCCTGAAACCTGGTGACTTCATTGAGGCCAACAATCGCGTGTACTCCTATGTGAGGCATGTGATTGTGAATAAGAATGTCATTGCAGACGTACCAGACCTCTGGGATGCTTCTATCCCTGGTCGCCTGGTTTTCATCACCTGTCAGGTGCGTCCGACAGGCGGCATAGCGGTCAATAACATTGTTATCATCGCTGAGTTGGTTTCCTAGTATCAAGCATTAACAGCGCCCTGGCCATATCCGGTCAGGGCGCTTGTCTTTACCGAAGAGCGAATACCTCAGGGTTTCCCCTCTGAGCGAGATGAGAATATGGGAGTTCGAGGGGTTGTTGCGGCAAGGTTTAGGGCTGATCTGACGAGGTCTCTCGCATTGATCACGAACTACTAGGCGTTACGGAGATGCTAGAAACGCAAGTAACGTTGGATGACTATGAGAAGCGGATTGCTCCGGTTGCCGACCTTCCCCCTCGTTATGAGAGGGTACGACGCGCAGCACCTTTGTCTGCTGACTGGGCTAGGGCGGCATAGACCTTCAACGCATTAGAAACAGGGCGTACACGAGTGGCTGGGTTCCACCCTTTCGCATCCTGTTCTGCTCGACGTTCGGCTAGTTCCTCGTCGCTGACCTCAACTGTGATGGATCTTTCGGGGATCGAAATGGAGATGATGTCCCCATCGTGAATCAGGCCAATGGCGCCACCATCTGCAGCCTCCGGGGAAATGTGACCGATGGAGAGTCCCGAGGATCCGCCAGAGAAACGACCGTCAGTGATGAGCGCGCATTGCGGGCCAAGGCCCATACCTTTGAGGTACGCCGTGGGGTAGAGCATCTCTTGCATTCCCGGGCCGCCCTTGGGGCCCTCGTACCGGACCACAACCACATCCCCAGGTTTGATATGCCCACCGAGGATGGCATCGACCGCATCCTCTTGGGATTCCATGACCCGTGCGGGTCCAGAGAAACTCCATTGGGCTTCTGGTACCCCTGCTGTCTTGACGACTGCCCCGTCAACAGCGATATTCCCGGTGAGGATAGCGAGGCCGCCATCCTTGCTGTAGGCGTGGGCCATGTCACGGATACATCCCTCGGCTGAATCAGTGTCAAGGGTCTCCCATCTGGCTGAGGTTGAGAAGGGTTCAGTGGTACGAACGCGCCCCGGGGCGGCATGGAAGAGTTCAATGGCGACCGGATCGGGATTGGTGGAACGGATATCCCAGGTGGTCAGCCAGGATTCAAGGTTGGGAGAGTGGATGGAACTCACATCAGCATTCAGGAGGTTTCCACGCTGGAGTTCACCCAGGATCGCTGGGATACCACCTGCGCGGTGAACATCCTCCATGTAGTAGACCCTGGAATTGGGTGCCACCTTCACAAGACAGGGGGTTTGACGTGAAAGTTCATCAATGTCGGCTTGAGTGAAATCGACTCGGGCCTCCTGGGCGGCAGCCAGAAGATGGAGAATCGTATTCGTTGAGCCACCCATCGCGATGTCCATTGTCATCGCGTTGAGGAAGGCCTCCTTCGTGGCGATCGACAGGGGGAGTACCGAAGAGTCGTCCTCGTCGTACCATTTCTTGCACAGATCCACGATGAGGGCTCCGGCTTGCTCGAAGAGGGCGCGCCTTGATGTGGATGTGGCGAGGGTGGAACCATTGCCGGGCAATCCAAGACCGAGAGCTTCGACGAGGCAGTTCATGGAGTTCGCAGTGAACATTCCTGAGCAAGACCCACATGTGGGACAGGCCGCCTGCTCAATTTGGGCAACCTTGTCATCGTCGATGGTGGAATCCACAGAGGTGATCATGGCGTCGATGAGGTCTAAAGCGGTCTCGGTTGTCTCGCCAGCAAAAGAGGTACGTCCTGACTCCATGGGCCCACCGGAGACAAAGACGCTGGGGATGTTGAGTCGAAGGGCTGCCAGGAGCATCCCGGGGGTGATCTTGTCGCAGTTCGAGATGCAGACGAGGGCATCGGCTTGATGGGCATTGACCATGTACTCCACCGAGTCGGCGATGATTTCGCGGCTGGGAAGGGAGTACAGCATCCCTGAGTGACCCATGGCTATCCCGTCATCAATCGCGATGGTATTAAACTCTCGACCGACCCCGCCAGCCTTGGCGATGGCATCGCATACGAGGGTGCCCATATCTTTGAGATGGACATGGCCTGGTACGAATTGGGTGAAGGAGTTCGCCACCGCAATGATCGGCTTCCCGAAATCTGACTCCGTCATTCCTGTGGCCCGCCATAGTGCGCGGGCGCCAGCCATGATACGACCTTCAGTCGTGGTACGAGAGCGAAGCTTGGGCATGTAATCCTCCTTGGATGAAGTCATGTGTATTCAAGAATACGCGATCCGAGGCGAATACCATGTCATCCTGTGTACAGTCGCAGGATGCAGATTCTGAAGACAATATGATAGTAGGTGATTGTGGCAAGGGTGCCACCTGGATAGGAATTTACGGGACCACAGGCCCAGATGATAGTGGTTGACCAGAATATAGAAGTGCAGGAAGTGCGATCACTAGCGCCCATGCAGGTTTTTCCCAGGATTTATTGATCAGTAGGTAGGGTATGGATGTACAACCAGCCCACAGGATCACGTGAAGAAAAGTAGCAAGACCTAGGTTCAAATCAGACGAGCATAATATAAAGATAGTATATCTAATTCCAACTTCCAGTTGGGGGAGCACCCGACACCTAGAAACTCCGACTGCCGTACAATGACACCATGATCGACCTCGCTGAACTCAGGTTGCCCGCACTGCCTGAGCCACTGCCAGTGCCAACTATTGACGCGCACACCCATCTGGATTCTGTAGAGGAACGTACTGGCTTGTCAGCCGAGGATTCTTTGGCCCTGGCTGACCAGGTGGGGATCCATTGGGTCATTCAGGCTGGGGATACTGTTCAGGATTCTCAATGGGGGGAGGCCTTAGCACAGCGCCATCCGCAGGTGATCGCGTGTGTGGCCTTGCATCCCAATGAGGTCGGACGTCATCCTGAGCGCTACGAAGAGGGGTTCGCCGAGATCACGAGGCTCGCTCAAGCCGGGGATCATGTACGCGCCATCGGGGAGACTGGGTTGGATTACTACAGGATCACTGGCCCTGAGGCCCAGGCCCGCCAGCGGGAGGCTTTTGCTCGACACATCAGGTTGGCCTGTGATCTGGGGCTGACTTTGATGATCCACGACCGTGATGCCCATGAGGATGTACTAGCGATCCTTGATGATTGCCCGAAACCTGAGCGAGTTGTTCTCCATGCATTCTCGGGGGATTCCGACTTTGCTGTGGAGTGTACGCAACGGGGCTACTGGCTGAGTTTCCCGGGTGTCATCACCTATCCCGCGAACCATCATCTTCGTCGGGCATTGGCTATGACTCCTGCTGAGAAGGTACTTGTGGAAACCGATGCCCCCTATCTGACGCCTGTACCGGCGCGAGGTAAAGCCAATGGCCCCTATCTTACGCCGTACACTGTACGGTTCATTGCTGAGCAGCGACAGTGGGATCTCGAAGAAACCTGTGTACGTCTGCGTGAGAACGCCTTCGCCGCTTATGGTGGTCCCTGGGGTAGCGATGCCTGAATATCTTGACGCGAAAAGAATCCGAGCCCTCGCCAACGAACTCGACCTCAAGCCCTCCAAGGGACGGGGTCAGAACTTCCTCTTCGATGGAAACACGGTACGCCGGATCGTCGGATTTGCTGGAGTCACCGAGGCCGACACAGTCCTCGAAGTGGGGCCTGGGCTGGGGTCTTTAACTGTTGGTTTGCTTCATATGGGCGCCCACGTTGTCGCAGTAGAAATTGAGGAATCCCTGGCCCACAGACTACCTACGACCATGGGTGAACTAGTGCCCGACAAGGTATCAAACCTCACAGTCGTCGAAACCGATGCCCTCAGGATGACCAGCCTCACTCCCGAACCCACAGCCCTAGTCGCTAACCTTCCCTACAATATTTCTGTCCCAGTGATCCTCCATATCCTGGCAACCTTCCCATCGATCACCCGGGGTCTAGTGATGGTACAGCTTGAGGTAGCTGACCGTTTAGCTGCCCCCCCAGGATCCAAGGTCTACGGAGTACCCTCAGCAAAACTAGCCTGGTACGCCTCCTCATCCAGAGTAGCCACTGTCCCAGCAACCGTCTTCTGGCCAGCCCCCAATGTCGAATCCGGTTTGGTCAGCTTCGAGCGCCGTACCCCCCCAGAAGGTGCCGACCGACAAGCCACCTTCACCCTCATAGATGCCGCATTTTCCCAACGAAGAAAGATGCTCCGCTCCGTACTGTCAAAGAAATACGGCCCACAAATCCACGAAGCCCTAGCCCAAGCCGGAATCCCCCCCGAAGCCCGAGGAGAAACCCTCTCTATACATGACTTCGCCCGACTAGCAACCCTGTTGACCCAGGAATGATGAGGGAAGTGATGCAGGGTTATGGCTTTGCAGGGTCTTGCGGGTTAGGCTCTGGGGCGTACAACTGACTGGCTGGACCACGATCTAGGGCAGTGATCCCGACAAAGATCACGCCAATGATTCCGCAGACAACGCACAGGATGCGGAGGTCTACGATGTCTGCCAGGGGGCCGAAGATGAGCATACCAATGGGCACAGCCATAGCTAGCATGAAGTTGATGATCCCCATGGTACGACCCAGGAGATTCTCGGGGATGAGTTCCTGTACCGAGGTCATACCAGCGATGTTGAACCCGGGCACAGTGATCCCAAAGAGGATCATCACGGCCAAGAAAACCCAGATATTGGGTGAGAGACCCAGCCCGATAGAACAGACACCCCACAGGGCGGTGGTGACCAAGGCTAGGGTCATACGGTTCTTGGGGCCACCCCAGACGGCGAGGATTCCACCACCGACAATCATGCCGATACTCCAACCCATCTCAACAGCCGCCAGCATCCACTCCTCCGGGCCGAAGAAACGTACCACCATCACGGGGCTCATATTGGCGGGTGCGAGAACGATCACGAACATGAACAGCATGAGGATCGCCAAACGTCGAAGGGGTGGGATCGCCATGGCATAACGCCCAGCCTCCATCATGTGGGTGACGTATCCCTTGAGTCCTTCAGGTGCAGCGATGGCATTCTTGATCTTTGGGATGGTGATGAGTGCCACACATCCGATCCCAATCAGTGCAGTGAATGCGTCAACGAAGAGGATGTACCCCAAAGGAATATAGACAAGCAGCAAGGCCCCAACCGCTGGGCCCGCGATATAGGTCAGCCCTGTGAGTGTGGCCGAAATCGAGTTGACTCGAAGAAGTTTGTCTGGTGGTACCAACTGCGGAATAGCAGCACTCACCGCAGGAGTTTGGATGCCCCCTGCAAGTCCACGAAGACATAGGACCGAGGCGATGATCCACAGTTTGTCGTAGCCAGACAGGAGTACGAAAGCCAGGACGACCGTCCATAAGGCGACAAAGAGGTCAGCTCCGATCATCAATGCCTTGCGTGAATACCGATCAGCCCAGACCCCACCAGGGATGGTCGTGATCGCCAGCGCCAGTTGCGAGGCGATGAAGAGCAAGGCGTACTGCCACCCCGAGCCTGTCTTGAGGGTGACGTACCAGATCACCGCATAGCCCACCACAGCCGACCCAAACAACGACAGTGTCTGTCCTGTTAGAAAGATCGCTATCGTACGCATCCAATGGGGGTACTGCGTATCCTCGGGTCCAAAATGGGTCTCGAAACTGGTTGGCGGGGTAGTCATCGCTACAGGCTATCTTAGAAACCGGTACTTGTCGTCATACATTGTCATTCTGCACGAAGTTGCATCGTGATGTCTTTGTTGTGGATGTACCCCACCCTCCGCTTGATGCTAGGCCCATCGTTATCGGTCAGCGTAGTTCTTCACCTAGAAGTCGTGTTCCCACACTCCGCTCAAGTACGAAGAAACTGCTGTGATTCTTAACGGTGGCGGAGTTTAGACGGTTTTAGGGATAGGAATGGCTGCCAAAGTCTGCACCGTGAGAAGAATCCATTGATGAGGGTTTGGTAGCGGAGTTGTACTTTAGGAGTTCTCTTTGATCCAGTCAAGTACCCCAGGCATGGCAGTTTCAAGCTCTTGGCGGGTCACCTCGAAACCGGAGGCAGGGCCGTACCATGGGTCGTCGATGCCGGATCCTGGGGTTGCCTGGGGATTAAAGTCAGTCATGAGTGCCAGGTTGTTGGCGTCAGGGGTGATTCGACGAATGCGGGTCGCATGGAGTTCCTCCATGCACACAATCAGATCGGCATCGGCAATCTCTTGGGGAGTGATCAGGTGGGCTCGATGGTTGGAGAAACGGTACCCAGCCGCCTGAAGTACCTTCGCAGCTCGTGGGTCGATGGGGTTGCCTAGCTCATCTGTGGCTGTCGCAGCAGAGGTGAACACCACATTGGTGATGCCTGCATCGGCGGCCATCTTTTCGGCGATCCGCTCAGCCATGGGCGACCGGCAAATATTGCCCCAACACACGAAGATGACCTGAAGATCCTTTGTACTCATCCATCGATTCTCTCATAAGTACCCCCACCAAGGCAGAGACTGCTACCATGAGTCTTTTCCCGGAAAGGAAAGCCATGAATCTCAAGGGGCGTCACTATCTTAAGGAACAGGACTTCACGCACGAGGAGTTCACGTACCTCATCAACCTTGCCAAGGATCTCAAAGCGGCCAAGAAGGCTGGGACGGAATCCAGACAATTGACAGGCAAGAATATCGCATTGATTTTTGAGAAGACCTCCACGCGTACCCGATGTTCTTTTGAGGTGGCGGCCTATGATCAGGGTGCCCACGTGACCTACCTGGATCCGGTGTCGAGCCAGATCGGGCACAAGGAATCCATCGCTGATACTGCACGGGTTTTGGGTCGCTTCTATGACGGAATAGAGTACCGCGGTTTCGGGCAGATCATTGTTGAGGAACTCGCCAAGTATGCTGGCGTTCCAGTGTGGAACGGGCTGACCAATGAATGGCATCCCACCCAAAGCCTCTGTGACCTGCTCACCATGAAGGAGCACTGCAACAAGGATTGGAACGAGATCTCCTTCGCCTATGTGGGTGACTCCCGTTACAACATTGGTAACTCCCTTCTTGTCAGTGGAGCGCTCATGGGAATGGATGTACGCATCGTGGCCCCACAGGGACTCCAGAACTGGCCCCATATCCAGGAGCAAGCCCAAGGGTTAGCCGCCGAATCTGGGGCACGAATCACCATCACTGACAATGTTGATGAGGGGGTACAAGGGGTCGACTTCATTTATACCGATGTGTGGGTCTCCATGGGTGAACCCAAGGAGGTTTGGATGGAGCGCATCCCCATGCTGATGCCCTACCGGGTCACCACCGAAATGATGGAGAAGACCGGCAATCCCAACACAAAGTTCATGCACTGTCTACCCGCATTCCACGACCAGAAGACCACCATGGGTGGTGATATCTTGCGCATGGCCGGGATAGAGGATGGCCTCGAAGTCTCCCACGATGTCTTCGAATCTGACGCCTCCATAGTCTTTGACCAGGCCGAAAACCGGGTACACACGATCAAAGCCGTCATGGTGGCAACCCTGGTTTAACGAAAAGGCGACAATATTGCGTCGTCTTAGGTAGCTAGACCGTGGAAGGCCACGTACTCACTCCCTGTACTAACCTGGTCAGCCCATCATCAAGGATGGACTGTGGGCATGCAAGATTGATGCGGATGAACTGGGGGGAGTTGGCTCCGTACTTAGCCCCAGGGTTGATGACAAGGCCGGTGGTTTGGCGCAGATGAGTAGTGAGTTTGGTGGCATCTCTGGTCAACCCAGAGCAGTCAACCCATGCTAGATATGTTGACTGACTTGGTACAACGCTGAGTTGTGGAAGCTTATCTGCGATGAAGGATTCCAGATGGGCACGGTTGGCCCAGACGTAGTCTCTCATCTGATCTAGCCATTCCCCAGATTCGTTATAGGCGGCGATGGTTGAGACTGCCGCGAAGGTACCAGGCTGGTGGATTCCGTCACGGTGGAGACCTGTTGCCACTCGGGTCCTCAAAGATGGGGAGGGGATGATGAGAGCGGCCCCCTGCAATCCTGGGATGTTGAAGGATTTGGAGGGGGAGATGACCGTAATCGATTCGGGATCAATCTGCACATAGGGGGTATAGGTCACCCCGGGTTCGGTGATGTCGCAGTGGATCTCGTCGGAGATCACGAGTACATCATGGGTCCGGCTGAGATCGCGGATGCGGGTAAGCTCGTCCACGGTCCACAGTTGCCCGGTCGGGTTATGGGGGTTGCACAGCAGGAAGACCTTTGTACCAGGGTCAGCGAACTTTGCTTCAAGGTCATCCCAGTCGACCTCATATCGGGGATGGCAGTTTTCTGGATTCTGCGACTGCGCTTCGCTTCGCGCAGAATGACAAGAAGGATCACCGCTCCCGTCATGCTGCGCGTTAGTCGCAGTATCCACAGGTACATACCTCAACTCATTGATCACCAAGTTTCTCTCGGATTCACGGATCAGGATGTAGAAGCAGTCATAGACCGGAGACTGAACGAGTATCCCATCCCCGGGTTCGGTCATTGTACTAACAGCACTTGTCACCCCTGGTATGACACCGTCACAGAAGCAGATCCATTCCCTCTCCACGTGGGTTCCATAGCGTGTACCCCACCAAGAGATGATCGAGTCAGCAAACTCTGGGGGTACAACCTCGTACCCGAAAACACCCAAGCGAAGCTTAGCCTGTACCGCTTCAAGAATGGCTGGAGCGGACGGGAAATCCATATCGGCAACCCACATTGGTAGTTCATCGGCGCCAATAGACCATTTCATTGAGTTGGTACCCCTGCGGTCAATGACGGTAGCGAAATCATAGAACATGGAGCCTCCTGTTGCTGATGCCAAGTTGGGGTGGACAGAAGAAAATTCTGCTCAAGAGCCTATCTCGCTTCATGGGGCGAAGGGAAGCCGTCTCAGGGGTGCATCTAGTCAGTCGCCACCCCCTGTAACCTCGTCTAAAGTCAACACCAATGAAGAGTGTCAACACCTAGGTAAGCCATCACAGGTGTGGGGGTGTGGCACAAGTTTGCGTACAGACGCTGATCTCAAAAAGGAGATGAAATGGCCCTTTGGTCCTTGCATGGAAATGGATCACTGACTCCGGGTGGAGTCGTCAAACCCAATGAACGTCTGTCCTGGGACAAGACAATTGGGATCGGTGCCCAACACGTTATTGCGATGTTTGGTGCCACCTTCCTCGTACCTCTGTTGACCGGGTTCCCACCTGCGACAACCCTATTCTTCTCGGCGATTGGTACAGTGACCTTCCTGCTGATCACTGGCAATCGCCTTCCCAGCTACCTGGGTTCATCCTTCGCCTTTATCGCCCCGATTGCTGCGGCCACCTCCGGGCCTGATGGTTCCCTGGGTAAGGCCCTCTTCGGCGTTCTCGCAGCCGGTTTGCTCCTGGCTCTTGTGGGTCTCTTGGTACACTTCGTGGGTCCAGGATGGATCGAGAAACTCATGCCATCTGTGGTGGTGGGTACTATCGTGATGCTGATTGGCTTCAATCTTGCGCCCGCTGCATGGAACAACGTTGCTCAGGCCAGGCTCACTGCGTTGATCACCATCCTCGCTATCTTGTTAATAACGGTCTTCTTTAAAGGGTTGATCGGGCGACTATCTATCTTGTTGGGTGTCATCGTGGGTTATATTGCTGCCCTACTCCAAGGGCAGGTCGACTTCACAGCAGTGAAGGAAGCAGCATGGTTCGGGCTCCCACAGTTCCAAGCCCCTGAGGTGGACTTCGCAATCCTGGGTCTCTTCCTTCCAGTGGTACTCGTGTTGGTTGCTGAGAATGTTGGTCACGTGAAGTCGGTTGCTCTGATGACGGACACCGATTTGAATCCACTCATGGGTCGCGCCCTGTTCGCTGACGGTTTGGCGACCATGTTCGCTGGTGCCGGTGGCGGTTCGGGTACGACAACCTATGCCGAGAACATTGGTGTGATGGCTGCGACCAAGATCTATTCAACGGCTGTCTACTGGGTTGCTGCCGCCTTCGCTTTGGCTCTATCACTGATCCCGAAGTTCGGTGCACTGATCTTCACGATCCCTGCCGGTGTTCTTGGTGGGGCTGGTACTGTCCTCTATGGCATGATCGGAATGCTAGGTGCTCGCATCTGGGTCGAGAACAAGGTGAACTTCTCCTCCCCAGTGAACCTACTGACTGCGGCGGTCGCCCTGGTTGCTGGTATCGCCAACTTCTCCTTCGAGGTTGGTGGAGCAGCCTTCGAGGGTATCGCCATTGGTTCTATTGGTGCCATCGCTGTCTACCACCTTATGCGTGTTATCGCTAAGTGGAGGGGTACGGATCTGGTCGAGCCAGCATCCCCGACCTCCCACTGCGGGAAGTACGCCCCTGATGAGTTTGCAGCATCGAAGTCGAAGGAAGCCAAACCCAAGACGGAAGCAAAGAAGACACAGACCAAGTCGGGTTCCAAGTCTTCCTCCAAGAAGAAGAGCTAAAACACCCTTGAGGTGACTAACCGCCAGCCGGACATCCACGAATGGGTGTCCGGCGCGGCGCGTTTGTCAGGTTTTGGAACTCAAATAGGTTAACGTGGAATCCGTGGACGCCTCTGGACCTCTTCTTGCGGTACTTGTCGTGGCATGTCTGTTCTATCTCGTGCCCCGACAGTTGAAGTGGCGTATCCCCACACAGGAAGAGGTCGAACAGCAGACCCCTCTACATCTGTCGATGAAAACCGTACACTCGGGCACACCAAACACCCCCGAGAATGTGCAGGTTTCCACCATCCTTATGCGTCGCGCTGGTCGTCGACTTGCCCATCGTCTCGCTCGTAAAGCAGAGAAGAGACGCCGCGGGGTTTTCCTTGCATTGCTGCTGATTACCCTAGCCACAGTGCCTGTTGTCATCCTTGGATGGATGGGTTGGTGGGTGCCTGTGGGTGGATTGGGTGTCATTATTGCATGGGCGGTCTTCTCCCATATCGAGGCTAGGCGTACACAGAAACAGCTTGATGCAATCGTCGCAGAAACCGAATTGGGTGACGCCGAGAAGACCATCGCTGTACAGATCCATACAGTCCCTGAGGTCGGTCTTGGTAATGATGAGCCCGGTTCTGTAGTCGGCCCCAATGGTGATGTTCAACTGTCCTTGTGGGATCCGATCACGGTCGTACCCGCCACCTATATTTCGACTCCAACGGCTGCGAGGACTGTGCGAACCATCGACCTGGGAGCACCCAAGACCAAGCTTCCAGTCACCGACGACCGTCGTAATGAAGAAGGTCAGGCTATCGCCGTTTGAGATCCGTTCTAGGGGTTTGCAGGTTTCTGGGAGTCATCACCATGCTCAGCCGGGTTTTCAGTCTCATTATTCTTGGTACGGCGATTGCGTACCCACCATCCGATGATCATTGATACAAGGATTCCGGCGACGACGTACCACATGAACTGGGCGTAGAGGTTGACGATCTCCACGGCCGGTTCGCCGATCCACCATCCCAGTGCCAGGTACCCTGCCTGGAAGATGGCCGAGACCACGAGTACGGGGGGAAGGAACTTTTTCAGAGGAGTACCAGCCGCCCCAATGGCAGCATAAACGATGGGCATGGGGAAGGGGATCGGTAGAAAGGTGAGGAATATTGCGAGCAACCAATAACGGTTTGTGATGCGTACGGCCCGCTCAGCTCGTTTCTTGGCTCGCTCGGATTGACCAGCAAGAAGATCAATAATGTTCGTACCCCAGAGTTTCCCGGCCCACCAGTACACCCATGAAAACTTGATCAGGGAAATGCTTGCGATAAGCCAGTACACGAGAATAGGCCCACCATGTACGAAGACCCATGCGCCTGTGGCGACCACTGAGGTACGACCTCCCGTGATCATCGCGGCAGCTGGGGGACTCCACCCAATCAGGATCGCCCTCAATGGAAGAAGTGCTAACCCATAGATTCCGACAACGGCGATCCACGTCCAGCAAGCCAGATCAGATCGTGTTGGTTTATGTTTCCATGGCAGGGAGGGATCATCCCACCACGGCTTCTCCTCGTCGGTAGCCTCAGTGTCTTTGATCTCGGTCATACTCATCCCGTCTTGATCATCACATTTTACCGTACTGTTAGTTGGGGTCGGTTCGTTTTTGAGATGAAAATGTATCAAAAACGAACCGGCCCCACCTAACACATAAATTGGGACTTGACGTATCGCAGAAACATGGAAAACTGTTAGGGAAGGGATTTCACCCTCCACTAAGGATCGTCGGGCACGTACCGCCCGTGGAAAGGTTATATCGCTATGGCTACAGTCAAGTTCCAAGGCGCAACACGCATCTATCCCGGTTCAGATCATCCCGCTGTCGATAAACTCGATTTGGAAATCGGCGACGGCGAATTCATGGTCTTGGTCGGACCTTCCGGATGCGGCAAGTCAACATCTCTACGTATGCTCGCAGGCCTCGAAGAGGTCAACGAAGGCAACATCTTTATCGGTGAACGCGACGTCACCGATCTTCCCCCCAAGGACCGCGACATCGCAATGGTCTTCCAAAACTATGCTCTGTACCCCCATATGACTGTCGCTGACAATATGGGCTTTGCACTCAAGATGCAAAACGTACCCAAGGCTGAACGTGAACAGCGTGTCATGGAGGCAGCCAAGCTGCTTGGTCTCGAAGAGTATCTTTCTCGCAAGCCGAAGGCTCTTTCCGGTGGCCAGCGCCAGCGTGTTGCCATGGGTCGTGCCATCGTACGTCAGCCTCAGGTCTTCCTCATGGACGAGCCGTTGTCGAACCTTGATGCGAAATTGCGTGTGTCGACCCGTACCCAAATTGCGGCACTTCAAACCCGTTTGGGTGTCACAACGGTGTACGTGACCCACGACCAGGTTGAGGCTATGACCATGGGTCATCGTGTTGCGGTTATGAAGGACGGCCTTCTTCAGCAGGTCGATTCCCCGTTGACTTTATACCACCAGCCCGCCAACCTCTTCGTTGCTGGCTTCATCGGTTCCCCGGCTATGAACCTTCTTACTGGAAGGATCGTTGAGGGTGGAGTCCAGATGGGTGATTACGTCGTACCGGTCTCCCGTGAGGTTCTTGAGAAGGCCAAGGGTGAGGAGACTCTGACCCTCGGTATTCGTCCTGAGACCTTCTCGGTGGCAGACAAGGGTATTGCTGTGGATGTTTCCGTGGTTGAGGAACTGGGTTCCGATACCTACCTGTATGCAACCCAGTCCGGGTTGGCTGATGACGAGAAATTGAAGGCAGCCCAGATTGTTGCCCGTGTCGCTACCGGGTCGCCTGGACGTCAAGGTGGCGCAGTACGACTGGGCGTTGACCCCGAGAAGATTCACATCTTCTCCAACGAGTCGCAGTTGCGTCTATCGTAAAGGCGAAATTCTTGTCCCACATGTGCCCATTCCCAAATCGACACCGCAATCGAAGATGGCCGCTATATTGTGGAGGTACCTCCAGGGCGACGATACCCTATCGTCGCCCTGGCTGACGGATATGAGAACAGTTGGTACGCAGGCTATACCGGCACATAGTTCAACTCTTTCACTTGTGTGGCATGGAAGAATGGAAGGGTGCCCAAGTTCATCTCTGCAACGCCGGACTCGCGTTTACTGCCCTTTCCGTGGGATACCGCTCTAGAAGAGTGGCCTGCGGATCTGTTGGTTGCTCTTCCGAGGGGATTGTCACGTCACGTTGTTCGATTCATTCAGGTGGGGGATAGCGTCTATGCGGCCAAGGAAGTGATTGAGCATCTCGCTGACCATGAGTACCGCCTCCTCCAGGACCTGAAGAGGTTGGGCTGCCCTGCCGTGGAACCCATTGGAATCATTACTGGGCGTCGGGACAAGAATGGGGAAGATCTTGACCCCATCCTGTTGACTCGCCACCTTGAGTTCTCACTGCCCTATCGATCCTTGTTCACCCCAGGGGTACGACAGGAGACAGTCTCAAGGTTGCTAGATGCCATGGTTGTCCTCATTGCTCGCCTTCATCTCATTGGTTTCCAATGGGGGGATGTTTCCCTGTCCAATATCCTTTTCCGTCGTGATGCAAGCGCTTTTGCGGCCTACCTGGTTGATGCTGAGACCGGGAGAATGCATCCCCAACTCACCGATGGGCAACGCGAACAGGATCTCGACATCGCTCGTACCAATATCTTCGGGGACTTCCTGGATCTCCAGGCGGCAGGAATGCTTCTGGATCCCTTCGATCCTTTACAGCTTATCGATAGTACGATCCGGCGCTATGAGGAACTGTGGAAGGAACTCACAGGTGTTGAAGAGTTCGCAGGTACCCAACGTGAAAGAATTGAGGGGAGGGTACGACGGCTCAATGCGCTCGGATTCGATGTCGCAGAAATGGACATCGAGACCGATAGTGGTGGGGCAACAATCAGGATCCAACCCAAGGTCGTGGACGCAGGACACCATCAGCGCCGCCTCATGAGGCTCACTGGTCTTGATACCGAAGAGAATCAGGCTCGAAGGATTCTCAATGCACTCGACTCTTACCGCTTTCGCTCCGGTCAATCCCAGGTCGCGGAGGCTGTGGTCGCCCACAAGTGGCTCACAGAGGTTTTCGAGCCCGTCATGGCATCAGTACCACCCGAGCTGGGGGCCAAACGCGAACCTGCTCAGGTCTTCCATGAACTCCTCGACTACAGGTGGTATATGTCCCAGCGTGAAGACCGTGATGTACCCCTCCTGGAAGCTGTGAACGGCTATGTTGACGAGGTCTTGCAGGAGCTTCCCGATGAGGCTCTTGGTACCGAGAACTGGGATGAGTCCGAAGACAGGTAGGATTGCTTTCATGACTCTCTCTTTGTATGACACTGCCCGTCGGGCCCAGATCCCCTTTGTGCCCTTGATTCCCGGAGAGGTCTCAATGTACTGTTGCGGACTCACAGTTCAGTCTGCACCCCATCTCGGTCACGTCCGCAAGGAACTCGTTTTCGATGTACTGCGCCGGTGGCTGACCGCCTCAGGCTACAAGGTCACCCAGGTCACCAATGTCACCGATATCGATGATAAGATCCTCGCAAAGTCAGCCGAAGCGGGGGTTGAATGGTTCGCCCATGCCTACACCTATGAACTGGAACTCCATCGCGCCTATGTTGCCTTGGGGATGCTGCCTCCCACCTATGAGCCCCGTGCCACGGGCCATATCCCTGAGATGATCGAACTGGTTCAGGAGATCATTGACAAGGGTCACGCCTACCCTGCCACGGATGGTTCCGGGGATGTCTACTTCGATGTACGTTCCTGGCCAGAATATGGCGCACTGTCAGGCCAGAAGCTCGACGAGATGGAACCCGCCCAGGACGCTGACCCGCGAGGCAAGCGTGATCCCAGGGATTTCGCCCTCTGGAAGGGGGCTAAAGGAGGTGAGCCACTTACAGCATCCTGGAACTCGCCCTGGGGGAGGGGACGCCCCGGTTGGCACCTGGAATGCTCTGCCATGGCCGGGAAGTATCTCGGTGACTCTTTCGACATCCATGGTGGTGGAATTGACCTGAAGTTCCCCCACCACGAGAACGAGATGGCCCAATCCAGGGCTGCTGGACGAGGCTTCGCCCAGTACTGGCTCCACAATGCCTGGGTCACTGCTGCTGGTGAGAAGATGAGCAAATCACTCGGCAACGGTCTCATCGTCACCGAGGTCACCAAGCGTTGGCCGGCCAGGGCTGTACGTCTTTACTTAGTCGGTCCCCACTATCGCTCCATGATTGAGTACTCGGAAGCCTCCCTTGAGGAAGCCGTGACCGCCCTAGCTCGAATCGATTCCTTCGTCAATCGAGCCCTGGAGGTAGTCTCAGAGACTCCCACGACTGTGCCTGACCGTTTCGCTATCGCCATGGATGACGACCTGGGTACCCCTGCCGCGCTCGCTGTACTCCACGAAACAGTACGCGAAGGCAACCGAGCCCTAGAATCCGCCGACAACACTGGAGCCGCCCAAGCCCTCTCTCAGGTACAAGCAATGCTCGATGTCCTAGGCCTAAGAGCCGACGATCCCATCTGGGGCAACCAGGCCAGTTCCGACCTTGAGCCCGTAGTAGACGGCCTGGTGAGCGCCCTCTTGGAACAACGTACTGCCGCTCGTGAGCGCAAGGATTACGCCGCCTCCGACGCTATCCGTGACCACCTAGCCAACCTTGGTCTCACCATCGAGGACACCCCCTCCGGCCCCAGATGGACACGATAACTAGTTTCCCCAAGGAGTTCTAGCCTCATAATTACGAATACATGACGTTATTCGTCGGTGTAGTCGATGGTACCTTCGCGGGAGAGTTCATAGAGGGCAATGGCCGTGGCTACTGAAGCGTTCAAGGATTCCACACTCCCCTCAATGGGGATACGTACTAGAGCATCACAGTGCTCTCTGACAAGGCGGGATAGGCCATCCCCTTCTGATCCGACAACGAGGATGATGGGGCCTTCGATACCGATCTCATCGATTTGGGACTGCCCTTCCCCTGCGAGTCCAATGACAGTGAATCCAGCGTTGATGAACTCATCCAAAGTACGATTCAGGTTCACGACTTGGGCTACGGGCAGACGTGCAGCAGCACCAGCGGATGCCTTCCATGCAGAGGCTGTCATCTTGGCACTGCGTCTTTCTGGAATCACCACACCAGCGGAGGCGAATGCTGCAGCTGATCGGATGATCGCTCCGAGGTTGTGTGGATCCGTGATGTGGTCACAGGCGACAACAACCTTGTTATGGATACGAGCATCCTCAAGGACATCCCTGACATCGGCGTACTCGAAACTGGGAAGAAGCAAACCCACAGACTGATGTATCGTTCCACCAGTGAGGCGATCAAGTTCGGGTTTCGTGGTGGCCAGCATGGGGATCGAATGGCTGGCCGTGAATTTCAAGATCTCACGCAGACGGTCATCACGATCAGCCCCATCAACAATATAGGCCGCTTTGACAGGGATCTCAGCCTGGAGTGCCTCCAATACGGCATTACGCCCGACAACCCATTCACCACTTGCCTTGGGCTTTGATGTACTACCACCCTTGGTTGGTTTACGCTTCTGGGCGGCCTGTTTTGCCTTGTAAGCCGCATGATATTCGCGGTCTTCAGCTCGTGGTGTTGGGCCTCGCCCAGCTAGTCCTTTGCGAATCCGTCCGCCAGATCCTGCAGTATTACGTCCTCTAGTCACCTGGAGATTCTACCGACTCACCCCGAACCCACGCGAAGTGAGCATAGAATTCCATATTCCCCACTTTCACAAAATCTGCACGAATGACATGTAAACGTCTATGTGGGAGGAGTGGGATATGTCTGTTCTGGACCGTCTTCCCGAATGGAGGAGTTGTTTCCATGTGGAAACAACTGCGTGAATGTGTCCAGAATAGACATATCCCACTCCTCCCACACGTATCTAAACCAAAGCTACGAAGAGTTTTACACAAACCCTTGCGTCAAGGGAAAATGCGGTCTATCCTCGATAGTAACGGGGAATGAGTACAAGCCGAACGCACGGGTGAGTGCTCACATCTCGATAGGGGGATGTCCTATTCGAGAGAGGGAAGTAGCATGCACATCCAGCCTACGCTCGCGATAAGTTCGGCAATGCCAAGTGTCGTATTTAGGTGCAGCATGATGATGGGGAAGACGGCTGGGTTGGCCGTACTTTATGAATTTCTCGAATAATCAATGATGGCCGAAGGGGTACGGCTGTCATTCCCCGAAGGCAGGGTCCTCACGCGCGAGGCTCCTGCCTTCGGGTTTCACTATTACATTTGGATTATGACTAGTATTCGGGGAGGGGTGGGGATATGTCTGTTCTAGTGGAAGTACGGGATCATCAAATACAATCCGAAGGCCACTACACATGCCATCAATCCAAGGAAGATGAATCCGAGGATCCTTCTAGGTTGAGAAGCCTTCTCTTCACCTTTGGGTGGATGGAAGAAGTAATTCGAAACACTCATCAACGCGGCAATAATCACTGTAGCGGCGATCGATACGGCAGCCACAAGCAATAGGGCCATCCAGTCAATGGCATAGATGAGACTAGGCATCGTTCACCTCTTTGGCTTTAGCAGCTTTGGCTGCTCTGGTCGCAGCAGCTTTCTCCTTAGCAGCTTTGGCTTTGGCTGCCTTCTCCCTGGCAGCTTCGTGCTCTTGGGCTTTCGCTACGGCAGCCTTTTGTTGGGCGGCTTTACGCTGCTTCTTTTTCTTGGACTTGGGCGGTGTTTTTTTCTTCTTCGGGACCTTGGGTTTGGGTCGTGGCTTGAGGCCGGTCAACCGTAAGGGAGATGCGGCGAGCGGGTGGTCGGCAATCTCTTCGGGTAGTGCTGGGGCCAACGGGTTGGGGATGGTCTCTGTCACAGAGGAGATCGCGGCCTTGGCGAGTACTGTGACCTCATGGGAATCGTTCACGTTTTCATGGGAGACGTGATTCTTGGAGGACACGATCTTGATGGTGACTGAGCCTATAACCAGCACAGCGAGTACGACAAGGAACCCCCAGGACCCGAAATGGGCAACCCAGGCGGCTAATCCACCTACGAGTGCTGCTGCTGGGAGAGTCAACCCCCATGCGATGAGCATACGTTTGGCGGTGTTCCAGCGTACCTCTTCAGGGGTACGGGCAAGGCCGGTCCCCATGATCGCACCCGAAACAATGTGGGTGGTCGACAGACCAAACCCGAGGTGTGAGGATGCGAGGATGCAGGACATTCCTGCGGTTTCAGCAGCGAAACCTTGGGGGGGTTCGATCTCAGCCATCCCCTTACCCATGGTACGCATGATGCGCCAACCACCGGAATAGGTACCCAAAGCGATGGCTATACCTGCCGAAAGGATGACCCACCAGTGCGGGCCCGTACCCGGAGCCTGGCCCCACCACGGCATCTGATCCCCACCAAGTTGGAGGGTACCTGCAACGAGAACGAGGGTGATGATACCCATGGTCTTCTGGCCATCAGAGGTACCATGCGAGAGCGCAACCAGCAGGGAGGAGACTCGCTGTGCGTTCCTGTACCTCTTCTTCGATTCTTTCGGAAGATTATGTTTGCCCTTGTAGGCGATCTTTGTTCCAAGGTACGAGGCCACACCAGCGACGACTGGGGCAACCAGTGCGGGCAAAAGGATCTTGGAGGCAACAGTCGAGAAGTGGATACCAATGAGGCCGGCTTGTACCAAAACTGCGCCAATCAGGGCACCAAAAATCGCATGAGAGGAGGAAGATGGTAACCCGAAGAGCCAGGTCAACAGGTTCCACAGGATCGCGCCTACGAGTGCAGCAAAAACCGTCTGAGGGGTGATCAGCTGATCGTCAACAATGCCCCCTGAAATCGTCTTGGCAACATTCGTCGAAAGGAAGGCGCCAATGAGGTTCATGATGGCGGCGAGGAGTACAGCCATCTTCGGCTTGAAAGCGCCGGTAGCCACACAGGTTGCCATTGCGTTAGCAGCGTCATGGAACCCGTTTGTAAAGTCAAAAATGAGCGCAGTAATAACGACGATCAGGATAATGAGTTCAACGGACATGGGGGCCTTTGAGAGCGTGGACATGCATCACAAGCGTGATCTTATCAAGTTGAAGGTTAACGGCAGGTGAACAGATGATTGAGTGGGATTCGGGGGAAAGCAGGCGTACAATACCACCCTCAGTTGTTCCTTGTTCCCGACTTACCCAACGGGAGGTTAACTCTCCCAACCCACGGATTCCCACAGGGTGTCCCCCAACTCATTGGGGCCATAGTTCGCTAGATCTGGGCGTACCATGAGTACATGAGGAACCTGGTAGGCAGGGATCATCGATATGTCCTCCCACAGGATGGAATCCACCTGTGTGACTAGGTCTTTTAATGATTCGCGGTCGGCGGTAGTGATCATCTCTTGGTAGAGGGAGTCGATACTGGGGTTGTGGTACTGCCAGGGGTTACCCGTTATGAATCGGGAAACAGAGGCGTGAACCGTGGTGTACTCCAGGGTTTCAGCGGTCATAGCGGAAGTCGAGGAAATTTGGGTATCTCGATCATCGGAGGAAAGATAGATAAGATCCACCCGTATGCCAAGATTCTTGAGTTGTGCACGTATGGCGAAGGCTTCGTTTTCGCTGAGAGGGTCATGGTCCGGGATGAGGAAGGCCCATGCAAGTTCTTGACCATCCTTGCGGCGTACACCATCGGGTTTGAGTACCCATCCTTGTTCCTCTAAAAGATCCTTGGCTTTGGAAGGATCATGCCGTGGCATAGGCGAATCGGTTTCAGAGTACTCAGTGAGTCCGGGGGGCCAAACAGTGGAGGTGAGGGGGTGTGGAGTCCACTTCCATCCTGCAAGATCCGAGGCTGCAAGTCCTTTGAGGTCCAAGCCTAGGAATACCGCTTGACGTACCTTCCGATCAGCAAGGGGACCGTGAGTACAGTTCATAAGGAGGTACCGACCCAGTGGACTCAAGCTGCGGCGTACCGAGATTCCTGGAAGATCCTCAAGCCGGGAATAGAGGTTGGGGTCATCCACCCACACAGCATCAATCTGGGACCTGAGGAAGGCCAAAGGCAGATCCTTGTCGGGAACCAGGGTGAAGGAGATCAAGTCAAGCTTGGGCTTCACCGCCCACCATAGGGGATTTCGGGTAAGGGTGATCGCCGTACCCTCTGAGAATGCCACAGTGAAGGGGCCAGAAAAGCTGGCTTCGTGACCTGTGAGAGAATCCCATCTTTCGCGACCAGTACCAGTTCTGAGTGGTCCCCGGGCGAAGGTGTACTGCCACGGCGAATACTCAGTTGCATAGAAAACAAGGATTTCTTGGGGGGTGGTACCTTGGCGGATGTCAATGACATACTCAAAGCCCCGATTCGTACATACCGGTCCAGGGTCATCCAAACACGACTTCCAGGTGTACTCAAAGTCACGTACCGTGACCTGTGCGCCATCACTCCAGTGGGCCTTTGGATTGAGGGTATAGGTCACAGACATACCGGGGCCAGTGGGGTCCAGGATCACGAGGGGTTCATGGGTGAGCCATGAGGGATCCCAGCGGAGGGTACCATCACTCAAGGTGACCCCGAATCGTGGAGTCATGGCATCCAGGATGGGGGGAAGGTTAAAAGTGGAATGATGCCAGGGGTTCCAGGATTCGCCCAAGGTGGAGACCGCGATTGTGAGGGTACCACCGTTGCTGATTTTCGCACGCTCGGTCGGATTGGTTTGGGGACCGAGGGTGATGGGGGGCAGATTTGGGGAATCGGATGGAGAATGGGACTCAGGTGGGGTTGGATGGCATCCCACGATACCAAGAACTAACGCGATCACAAGTGATGCGTTTCGGATGCGACCCTTCACAGGGCCTATACCCATCCGGGCAACCACATCCTCCACTGCCAGTGGCTTCGAATCAACATTTCGGCGGTCAGAATCGGGTAGAAGAAAGCGAAATTTAGAATGATGAGGGCCACTAGGGTTCCTACGGTCACCGCGCCCGTTTCCCGTCTTATTCCTGGACGTGCGGGACCCAGAAGTACTCCGAATGCCATGGCCAAACCAATGCACATGAAGGGGATCATGGTCACTGCGTAGAAGACGAACATGGGGCGTGTACCCGCAAACATCCAAGGAATCCAGGTCGAGAAGGTACCCACAACAACCACTCCGAAACGCCAGTCCATACCAGCGATCCACCAGATGAGGGCAGCAATCATGGCAGCAGCAGCCAACCACCACAGCAGTGGGGTACCCAGCCCTGTAATAATCCTCATACAGGTCTCACCCTCGGCGGCCTTGCACCCATCAATACCAGGTTGTATCCCGTTGTCAGCATAGATTCCGATGGTTCGAGCAAGGAGAGGCCACCCCAAAGGATTCGAGCGATAGGGATGATCTGCGCCAGCCATACCCTCACCCGTATGGAACCCATAGGTGATGTCATGCCATCTCCATAGTGAGGCCAAAGCCTCCCCCAAGGTCCTCGTTGACCATGCATCAGGGTTATTGAGACCCCAGTCTCGCGCGTATGCTTGCGTTGTCCTCAGCCAGGGTATCCAGGTTGTGAGGTACACACCAATCGCCACAATAACCATCGAGATGAAGGCCGGGATGCCATCGATGTACAACCCCTTCCAGGTTGTACGACCCGCACCAGCAAGCCGCCTCGCTGAGACAGACCAGGCCACGACGAGAAGACCGAAGACTGCAAGGGGGTAGATCGTATTCCATTTCACGGCACATCCGGCACCGAACATCACCCCCGCTCCAAGAAGCCAGGGACGGAAAATGAAGGGACCAGGCCCACCACCAAAAGAATTATCATGTCGGGTGGCCAGCCGATCAGCGAGCTGGTTTCTGAAATAGTCCCGATCCGCGACCACACAACTCACAGCGGCAAGGATGAAAAAGCATTGGAAGATATCCAACAGGGCGATCCGTGACATGACGAAGTGGAGACCGTCAACAGTCAACAGTAGACCCGCCAACCCTCCAATGAGGGTCGAATGAGAAAGTCGTCTGGCTAGGCGAATCACCACGAAAACGGTGAGAGTACCAAAGATTAGAGCAGCGAAACGCCACCCGAAAGCATTTGCCCCAAAGAGCCATTCCCCACCTGCGATCAACCATTTCCCGAGGGGAGGATGTACGGTCCAGGAACCATCTGTGGTTAAGGCCGCGTAATCCCCTTCAGCGAACGCCGCGTTAACGGCAGCCCTCTCTTCATCGGTATCAGCTTTCCAGACCCCCTCATAACCCATCTGCAACAGGCTCCAGGCATCCTTAGCGTAGTAGGTCTCATCGAACATGATCCTGGCAGGGTACCCAAGTTTGACGAACCTGATGACGAAGGCGATCCCAGTGATGACTAGGGTGACGATCCAACCAAGGATCCGATCCGGGGGAAGGGAATGCCTGAGTTGATCAATGGGCGCAAGGGTGACCTGCGACTTCGTCGCATCCACGAATCTCTCGAAATGGGTCAGGAATGATTGTTTCGGTTTGACCACACGGATAGGGTCGGGATCTTGGGGGGCTGGTACCCATGGACGTACCGGGGCTTCCACACGATTAAGAGCCTCATCCATCGCTGAAGCTATGTCTGCAGGCGAAACCGATGGCACCACTCCATCTGGGGGCGCGGACTGATCATCCACCACTTGATCGCTCACTCTCAGTAGTCTACTCATATGAGACCCGATTCCGATGACACCATGAATCCTTCTACAGGGTTGCTCCTCCTGGCAGGTACCCCTATCGGAGATTCCCGCTATGTCAGCGAGGCCTTGCGCCAGGGGTTGCTCACCGCAGATGTGATCGCCGCTGAAGACACCCGCAAGTTCGCTGACCTGTGTCGCCGAGCAGAGGTACGCCCACAAGCAAGGGTCGTCTCCTATTTTGAGGGGAACGAGGCTCAAAGAACCCCCAGCTTGATCGCCGACATGGAGTCAGGATCGGTGGTTGTCCTTGTCACAGATGCTGGGATGCCCTCGGTTTCGGACCCCGGATTTCGTCTAGTCACAGCCTGTATCGAAAAGGGCATTTCTGTCTCAGCTATTCCTGGGCCCTCTGCTGTACTCACGGCTTTAGCGTTATCCGGTTTGAACACTGACCGTTTTTGTTTTGAAGGATTCCTGCCCAGGAAGCAGGGGCAGCGTCGTACCCGTTTGCAAGGGTTGGCCGCCGAAGACCGCACCATGGTCTTCTTTGAAGCCCCCCATCGCCTCCACGACTTCCTCAGTGACGCTACCGAGATCCTTGGTCCAGATCGCCGAGCGGCCATCTGCCGTGAACTCACCAAAACCTACGAGGAAGTCATCCGCAACGACTTGGCTAGTCTTGCCACCTGGTCTGAAAGAGAGGTACGAGGGGAGATCACCATCGTTGTCGCCGGAGCCTTGCCCCTGACTCCTGACATAGATGACCTAGTGAACCAGGTGAATACTCTTCTAGCTTCCGGCATCAAACGTACTGCTGCCGTTGCCCAAGTATCTGCTCGTACTGGAGCTGATCGACATGAACTGTACGACGCTGTCCTGAAATCCACTCAGGATTAGTGTAGGCCGATCAAAACTGGCGGAGTTTTGGACGGGACTGTACACCTTGTATTCAGGGCTTGACCTGTAATTCAGGTGAGTTCAGTGGATAATCTCCACGAAATACGTGACTTCAGATAAAATGAAAAAAGTCGACTTGCGGCGGGGGGGGGGGCTAGTAGATTATTCACAATAACTTCGGCCTCATGGGGGGGTCAAGTAAACCGGTGGGAGTCGAACATGCGTCGTCTTATATCTCTTTTATGTGCGGGGGCACTAACATTGTCTGTTGTTGGTGTGGGGGCAGTGACAGTACAAGCAGCTGAGGCACAGTTCATTTCGGGGACTGTACATTTGCCAGCAGGACATGCCGAGGATACGAGTTTGGGGTGGATAGCGTGGGTGTGTTGGGAAGATGACGGATGGGATTGCCGTGAAGGGGGGATTGCAAGCGATGGCACATACAGAATCCAGATTCCGAGCACGGCTGCCCAAGATATTTTTGTTGTAGCTGAGCTTGCCGTTCTCGGGTCTAGTCTGCTGTTAACGGCTTATGCAGGACCTGGGAATGAGGGGGTTGCAGGAAATTCTTTGTATGAGACGCTTGGTTCTGCTTCACCTGTCAGTGTTCCTGCGAATGTAACTGAGGTTACTGGTATTGATATTACAATGCAGGTCGGAGCAAAGCTGAAGGGCACGGTTGCATTGGCTGACGGTGCTTCAATTGCAGACGCAGGTTGGGTAGGCGTCGAAGTCTGTGAGATTGTTGATGATGAAATTAGAGGATGTGTCTGGGCAAATTACTCTTCTGATGGAAGCTACGAAGCCTTCGTGAAGCCGGGGGTCTACACGCTTCGTGGATCAGCTGACAATTATCTCACCACATATTTGGGTGGGTATGTTGATTCTAGGTATAAGCCCGCAGTCTCGGATGTTACTAGTGTGACGGTTCCTGCCTCGGGAGCAACTGCGCCAACATTGACCCTGGAAAAAGGTGTCATCATTTCAGGGACGATCAAGCCTCTTGATGCTGCGAGGAATGCGAGTGTAGATCTATATTGCGTTGACGACTACGGCTACTTAGATTATCAAGATTACACATGGGCTAACTATGAGGACGGGGCCTACGTAATGAGTATGATTCCTGGAAGGGAGTGTTCCGTCAGAGTTACTGCTCCTGGATATTTAACCACGTGGTTAGGGGATGTGACCAAGAACTGGGCTGACGTTGACGAGGTAACGATTCTGACGGGTTCTGCTGGTCAGGAGTTGAAGAACCAGGATATTACTCTTCCTCAGGCTGCCTCATTCACGGGAAAGGTGACCATGCCTGGCCACACTCTGCCGAGTAATGATAGCTGGTATGGATGGGTAGAAGCGTGCGGATTTGAGGGTTCTGATCTAATAGATTGTGTGTCTTCTGGATGGATTGAGGAGGATGGAAGTTATACAATTGATGACGTTAAGCCGGGTACTGAGTATTACATTTTCGTAGAGATAGGGGGCGACTATCTGAATGAATACTTGATGACTGGTTACGATGGATGGGCTGGTTTGCGCCCCTCCTTCGCTGATCAGAAAACCATCACTAGTCCGAACCCAGGCGAATCTAAAACAGTCAATATTACGATGAAGAAGGCCTCGTATATTGAGGGTACGGTGTACCTTCCTGATGGGGAAACTCCTGCTGAAAATCTAGGAATAGAATATTGTTGGTATGAAGGTTCCGAGGTGGATTGTGAGTATTCCTGGAGCGACTCGGGGTCCTATTCGTTGAGGGTTGTCCCGGGTGTGGAGTACTTCATTAGCGCATATGTTAATGGATATCCACAAACGTGGTATGGTGATGAGCCTCTGGGTTTGTCGGATGATCCGAAGGGGGATGGTGTTCCTGCTATCGTGGCTCCTGCAGAGGGTGCAACTCTGGGAAAGAATAATATCACGTTGACTGAGGGTGTTTCCATCTCTGGCAATATTGATGTGAAAGCCGTCTCTGGCACAAGTGAGTCAGTGATTGTGACGGTGACGGCATGCTATTACCTTCAGGTGACAGAGGAACTCTCTAATTGCCAACAGGTTGTGATTGATGGCGTTGGTGGACAATATACAATCCAAGGATTGCTGCCTGGAAAGCCCCATGTTGTCTTCGCTGAGGGGATTGAAACGTGCGGAGGAGACTGCTACGACACTGTTACTGAGCGATCATGGCACGGTGGTGGTGTTGGATGGGGTCCGAATGTGGTGAAGACTGTGTTTACGACTCCTAAAGCTGGTTCACCTACTCTGACGGGTAAGGATATTACTTTATGGGATCCCTCTTATCTCACGGGTAAGGTTGTGCCGTCTTCCTTGGCAGGGGACGCTCAAGTCTGGTTGTGTCCGGTTTACATGGATGGTTCACAATCCTATTACGGACAGAATAAGTGGTATGCTAATGAGCCGATTAAGCCTGGTGTCTGGTCGGATTGTTGGCCTCTCGATATAGATGAGACCGGTGAATATGGAAGCTATATTAATCCAGGTTATGACTGGGTGGTCATTGGTCAGGCTCCTGGGTATACCGATACCTGGCACGGTGGTTATGTTGGTGATTCTGGTCTTGTGGAGCAAGACAAGCCAGTCTCAACGGTTGTCCCTAACGGAGCTACCATCCTTACGTTCAAGCCGGGTGAAACCAAAACTAATGTTGATGTTATCTTTGGTAATTCAGTATCGGTGTCGTATAACGCTAATGGTGGATCGGGCACGATGAGTTCCCAGTCTGTTGATGAGGGTTCTTCGGTGACATTGGCTGCTAATGGGTTTACGTATGCGAATGTGAACTTTGATGGCTGGAATACGAAGGCTGATGGTTCAGGTACTCCCTATAAGGCTGGTGAGTCGATCACCCCGACTGCGAATCTGACACTCTATGCACAGTGGAAGGCTGTGGTGAAGTTCGATACTGATGGTGGATCAACTGCTGCTGATCTGTCTGTGACTCCTGGATCGAAGGTTGCTTTGCCTGCTGATCCTACGAAGGATGGATTCAAGTTTGCTGGCTGGATCAACGCTGCGGATAATACAACGGTTGATGCTCAGACTGTGGTGAATGGTCATATGACTGTGAAGGCCCAGTGGAAGAAGATTCTCACGTTGACCTACGATCCGAACGGTGGATCCGAGGCTCCAGTTGTGGAGACTGTTCTGGAGGGTGACGAGTTGAAGATTGCTGCGAATTCGTTTACGAATGAGGGGTTGTTCTTTAAGGGGTATTGGACTGCAACACCTGAGGATGCTGGTACTCATTACTTTGAGGGAGAGTCCCTCGCGTTGACCGAGAACATGACTCTCTATGCTCAGTGGGTTGAGTCTGAGGAGGACGTTGTTGTTCCTGTGACGGTCATCTTTGATGTTGATGGTGCACAGTATTGGGTCTCGAAGTCTGAGTTGGTGGATGGTTCCGCGACGGTGAGCCTTCCTTCGTCTGATCCGACACCGGCTCGTGGTTTCGATTTCGGTGGCTGGTGTTTAGCTGCTGGGTGTACGTCTGCTGATTTCACGGGTACTGTGACGGGTAACACGACTGTGTATGTGTTCTGGGCGCCAAAGACTGCTTATTTTGTGAGTTTTGATGCGAATAGTGGTTCGGGTGAGATGGTCAAGAATGGCCCGTGGTACGTCGGTGAGTCTTATGTTGTGCCTGCTTCTACGTTTACTCGTGATGGGTACACGTTTGGTGGGTGGCTGGTTGAGTCGCAGGGTGGTTCGATTCAGTACAACGTCGGTCAGTCTTTCACTGTTTCCGGTGATGTGACGCTGGTCGCGATGTGGGTTGAAGTTGTCAAGGATCCGGTTGCTCCTCCTGTGAAAAAGCCAGCTAAGGTCAGTGTTCCAACGGGTGGTTCCGTTCTGCTGTCACCTGTTGAGGCGTTGACTGATGCCGCGTTTGCTGTGGCTGAGGTCATCTGATCCTGACATAGAAATGATGAAACGTAGGGGCCCCTCCGGGGGCCCTTACGCTATTTGTCGACTGCATACTATCGGGGGACATGCTGTCGGGGGGCGTATCTCCTAGCACCAAAGCTGGTATAAACCGCCAATACTTTCACTTTTCGCGGTGAACACTAGTGAACAAGAACACTAGTGAACAAGTCAGTGAGCAAGTCAGGGAACCATCTCATCTTGTGTCCCACCTGTCTCAAATCCTTTCGGGGAAACCCACAAACCCGATAGGCTAAAGCCATAGTGTATGCACACATTGAAGTGTCGTGCGCCAGCTAGGTACGGCGTACGCGTCAAACAAACCCAGAAGGGATTTCAATGACGGACGAATGGATGGTACTGGCGGGTGATTTTCCCACCCCAACCAGGCAAGATTGGGACCGTGAGGTTCTTAAGGCGCTGAATAGGCGGCGTCCACCAGGGTCAGAGATGACCATTGAACAGGCCATGAAGCGGTTGACATATGTCAGTGTCGACGGTGTCGAGATCGAACCGCTTTATGTGAAGCCGGAAGACCAATCGGTTGGCTTCCCAGGAAAGGCTCCGTTCACAAGGGGATCGCAGAGCGAGACAGCCCCATGGATCGTAGCCCAGCTTCACGAGGATCCCGACCCGGGTCGTACTGCCGAAGCTATACAAGCCGACCTGAATGCTGGATCAACCGGTCTGTGGCTGCGCATAGATAGCGACGCTATCAATGTTGATGACCTTGCAACTGTTCTAGCAGGAGTACGCCCTGAGGCCGCTCCCGTGTCAGTGAGCTCGATTAGCCAGCAGGCGGAAGCAGCAGAGGCCCTCCTCGACTTCTTCGCCACGGCAGGCAATTCGGAGGCTGCGGGCAACCTGGGTATCGACCCCTTGGGTGTTGCTGCTGTGACCGGTCAGGCAGCAGATCTCAGTGACCTGTCGTCCTGGGTACGTCAGGCAGGGAGTTACCCGAATCTGAGGGCAGTCGTTGTTGACGTGACCCCCTATGACAATGCCTCTGCAGGTGATGTGGACCAGTTGGCCTTCGCCATCGCTTCAGGTATTGAATATGTACGTGAGCTTGATGAGCAGGATGTGAGTCCAGCGGAAGCCTTCGATCAGATCTGCTTCCGTGTAGCCGTTAATGCTGATGAGTTCCTGGCCATCGCGCGTCTCCGCGCTCTTCGACGCCTGTGGGCACGAGTCGGAGAGGTACTCTTAATCGACGAGTCGAAGAGGGGCGCAATCCAACATGCGGTGACCTCCTGGAGGATCCTGTCCAAGGATGATCCGTGGGTGAATCTCCTGCGCGCAACCATTGGAGCCTTCTCCGCTGGCGTGGGTGGGGCAGAGACGATCACCGTGCTTCCGCACGACACGGCCTATGGACTTCCGACCCCCTTCTCCCGTCGTATCGCCCGCAATATCCAGTTGGTGAACGCTGAGGAAGCACACATTGGTCGAGTCAAGGATCCCGCTGGTGGGGCCTGGCTCTTCGAGTCCTTGACTGACCAGTTGGCTGAGAAAGCCTGGGTACGAGTACAAGAAATCGAAGCCCTTGGTGGCATGTCAGCAGCTCTAGCCTCTGGCAAGGTTGCTGAATGGATCAAGGCGAGTTGCGATGAGCGTTGCGCTCGTTTGGCAACCCGCAAGATCCCTGTGACCGGTGTATCCATGTTCCCCAAGCAGGACGAGGCGCCCTTGGCTGACTTCATTGCTCGCCCGGCTGCTCCGGTTTATGGTGGCATTGGTACATGTCGGGACTCTGCGGTCTTCGAGGCTCTCAGGGATCGCTCCCGTGGGCATGAAAAGGCCACAGGAAACAAGCCCACTGTCGTACTGGCATGCCTGGGGGATCGCCGCGAGTTTGGTGCTCGTGAACAGTTCACCCAGAACCTCTTGCTTGTCGGTGGGGTCGACTTTGCTCAGATTGAGGGGCCATCCCCCGATCAGATTGTGGCAAAGGCTAAAGAAGTCGGTACGACCATGGTCGTCTTCGCCTCATCGGCTGCGGTTTATGCTGATCAAGCTTTGTCTGCTGGTCAAGCCGCGAAGGACGCCGGGCTTACAGTGTGGCTCGCAGGTCGCAAGACCGAGATCGGTGATGGTGCTGATTCCGTGATCGATGGAGAGATCTTCGACGGCATGAACATTGTCACATTCCTATCCGAAACCTTGGACAGTCTGGGGGTTACAAAATGAGCATTCCACGTTTTGATTCTGTAGAACTGGGTTCTGCTGCACCTGCCCCAGGGCAGGGGTTCGCCGGTGGTGAACTGTGGGAGACCCCCGAACATGTGATGGTTCCACCGTTGTACACCGATGTTGATCTTGCCGGGCTGGACTTCCTCCAGACCATGCCGGGGCTTCCTCCGTACCTACGTGGGCCGTACCCAACGATGTACGTCAACCAACCGTGGACGATCCGCCAGTACGCAGGCTTCTCGACGGCAGCTGAATCGAATGCCTTCTATCGACGCAACCTGGCTGCGGGCCAGAAGGGCTTGTCGGTGGCCTTCGACCTGGCCACACACCGTGGGTACGATTCGGATAATCCCCGTGTAACTGGTGACGTCGGTATGGCTGGTGTAGCCATCGACTCGATCCTCGATATGCGTCAGCTTTTCGCTGGTATTCCCTTGGATCAGATGTCGGTGTCGATGACGATGAATGGCGCTGTGTTGCCCATTTTGGCTCTCTACATCGTGGCCGCTGAGGAACAAGGTGTTGCCCCTGCACAACTCAATGGGACGATCCAGAATGACATCCTCAAAGAGTTCATGGTCCGCAATACCTACATCTATCCACCTGCACCCTCAATGAGGATCATCTCGGAGATTTTCGCGTACACCACGGCCAATATGCCGAAGTACAACCCGATTTCGATCTCTGGGTACCACATGCAGGAGGCCGGTGCGACCGCTGATCTTGAGATGGCGTACACCCTCGCAGACGGTGTGGAGTACATCCGCGCTGGTGAGGCTGTGGGCCTGAAGGTTGATGCCTTCGCGCCACGCTTGTCCTTCTTCTGGGGTACAGGCACGAACTTCTTCATGGAGGTCGCAAAGCTGCGTGCAGCCCGCCTGTTGTGGGCGCGTCTCGTACGTCAATTCAAGCCGGAGGATCCGAAGTCGCTGAGCTTGAGGGCTCATACTCAGACCTCGGGTTGGTCGCTGACTGCACAGGATGTCTACAACAACGTTGCGCGTACCTGCATTGAGGCGATGTCGGCGACACAGGGACACACCCAGTCGCTGCACACGAACTCTCTTGATGAGGCGATTGCCTTGCCAACGGACTTCTCGGCTCGTATTGCTCGAAACACCCAGTTGTTCATCCAGCAAGAGTCGGGTACGACCCGCTCGGTGGACCCGTGGGCAGGATCAGCTTATGTTGAGAAGCTCACCCATGACCTGGCCCGTCGCGGCTGGGAGCATATCCAAGAGGTCGAGCAGGCTGGTGGTATGGCGAAGGCTATCGAGGCGGGCATCCCCAAGATGCGTATCGAAGAGGCAGCGGCTCGTACCCAAGCTCGAATCGACTCCGGTCAGCAGACGATCCTCGGTGTCAACAAGTACCTCGTTGAAGACGACGAGCTGCCTGATGTGCTCAAGGTCGACAACAAAGCTGTACGCGAAGAGCAACTCGCCAAGCTGGCTCAACTGCGGGCCGAGCGCAACGAAGAGGCAACCCAGGCTGCCTTGGAGAAGCTGACATGGGCGGCTGCGAACCAGGATCCGACCGATCCTGACCGCAACCTGCTGAAGTTGAGTATCGATGCTGCTCGTGAGATGGCAACCGTCGGTGAGATCTCGGATGCCTTGGAGAAGTCCTTTGGGCGTTATACTGCTCAGATTCGTACGATCTCTGGCGTCTATTCCGCTGAAGCTGGGTCCACCCCAATCGTGGAGAAGGCCCGTGGATTGGTTGAAGAGTTCGCCGAGAAGACGGGTCGTCGCCCCCGTATCCTCATCGCCAAGATGGGGCAGGATGGTCATGACCGTGGACAGAAGGTCGTCTCGACCGCCTATGCTGACCTTGGCATGGACGTCGATGTGGGCCCCCTGTTCCAGACTCCCGAAGAGGCTGCACGTCAGGCCATCGACTCCGATGTCCATGTGGTTGGCGTGAGTTCCCTGGCCGCTGGTCACCTAGTGTTGGTTCCCGCTCTGCGTGAGGAACTCAACAAGGCCGGTGGCGAGGACATCCTCATCACCGTCGGTGGCGTCATCCCACCCGATGACTATGACCAGTTGTACAAGGACGGAGCCGTGGCGATCTACCCACCAGGTACGATCATCCCCGAGTCCGCCTGCGAACTCATGGAAAGACTACTCAAGACAGTGGCATAGTTCTGTCATCCAGTACGAACGTGGCGGGTCCTTCGGGGCCCGCCACGTGTCGGTGGGGCCGGTTCGTTTGTGGCAGGTTTTCGCGCCAGAGGGACAGATAGCATTCATGGCATCCGATGCTGACGGTCGAGATATCTTTACGTGCTGGTAGTCTGGCCCTGTGCAAACTGTACATACGATCATGCCGGAGCGGGCGGTCCTTGTGGACTCGCGTGAGGACTGTGGTACTCACACTTTGTGGCCTGAGGAACGTGAGGTGATCGCCTCGGCCACCGCATTGAGACAGATCCAGTACGCCACTGTTCGCGATTGTGCTCGACAAGCATTAGTACAACTCGGGTTACCCGAGGCGGCTATCCTCACTGATGAGAAGAGATGCCCGATATGGCCTGAGGGGATCGTGGGGTCGATGACCCATTGCAGGGGATACGCAGCGGCGGCTTTGGTCCGCGAATCGGATCTGCGTGCTATCGGTATTGATGCTGAACCCGCTGAGCCACTCCCAGAGGGGGTACTACGGAGGGTAACCAGTGAGCAGGAACGCAACCATATCGAAAACCTCACTCACACCGATCCAAGAATCCCCTGGGACCGACTACTCTTCTCCATGAAAGAGAGCGTGTACAAAGCATGGTTCCCTCTGGCCCGCTTGCCACTTGGATTCCATGATGTTGAATTATGCATCAAAGCCAATCAGACAGCCGAGATTTCATTCCTATGTGAAGTACCCATAAACCTGTTTACCCAAGAATGGCATGTTCGTTGGATCGTTGATTCCGGAGTTCTTTTCACTACAGTCTACGGTTGAGTTGTACCGTCTCGCCGCTCTAGTGTCACAAGTTCAATTCGACCAGTGGCCTATATCACTAGTGCGAAGGACATCTCGGCGGTGACGCATACTTCGTCAGCGACATACCCTGTACCTGATAGAAAATAGAAGGGGCCCTTGGTGGCGGTGACGCGACAGCGGAAAACCACGGTATCCCCTGGTACTACTGTGCGCTTGAAACGTACTTTGTCTAGTCCGGAGAAGTAGGGGGTCTTCCCGGCCAGAGCATCTGAGAAGAGTACGCATCCAGACTGGGCCATCATCTCACAGAGGATCACCCCAGGTACCACAGGATTGCCGGGGAAATGCCCTTGGAGGAAGTACTCATCCCCGCGTACTGTATAAGAACCTACAGACTCGTCCGATTCGCGATGGGCCTCATCAACAAGCAACATTGGTTCACGGTGGGGGAGAACCCCCTTGATTTCTTCGCGATTCATGGGGGTGTCCTTAGTTCATCGACCGGAAGAGTACCCCGGCATTGTGTCCACCGAAACCAAGGGAGATCGACAGGGCTTTATCGATGTCAGCCGAACGCGCAACCCCTGGTACGTAATCAAGATCACACTCAGGGTCGGGCTCACGCAGACCAACTGTGGGCGCAATGACCCCGGTACGCAAGGTCATGATGGAGGCGATGGCCTCAACACCACCGGCAGCGCCCAACATGTGGCCGGTCATCGACTTCGTGGAGCTCACAGTGATTCGATAGGCCATATCCCCGAGAGCCTTCTTGATGGCGAGGGTCTCGGTCTTGTCATTGAGGGGGGTGGACGTACCATGGGCGTTGATGTACAACCGCTCATCAGCAGTGACACCAGCCTCCGTGAAGGCCGCCCGAATCATTGCAGCCGATCCTTCAGCATCCGCATGGGGGGCAGTCATATGATAGGCATCACAGGTGTTGCCGTAGCCGATGATTTCAGCGTAGATCGGGGCTGAACGAGCAACCGCGTGGGTCAGCTCTTCTAGGACGAGGATCCCAGCACCCTCACTGATCACAAATCCGGCACGCTCAGCATCGAAGGGGATCGAGGCGCGATCAGGGTCGGTCGTCGTGTTGAGAGCCATACAGTTGGCGAAACCGCCGATAGCGAGAGGGTTGATGGTTGCCTCGGCACCTCCAGCGATGATGGCGTCGGCGTGACCATATTTGATGGTACGGAAGGCTTCACCGAGGGCATTGGTACCCGTACTGCAGGCGGTCACAACGGGAAGATTCGGCCCCTGGGCGCCATAGCGTATCGCGATGAGTGCCGAAGCCATATTCCCAATCATCATGGGTACGAAGAAGGGCGAGATCCGTGTGGGTCCACGATCAACCATGACAGTGGTTTCTTTGATCATGGTCGAAATCCCACCGATCCCTGAGCCGACATAGCAACCCAGTCGATAGGGATCCACCTTCCCAGCGAGCCCGGAATCCTCCATGGCTTCCACGGCCGCAGCGATCGCATAGTGTGCATAGAGGTCGGTCTTTCGGGCCTCGCTGGCCTCCATGCAGCCCTCTGGACTGAAGTCTTTGACCTCGGCTGCGAGAGCAACCTTCCCATCGGAGGGGTCGAATCGTGTGATGGGTCCAATACCGTGGCGACCAGCCACCATCGACTCCCAGGTGGACTTCACATTCAAACCGATGGGGGAAACACATCCCATCCCTGTTACTACTACTCGTCTCATGATGATTCTTTCCGCTTGCAGACCTAGATGCGCATTCCGCCGTCAACCTGGAGCACCTGGCCGGTGATATACCGGCCCATATCGGAGGCCAGGAAGAGTACAGCATGGGCAATGTCTTTCGGTTCGCCAACCCTCTTCAGTGGTACTAACCCCAGCAGCTTGTCCATGGCGGCTTGGGGAAGCTTCGCAGTCATATCCGTGGTGATGAACCCCGGTGCGATCACATTGCAGGTGACTCCGCGCGACGCATATTCACGCGCAATGGATTTGGTGAAACCTATGAGTCCCGCCTTCGCGGCAGTGTAATTGGCTTGCCCAGGATTCCCCATGAGTGCGACCACTGAGGAGATGTTGATGATCCTGGCGTGGGGTGAGGACAACAGGGTTCGAGTCAGATGTCGTGTCATAGCGAAGCTGCCTTTAAGGTTGACGTCCATCACCTGATCGAAGTCTTCCTCACTCATCCTCAACATCAGATTGTCTTTGACGATTCCCGCATTGTTGACGAGGATGTCGACCGTGCCACAATCAACAATGATCTGCTCACAGGTGGATTGGGTTTGAGTCCAATCGGAGACATCGCATTGGTAGGTCCATGCCTTACTCCCGAGTGCTTCGACTTCGCGAGCCACCTGGGCAGCCGCTTCAGCTTGACCAGCATAAACGATGGCAACGTTGGCCCCATGACACGCTAATTCGAGGGCAATGGCTCTGCCAATTCCACGGGATCCACCCGTAACCACAGCCGTACGATTCTTAAGCATCCACACTCTCCATTCCACCCAAGTACTCAACTGTCTGATTCAGTGAGGCACAATCACGAACACTGAGGGTACGTACATCCCCATTAATCTGGCCAATGAGCTTCGACAGGGTCTGCCCTGGCCCAATCTCAATAAAAGTATCGAACCCATCAGCAACCATGTTCTCGACTGTCTGAGTCCACTGCACGGGATGATTCACCTGGCGGGCCAAGAGTTCCTGGGGATCCCCATAAGGCATCCCCGTCATATTCGAGTACAACGGCATCAGCCCTTCCCCGAAGCTCATCTCGGCCACAATACTGGTGAGTTCGGCTGATGCTACGTCCATCAGCGGGGAGTGAAAGGCTCCGCTCACAGGCAGTTTGAGCGCCTTGCCACCCGCCTCATTCACGGCCTTGGTGAGGTCGTCTGCACGGTCAGGACTACAGGCAACAACAGTTTGTACGGGGGAGTTGTAGTTCACTGGGTACACCCCACCGCAACAGTGAGCTAGATCCTCGATCTGGGCAACATTTAGCTTAAGAATGGCAAACATCACCCCTGGATTTTCTTCCCCTGCGCGATGCATGGCCTCAGCTCTGCGACATACGAACTGGAAACCTTGGGTGAGGGTCATGTACCCAACCTGGCAAGCAGCTGCAACCTCGCCAAGTGAGAATCCTGCAGCGCCCGACATCATGTGAGTGAACGCAAAGTAGCCGAGGGACTCTTCCAAGGCTGCCACGCACGCCATATCGACTGTGTACAAACATGGCTGGGTATTGGCGGTGATATTGAGGTTCTCCTTGGGCCCCTCAAAACACAGGACCCTCACACCTGGACGTACAGCCTCAGCCTCATTGAAGACTCGACGAGCAGCAGGGGATGCTTCATAAAGATCCTGGCCCATTCCCACTGCTTGAGCACCCTGGCCAGCGAAAACGAGAGCTATGCGACCCACTGAGGTGCTTTCCTAAGAATGGCCTCAGCCTCAGTGATGACATCAGTGATGATTTCTTCAGCACTCTGCTCAGCAGCGATGAGTCCTGCAATCTGGCCTGCCATGAAACAGCCCTTGTCTTCGTCACCATCTTGAGCAGCTAAACGAAGAGCACCTTCGCCAAGCTTCTCCAGTTCCTCATTCGACACAGTTGCGTCGTACTCTTTCTCAAAGAAGGCTCGTGAGAAGGGGGACTTGAGGGAGCGTACAGGATGACCCAAGCGTTTGCCTGTGGAGATCGTGTCGATGTCTTTGGCAGCGAGGATTCTGTCCTTGTAATGCTGGTGGATGGAGCATTCTTTGGCGACCAGGAATCGTGTTCCCATTTGTACCCCTGAGGCTCCGAGCATCAGGGCTGCGGCGAACCCGCGACCGTCGCCGATCCCGCCAGCAGCGAGTACAGGGATAGTGACAGCGTCAGAAACCTGCGGAACCAAAGCCATAGTAGTGAGGTCACCGATGTGACCTCCACTTTCACCGCCTTCGGCCACCACTGCAGCAGCACCCAGGCGTTCCACGACCTTTGCGATCCCAGATGAGGGTACGACTGGGATCACGAGGGAACCGGCCTCATGCCAGGCCTTCATGTAGGGAGCGGGGGAGCCAGCACCAGTGGTGATGACGGGTACCTTCTCCTCAGCCACCATCTGAGCGACCTCTGTAACTGAGGGGCTCATGAGCATGACATTGACACCAAAAGGCTTGTCAGTCAGTGTTTTGGCTGTGCGGATCTGCTCTTGTACAACCGACGCAGGTGCGTGGCCGGCAGCGATGATGCCGAGCCCTCCGGCATTCGACACCGCCGCAGCAAGCTTGGCATCGGAGATCCAAGCCATTGCCCCTTGAAAAATGGGGTACTTGATCCCCAGGAGATCACAGATCGGTGAGGAGATCATGATTAGTTGGCAGTCTCTAGAACGGTCAACACATCGTTTACACAGGTGATTTCGCCGTTCATATCAATGGATACGCCCAGCTTCTCTTCGATCTTCATGACGAGTTCGACCGATTCCAGGGAATCGAGATCCAGGGATGCGAATGTCGTCTCAGGGGTGATGGTCAGTGTGGAATCATTCTTGTATTCCTTGATAACTTCAACGATGTCCTCGAGCATGGTATTTCCTTTTCTTTCTTGGGGTTATTCCCATTCGATTACGCTGCTTCCGCAGGTCATTCCTGCCCCGAAAGCACAGAGCAGAAGTTTCTGCCCTGGTTGGATTGAGTGAGCCATCCTCAACTCATGGAGGAGGGCGGGGATGCTGACAGCCGACATATTGCCGTACTCAGCAATGTTCATGGGGAACTTCTCTGGACTCAACTCCAGTCGAGAGATGGCGAAGTCGATGATCCTGCGATTCGCCTGGTGAATCAGATAGTGGTCGATCTCGTCAGCGTGCCATCCGAGGGTGTTGAGGGCTGTGATGATTTCTTCTTCCATCAGTGAGACGGCGTACTTGAACACCTTCTGGCCATCAAGGAATATCGGAGTTGCCTCATCGGGGGTGGCGAGTGGGTTCGTACCACTCATCTTGCGTTTCATGGTGATGACATCCATGTCTGGGCGGGTCTGAAGGTTGATGTACTTCAAGCCCTGACCCTTGGTGACCACGACGGCTGCAGCACCATCACCGAAGAGGATACATGTGCGTCGATCCGACCAGTCGACATGGGAGGACATACGTTCACCAGTGACAATGAGTACAGTCGTAGCTCGACCGGTCGCAATCAATGCCGAGGCATAATCGAGACAGTAGAGGAACCCCACACAGGCAGCATTGAGGTCAACAGAGGGGGCTGTAGCCCCAATATGGTCAGCGACATGCGAGGCCAGGGAGGGGGTGGAGGTCTCACAACCCATCGTTGCACCAAGGATGTAATCTATCTGTGTGGGGTGGATCGAGGAGTTTTTCAATGCTGAGGCGGCTGCTTGATTAGCCAAGTCAACAAGGGTTTCAGTGGTACAAATATTGCGATGACTGATGCCGGTCATCGTCTGGATCCACTCATCAGTGGTATCGATACCCATGATGTGGGCGAGTTCGTCATTGGACACACGTCGGCTTGGTATGCCGATTCCGGTCCCAAGGATTTTGATGGTCACTGTACCGCCTGGGTTTCGCGTACGAAGAACTGGTTGAGTCTGGAGATCACTTCGAGAAGGAGGCTTCGTTCCTCGGGCGCGAATTGACTGGAGACATTGCGTACCATCCGCTGATGGAAGATGGTGTGGGCCCGGTCGATGAGTTTCCCCGACTCGGTGAGTTCGATCCATACACTTCGGCCATCGGTGTCCGAGGGCTTCTTGAGAATGTACCCCTTCTGCTCCATCTTTTTGATGGCGATGGTGGCCGTGGGCACAGCAATCTGCATCTGTGTGGCGATCTGGCTCACAGTCACCTTCACCTTTTCCCCGAGGCGAGCGATGCAGTCGATCATGTGGGCTTCGCCGATGGTGAGGGTGGTTCCCAGTAATGTCTTGAGCGCTGAGGTTTCGTACTTCAAAATCGTGTCAAAGGTGTCCACAAGGAGATCATTCAACCCGGTTTCAAAATCGGCCAGGGATAGGGATGCGGTTTGTGTCATCAGTACACCTCCTCAGGTTCCAGGTGATGCATTTAATTAGTGAGGCTAACTAAGTACATAGAAAGCATAAAGGACCCACCACCCATCAGTCAAGCAAGGTGAGGGGTTAGGTCAGGATTCGATGATGATTGTCACAGGGCCAGAGTTGGTCAGACTGACCTCCATCCAGGCCCCGAACCTCCCCGTCTCCACGTGGGCTCCCAGGGTACGAAGGTGGTCAACAAAGTGATTGAAAATAGGCAGAGCAACATCGGATTTTGCGGCAGCCTCCCAGGAGGGTCGCCGTCCCTTGCGAGTGTCCGCGTAGAGAGTGAATTGGCTGATGACCAGCAGGGGAGCATCCACATCGGAACACGACAGGTCTCCACGGCTCCACGCTTCAGGGGTGATACCTTCCATACCGTCAAGGATTCGTAGCCCCCAGATCTTGGTGGCGAGTTTCTCGGCTGTGGCGAGGGTGTCATCATGGGTGATACCGACCAGGAGAACCAGTCCAGGTGAGGGGAGTTGCCCCACAACCTCACCATCAACAACGACCTGGCCATAGGTTGCACGCTGTGCCACAATCCTCATGAGGTACCCAATCGTAGAGAAATCTCAGCAGCAAGACGCAGGTACCGTGCTCGCGGTTCCGAGCCAAGGGTACCCAGGATGCGCGGGTCCCAGGTTTCGTCTCCAAGATGGTCTGCTGCATAAATGAAGTGGTGAACATCGACACCACGGAATTGCGCGAAAGCCGCTATCGCGGAGGCCTCCATGTCCACTGCAATACAACCGGCTTCAATCCGCTTAGACAGGTTCGCCTGGGTCTCGCGGAAGAAAGCATCCGTGGTCCACACCTTGCCGAGCGTATGTGGGATACCCATCTCAGTCAGGATCTCGGAAGTCTTCGTGGCCGTTGAGATGTCGATGAAGTCACTCGCCTCAGCGTAGTGGTAGCTCGTACCCTCATCGCGGTAGGCCTGTGTGGGAATAATGACTCCACCAGTGTCAAGGTTGGGTACAAGAGTCCCACAGGTACCGAAAACAACGAACTTCTTCACCCCAAAGGCGACAGCCTTCTCCAAAGTCGCCACAGTTGTGGGAGCGCCAACAGGCGAGAGACAGGCCCCCAGACTGCTCCCCTTGTACTCAAAACTGAAGGCCTGCCCTGCCAGCGAAGTCGTGTCATGATCCTCCTCCAAGTTCAAGCTGGCTAGGGGCTTTGCTTGAAACTGTTGAAGCAGAACCGAGAAGGTGTACGGCTGAAAGGTTACGATCATCGTCTCAGGAAAACCCTCGATAGGTTTGATCATCTGAGCAGCGGAGATCACCTCGGGGGTGATCGGGTCAAAGGAGTCGGTTATCGGCATGACTCAATGATATGGGATGCATCGTATTTTGGTTGCTTGTGGTTGGTGTGCGCAGAGGGTGAGACACATCTATTCTGGACACGCTCACGAAGTTGCTTCCATTCGGAAGCAACTCCTCCGCTCGGGTAAACGTCCCAGAACAGATGTGTCTCACCCTCTCCACAGTCTTGTGCACTAATCCACTTCTTAGGTTTTGAGTCAGTGCCATGGAGGGTCGGGGGCTGGTTTTCATTTTCTTGGACTGTGGCTGGTTGGCCTTCACGCAGGCCGACCAAACCTTTCAGTGGTCCAGGATGAATGATCCGAGCGTGGTTACCTCAGGAAGAGGAACACGCTTGTGGCGATGATGGCTACGCTGAGGAGAAGGTACCCGCTGTTGATAAGGATCAGGGCTGGCCTCTTGCCGTCAAAGATTCCTTGCTTGGCGCAGGTGAAGATGACGAAGACAGAGGCCATGACGGCCCCAATCCATGGGCTCATGGGAAGGTTGAAGAGGATACCTGTGAGGCAAGCTGCTGCAAACCATTCGCACAGTACTGCACTCAGGATTCGCTTAGGGGCGAAAATGGCTTTGGCTTCCTCATCGGAGTAGCCCATGTACTTCTGCCACTGTTTGCCAAACAATATGGTGTACCACAGGCACCCAAGGACAAAGGAGACGAGTGCGCCAATTGCTGCTGCGATATAAAACATGAACAAGACTTCCTTTCAAACTGGCTCGTTCGGTGTCTAGTGCGGTCAATAGACAGTACTAGCGAAGCCTGATGCCATCGTGAAGCACCATGGTTCTACCTTGATGACGAATGAACCTGAGCTCAATCGACATCCATGTAGAAGTGTCATAAAAACTAAAATCATAAAAAACAATAAAACCGCCAAACCAGGTTGCGACCGGGGGGGTGGCTGATAGTTTCCTTTTCGACGCACTGTGAAGGAAATTCCAAACGATGTCGATTGGGAACTTCCTCATTCGTCATAGATACAAAGGGGGTTGTGAGATGGTGAAAGGACCTCAGTGTAACCCCGCTGACAGATTGCAGGTCCGTCTCGCGACGGGTCTGCTTAACGGAAGGAATCCCTTATGAAGTACACGTTAATGCTCTACAACGATGAATCCACCTTCGGTCAACTCACTGAGGAGGACTGGGCGGGCATCAATGCTGGGTATGCAGCCTATATCCAGGCACTCAACGAGGCTGGAGTCTTCGTCGCAACCGACTACCTGAAGCCCTCCTCAGAAGGGACAACGGTCACATTGCGCTCCGGTACCCTTGAGGTCGAGGATGGCCCCTACGCCGACACGAAGGAACAGCTTGGTGGCTACTTCGTCATCGAAGTAGCAGATCTTGATGCAGCCATCGCCTGGGCTGAAAAGTGCCCTGTAGCGAGATTCGGCATCATCGAGATTCGCCCATCTGCTCTGTGACCACCAGATCCGATGTTGAGGCCCGTATTGAGGAAACGGTACGGGCCTCCTACGGTCGCCTTCTCGCGATCCTTGCCTCCTCAACCTCCGATATCGTCCTTGCAGAGGACGTACTTGCTGAGGCGCTCGCTCGCGCACTAGAGGTCTGGCCAACCAAGGGGGTACCCGACAACCCGGAGAGTTGGCTGATCACAGTTGCCCGAAACAAGCATCGTGATGACGTACGTTCCGCTTCTGCGCGTACCTCACAACCCCTCACCGTCGATCCTGAAGTGGTACTAGCCGAGGTCGATCCAGATGTCATCCCAGATAAACGCCTCTCCCTGATGTTCGCCTGTGCTCATCCTGCTGTGAGCGCAAATGTCAGAACAGCCCTCATTCTTCAAACCATCCTCGGACTTGAGGCCAAAGACATCGGCCAAGCTTTTCTTGTACCCGAGGCAACCATCGCCCAAAGATTGGTACGAGCCAAACGTCGTATCAAGGAAACCCAGATTCCCTTCAAGATCCCGGATCGTCGTGAGATGCCGGAACGTTTGGACGCTGTACTTGAGGCTATCTATGGGGCCTATTCTGCTGGGTATCCTCTCCCGGCTGGCTTGGAGGTTCATGAATCATTGGCGGGAGAGGCGCTGTATCTAGCGTGTACTGTTGCCGAGCTGCTTTCAGGTGAAGCCGAAGCCCAGGGTCTTGCTGCTCTCATCTGTCTATCCATGGCCCGGCAGGTGAGTTCGCGCGATCCTAAGGGGGCATACATTCCTTTGGCTGACCAGGATACGTCGACCTGGGATCGTACCCTCATTTTCCGTGGAGAAGGTTATCTTGCGAAGGCTGCGAGTCTGGGTTCTGTGGGGCGTTTTCAGTTGGAAGCAGCAATTCAATCGGCTCACTGTGAGCGAGGACGTACAGGGACTACAAACTGGGATGCGGTGGAGAAACTTTATGCAGGTCTTGTTGGTCTGTCACCTATTTTGGGCGCGCAAATCTCCTATGGTGCTGTTGTGATGAACAATGGTCGTCCTGAAGAAGCACTGAGATATGTGGAGAGTCTCGACAATGAGGCTGTTCAAAGGTTCCAACCATATTGGGTTCTTCGGGGTCATCTTTTCACTCGGCTTGGAAAGGCACCCCAGGCCGAAGAGAGCTTCACCAAAGCCATCTCACTCACGACCGATCCTGCCTCCCGTACCCATCTTGAAACCCTTTTAGTCAACCTCACATTCACTGCTTGAAGTCGTCCCCGTCACAGCTTCTCACAAGTATCTCCAGTTGGAATCCTTCAAGGAGTTTTACGCCGTCACTGTTTTTCGCTTGTGGGTTGTGGTGGGTGGTTGCCCACCAGAACAGCAGATATCATTAAACAAGGGCGTTGTTTGTTTCGGTATGTGGGATGGGTGTTGACAGGTGGTGTGGGTTTGGTGGAGAGTTCAGGTTAGTACCTGATATATGGGAGGGGTGGATGATGGTGTCTATATTCGGTGTGA